>CAKTYF010000016.1 GCA_934631995.1 uncultured Eggerthellaceae bacterium
CACCGAGCAAACTTTGTTCCAGGGCAGCACGCTGGATGTTCGCGCGCTGTATCATGCTGCCGGTTTGAAGCTTCAGGCGGAGCATCAATTCCCCGATGATCATATTGCGGCAATGTTGGCGTATATGGGCTGTATGGGCACGCGTGCATATGACGCGTATGCGGATGGCCTTGATGCCGAATGCCGCAAGGCGCTGCAGGATACTAAGGCGTTTTTGGAAGCGCATCTGCTTACGTGGATCGACGCACTTGCAGCCGATGTGATTGAAAAAGACGAGCATGGGTTGTACGCTGCATTTATGCAGGCTGTTGTGGTACTTGTGCATGTTGATGCGGTACAGCTTGATTGGCTCATGAAACGTATAGGCGAGTAAGGATTTTGATGGACGTTCGGGAATATGCAAAAGCATTCAACCAGGTAGAGCGCGACTACGAGCACGCAGTTGCTGCGTTTGGCGTTCCCTTTGAAGCTGCGGAGTCGTGTTCCCGAACGCGTCGTGCGCACGTTGCCAACACGTGTGGGTGCCATTGCGAAAATGGGGGCACGTCTTTGTGGCGTGGCTGGATATCTCCGGCATGCTTGGCGTGTCGTACTGGCGAGCGCACGGCAACGTTCTTCGTTGACCTGCGCTGCACGCGGCACTGCTATTTCTGCTTCAATCCGAACCAGGATCACTACGAGTATTTCCTTTCGCACCAGCGCGATATCGTCTCCGAGCTCAATGCCGCGCACGCTGCAGGGGCGCAATTCGACTGCCTTGCCGTTACGGGTGGCGAGCCGCTGCTGCATAAAGACCAGGTCGTATCATTTATCCAGCGCGCCCGCGAGCTGTACCCCGAAGCGCATGTGCGTCTTTACACGTGCGGCGACCTGCTTGACAACGCGTGCTTGGCGCAATTGGCGGAAGTGGGACTCAACGAGATTCGTTTCAGCGTAAAACCGGAAGATGTCGCGAATGCAGATGCTCCAGTGTTTGAACGCATGGCGGCTGCTGTTTCTGCATTACCGCAGGTCATGGTTGAAATGCCAGTAATTCCCGGTACGCTTTCGGTAATGCGCGAGCTGCTTTCACGCTTAGACGCCATGGGAGTGCGGGGCATCAATTTACTCGAGTTCTGTTTCCCGCTTTGCAACGCGGAAGAATTCCGTTCGCGCGATTTCAAACTGCGTAAGCATCCGTTCAACTACCTGTACGATTATTGGTACGGGGGCGGCATTCCCGTTGCGGGCAGCGAGGCCGAGGCGTTAGCGCTACTTGAATACGCTCACGAACAGCGGCTTCAGCTGGGCGTGCATTACTGCAGCTCAGATAATAAAAATACAGGCCAAATTTATCAGCAAAACAAGGCATTTCTGGAAGACGCCGCGTTGCAGGCAGCGTATCCATGGCTTACGTTCGATGAAGGCGACAAGCTTCTGAAGTGCGCGAAGGCGTTTGGTAAAGACGCAAAGTCGGTGCGTGCCTGGGCGCAAGCGTGCCGTGTGCCGTTTGATTGGGATGCAAGCGTGCCGAGCGTCGCGGTGTCGCTTGAATCGTTCGAGAAGGCGCGCAAAGCGTGTTCGCGCGTCCATTTTGCCGAGAGCGCAAATGTGTTCGAGAATCGCGATGGCCAACTTTACTTGCGCGAGCTGGGTGTTCGGGAATTCCCGAAGAAGAAAAACGCATAATTCGGTGGTCTGCCGGCGCGTTATTGCTGCTTTGCGCGCAGGCGATTGTTTGCCGGTCAGGCACTCAGCGATGAGAAGCTGTTTCGTCTACACGCGCCCGTGCCGGGCCAGCTCCTTGCGCGTTAGCTGCTCGGCGCCCAACGTCGTTCCAATTGCGAAAACCCTCTGTATTCGTGGCAGCTCTGCGCCGCCTTAAGCCGCGTTCCTTCCAAAGCGTGCTATTATATTCGCTACGCAATTTTTTGGTATTGTTACTTATTGTTGCTGCATCTTTTGTTGCCTGCTTAGTGCGGAAAAACATTTCCGCACGTCAAACGTGATGTTGCGGCAATATGCACAATTTTGGAAGGAATCGTTTTTATGATCATCGAAGCCTTAAAAGCTTTCCTATTCGGTGTGGTCGAAGGCATCACCGAATGGCTGCCCGTGTCATCCACGGGTCACATGATGCTGTTGGAGGAGTTCGTGAAACTCGACGTTTCCGAGTCCTTCTATAGCACGTTTTTGGTTGTAATCCAGTTGGGCGCCATTCTTGCCGTTGTCCTGCTGTTCTTCAACAAGCTGAACCCCTTTGCGCGCACAAAGACTGCCACGCAGAAGAAAGAGACGTGGGGCATCTGGGCGAAAGTTGTTGTGGGCTCCATTCCGCCCGCCGTCATTGGTTTTGCGCTTGATGACTGGATGGAAGAAAACATCATGAACGGGTCATATGGCTACCTGGTTGTTGTTGCCGCGCTTATCATTTACGGTGTGATTTTCATCTTGATCGAGCGCCGCAATCGTCGTCTTATCGCGCAAGCTAACAGCGCTGCTATTGCGGACTCTTCCGTTGCTGGTGCTTCGGGTGCTTATGTTGCTCGCCATGCCAAGCACGCTGCAGCTCAGAGCGACAACGGGGAAGGCTCGCGCGCGACGAACGCCGCAAACGACGAACCCCAAGGTGAAAGCACGTTCAAGACGGAAACGGACGAGACGGATGCCTCGAGCGTTATTGCCAAGGTGAACAGCTTCAGCGAGCTTTCTTACGGCAAGGCGTTCCTTATCGGCATCTTCGAATCGCTGGCTATTATTCCGGGCACGTCCCGTTCTGGCTCCACCATCATCGGTTCCATGCTTTTGGGCACAAGCCGCACCATTGCAACGGAGTTCGCATTCTTCCTGGCCATTCCGATTATGCTGGGGTGGAGCTTGATCAAGTTCATCAAGCACGGCTTTGCCTATACGGGCATGGAATGGATGATCTTCGGCATTGCGATTGTCACATCGTTTGTGGTATCGGTCATTTCCATCAAGTTCCTGATTGGCTATGTGAAGAAAAACGACTTCACGGCATTTGGCGTATACCGCATTATTCTGGGTGTTATTGTTTTGGGTTACTTTGGTTTGCGCGCGTTGGGCGTGTTTTAATTACGAGGTGTCACTGTGCTTGATTTAGATACGCTTAATGGTCCGCAGCGCGAAGCCGTGCTTGCCACGCAAGGTCCTCTTTTGGTTTTGGCGGGTGCTGGATCAGGCAAAACGCGCGTGCTTACGTACCGTATTGCCCATATGATCGAAGACTGCGGCGTGAATCCATGGGAGATTCTTGCCATCACGTTTACGAACAAGGCAGCTGCGGAAATGCGTGAGCGCTTGGGACAGCTTATCGGTTCTTCGGCGCGCGGCATGTGGGTTTCCACGTTCCACAGCATGTGCGTGCGTATCCTTCGAGCCAACGCGCAGGTCATCGGCTTCACGCAAAACTTCACCATTTACGATGACAGCGATTCGAAAACCCTGGTCAAAGATATCATGTACAACCTGGAGATTGACCCGAAACGCTATCCGGTGAACACGATTCGCGGCAAGATTTCTCAGGCGAAAAACGAGCTTATCAACCCGCTTGACTATCAGGAGCAGGCGGCTGACCCCATCACAAAAGCCACGGCGCGCGTGTACCTTCAGCTGCAGGAGCGCTTGAAACAGGCGAATGCGTTTGACTTCGACGACTTGCTGTTCTATACGTATCTGCTGTTCAAGCACCACGAAGACGTGCTGAGCGCATATCAAGACCGCTTCCATTACCTGCTTATCGACGAATACCAAGACACGAACAAGGCGCAGTATGAAATCACGCGTTTCTTGGCGCGCTGCGATAAGAACATCATGGTGGTAGGCGACGATGACCAGTCCATTTATTCGTGGCGTGGTGCGGATATTCGCAACATCCTTGAGTTCGAAAACGATTATCCCAACTGCAAAGTGGTGAAACTCGAAGAAAACTATCGCAGCGTGGGCAATATCCTGGAAGCCGCGAACTCCGTTATTGCGCACAACAAGAAGCGCAAGGAAAAACGCCTGTTCACGTCGCAGGACAAGGGCGACAAGATTCAGGTTTACATGGCGTCGGACGGCCGTGATGAAGGCGTTTGGATTGCCAGCCAGATTGAAAAGCAAGTACGTGCGGGTGCGAGCTACGATGACGTGGCCATTCTGTACCGCACGAACGCCCAATCGCGCTCTTTGGAAGACATGTTGCTGCGCGCGGGCATTCCGTATCGCATTGTGGGCGGCGTAAAGTTCTTCGAGCGCGCCGAAATCAAAGACCTCATGGCGTATCTGACGCTTATCGTGAACCCGGCGGATGATATGTCGGCACAGCGCGTTATCAACGTTCCGCGACGCGGCATTGGCAAAACAACCGTTGACCATATTTCTGAACTTGCTTTTGACCAGCAAGTATCGTTTATGGATGCCGCAGCGCTTGCTGTGGCGGATTCAACGTTTCGCGCCAGCGTGCGCTCGGCGCTAGGCAGTTTCGTGTCGCTGATTGCCGAAGCAGGCACTTATGAAGGCGATTTGCGCAAGATTATCGAGATGGTGATCGATCGCACGGGTCTGGTTACAGCGCTTGAAGTGGAAAACACCACGGAATCGCGCGCCCGCATTGAAAACATCAAAGAATTCTTGACAGTAGTGGATGAATTCGTGGCAACGCACGATGAAGACGATGCGCTGTTCGAGGCTCCTTCCACCGAAGACCTTTCCGCCGCCGATGCAGATGCGCTTCTTGCCGCTGATCAGGTGGAAGGTGCGCTTTTTGATGCGTCTTCGTTCGATGAGGAAGCGCAGCCTGCACGCACGTTGCGTGGCGATTCCATGGCGGACTTCCTTGAGTGGGTGCGCTTGCGTACCGATTTGGATGCGCAGACCGAGGATGGCGCCACGGTGACGCTTATGACGGTCCATGCGGCCAAGGGCTTAGAGTTCGATACCGTGTTCGTTGCGGGCATGGAAGAGACCATCTTCCCGCACATGAATTCATCGTCCGACCCGGCGGGAATTGAAGAAGAGCGCCGCTTGGCATATGTTGCCATTACGCGTGCGCGTAAGAAACTGTTCCTGACCTGCGCTGCTTCGCGACAGCTTTTCGGTAACACGCAAAGCAACCCTGTTTCGCGCTTCATTGGCGAGATTCCGCAAGAGCTGCGCAAGACGTCCGGTTTGGGTTCTTCGGGCTTTTCAGGCACAGGTTACGAGAAGCGCGGAAGCCGCCGCGGTATTTCCGGCTCTGGTTCCGAAGCCGGCGCAGGTCGCGTGTTCGGCACGTCAAGCGCTTCGGGTTCGCGTAGGACGTCCTCGGTGGCGCCGCGCGCAACGTCTGCCACGTCGTTTAAGAAAGATGCGGCGAAAATGACGTTTGCGGTGGGCGATGTTGTTGACCATAAGACGTTTGGGCGTGGCAAAGTGACGAAAATCGATGGCGATATGCTGCATATTTACTTCGCCAAGCTGCGCGAGACGAAGAAACTGCTGAAAGATTACGCGCCCATCGTGAAAATCGGCAGCTAAGTTAGCTGTTTTTGCGAACAGCTAACGCGGGCTGAACTGGCGAAATCAATCAAGCAAACGATAAGGTGGGAAACGATGCTTTTCATTCTTACGGGCGTGATGCAAACGGGCAAGACTCGCTGGCTTGAGCACCTAATTGAGCAGGTGCATGAAAGCGACATGCCCGTCTATGGTGTTGTTGCACCTGGTCAGTGGATTGATCATAGGGCGAATGCGCCCGCGGGACAGCGTTTCGAGAAATTGGGGATAGATAACATTTTGCTCCCGCAAAATGAGCGGATTGCGTTCGCGCGTCGCCCTGACCTGGTTGAGCGGTATTGCGAAGGGGACGACGCAAGCAATGGATCGAAGGGCGAACAAGCACGCTGCTCGCAATCATCGCAGGCTAAGCTTGGCTGGGCGATAGATGATGCTGCGATTGACCAGGTGAACGCACATTTTTGCACGTTATGCGCGCAAGCAAAAGACTGCACGCTGCCCGAGGATATAAAACAAGCTGCTGGTATCACGGTGCAAGCCCCGAAACACCCCGGTCTTTTAGTGATTGACGAGCTGGGTCCCTTAGAGCTCCTGAAAAACGGTGGTCTGACCAGCGCCATGGACGTGTTATCGCGGGGTCCTTCGCCACTTTGCGCTCATGCGCTTATTGTGGTACGCGAGAGCTTGTGCGATACGGCAGCGCAGCGCTTCGGTGATTGCTGGGGTGGCGCCACGGCGGTTTACCCGAACGATGCAGCCTGCGATCAGGTGCTTTCGTGCCTTTTCGGTAGCAAGGAGCGCTTCTGCGGCGAAAAGAATTTGTCGCCGGTCTCTCGTTCCCGACTATAAACGGACCCAGGACAATTCCTGGATCCGTCAGAAAACGCAATGCTCAGATTTGCTTAGATTGCGTTATATGTATCAAGTCTTTCGGCGTTCCATGAGATAAAAGCCCAGGTCACCGTACGTGGTTCCTTGAACGTGTACGTCGTTTGGCTTTCTTTTCCGTCCGCGTCTTCGATGGGCGCATTTTCTACCAAGTTAGTATCGAACCACGCCTTCAAGCGCGCTTGCGCTTCAGCCTCGTCGTGATCCGGGTTCGCCTTAAGCGCGGCCTCGAGCATAAGCTGAAGATTCTCCCAGGCCGCTTGCGACGATTCGTAGGTGTCGTAGCGCGTACTTTCGATGTAACGCACCTCAGGGAGCGCGCCGAGCTGCATCAGAATGTTTGTGGCGTACCAAAAATCGCGTCCCACCAGGGAATCAAAGCCAATAACGCGCATAATGCGATCATCGCAGCGTGGCGAATAGCTGGTGGCAAGAGTGATGCAGCATTTCCGGCGTGCTATGGAGTTCAAGCGCAGCAGGGAGTTTTTCAGGTCGGACGTGGCAATCGAGCGCGACGCAAACGCAACATCGCACGATTTCATGAGAATTCCTGCGGCTTCCCAGTCGCCTTCCCAGCTTACTTGCTTCGCTTCAATGTTCGTAAGCCCCTGCTCGGCGGCATCGTTTTCCAGTCGATCAAGCATGCCGCGCGAGAAATCGGCGGCAAGAACGGGATGCCCAGCTGCAGCGCAGGGAAGTGCGAGTGCTCCGTTTCCGCAGCCCATGTCGAAAACGCGTTCACCTGGCTGAAGATCCGCCAATTGCAAAAAGCTCAGCGCATAATCGTTTGGCTTGTCGTTCATGCCGAACGTTTTGGAACGCTCATCCCAGTAGGAAGCGTCGTCTGCCGCTTCGCGCTGCACTTGCAACTCGCGCCAAACGTGAGCCCAGTCGGTTTTTTCCAGCGAGTCGATTGGCGTTGCATGCGTAGTTTCCTGTACATTTATTTGTTCGTTCATAGTATTGCTTTCCTTGTGACGTGTCTTTTGCATCGATGCAGGTATACTTTGCTACGATACCACGAAATTGCTTATTCACCGCGCTTCTTTATCCTTGACCGACGCATTTATTTTCGGTTAATTATAATTGCTGTGGCGTAATTTGCGGTATTGTTGCGGGTGTCGGCAACGCAGTGAAGCCGTGCCCATTCAAGGGAAGCCGTTGATGGAGTGGCCTTGTGGTTGCGCTTATTCGACGCGCTTCGATTGTGATGACCTTTCGAATAGAAACGAGCAACCATGAACGTTGAACTTCTCTATTGCACGCCTCATCCCGAGCGCGCCATCGCGACTGCCGCGCGTCTTTGCTATGCTCCCGTTGGGGCAAAGGAGCTGTTGGAAACCATGTCGCCTGAACAGGAAGAACGCGTTCTTTCTACCATTTTGGGGTCGGGACATTTTTCCACGCTGGAGCATGCAAGCTTCACGTTTGCGATTGATGGCGTTTCGCGTGCGCTTACGCATCAGCTGGTGCGCCATCGCGTTGCCAGCTACAACCAGCAAAGCCAGCGCTACGTGAAATACGGCAACGGCATTGAGACGGTCACGCCGGAAAGCGTTGCGGAAAATGCCGAAGCAAAAGAAGTGTTCGATGAAGCGATTGCTGCGGTAACGGATGCGTACAAGAAGCTGCTTGATCTGGGCATTCCTGCCGAGGATGCTCGTTTTCTGCTGCCGAACGCCGCGGAGACAAAAATCGTGGTGACTATGAATGCGCGCGAGCTGTTTCATTTCTTCAATCACCGCTGCTGCAACCGCGCGCAGTGGGAGATTCGCGAGATGGCATGGCGCATGGTTGAGCTGGTAAAGCCGCTGGCACCACGCGTGTTTGCGAAAGCGGGCGCTCCGTGCGTATCAGGTCCGTGCCCAGAAGGAAAAATGTGCTGCGGGAATCCGTATCCGCGCGCGTAGGATACGCTGAAATTAGTCGTATGACCTGCATGTTCAGGAAAACACTTTTAAGGAAGCGTAATAGTTCGTATGGCAAGTGATAAGAAGGAAAGCGATCTTTCGCGCGCTTTTTCCTAGGATGGCGCGCTGAAAACCCATGTGGGCGGCCAGGCGTTGCTCGAGGGCGTTATGATGCGCGGTAAGTTCAACTGGGCGGTTGCGGTGCGCACGCCCGAAGGCGACATCTACACCGAGGAGCACGATTTAGCATCGGGCAAAAAACATGCGTGGATGCGTTGGCCTTTCGTGCGCGGGTGCGTGGCGTTGGTGCAGTCGTTGATTTTGGGCTTCAAAGCGCTGGAAATTGCCGCGAACCATGCGTACGATGACGAGGAAGAGGAAGCTGCGGAAGGGAAGTCTGCTGCGCCGGTTTTTGACGAGGCGCAGGTTAATGGCAAGCCCGAGACACCCGATGCGCCCATTGCAAGCGACTTCGAGCAGGATGGCCGCCAAGGCGTCGAGCAAGTTGATACGCCGACTGCCGATTCGGAATCCAAACAAGATACCGACTACGAAAAAGAGCCGTTCTTCGGAAAAGCGGAAATGGCGATTTCCATGGGTCTAGGTTTGCTTTTGGGCGTGGGTCTGTTTATTGTGGCGCCCGCCTTCATCACGAACTTCGTTGTGGGCGAATACGATGCATCACCCGTTGCGTGGAATATCGTAGACGGCTTGATTCGCGTGGCGGTTTTCGTGCTCTACATTTGGCTGATTGGCCGCATGTCCGACATCAAGCGCATGTTCAGTTATCACGGTGCCGAGCATAAGACCATTCACTGCTTCGAACATGGTTTGCCGCTTACACCCGAAAATGCGCGCCGTTTTCCCTGCTTGCACGTACGTTGCGGCACGGCGTTTCTGATCATGGTCATGATTATTGCCATCTTCGTGTATACCGCTATTCCGCTGAGTGCGCTGTTCGGTGCCTGGGGTGTGCCCGATGGCGCACCGAAGCTGGCGCTTGTTATTTTGACGCGTATCATTTTCATGCCAGTTATTGCGGGCATCTCGTACGAGATCACGGTGAAGTGGGCGGGCACGCACCCTGAAAACCCCCTGGTCAAAGTCATCTTGTGGCCCGGCTTGCAAATGCAGCGTCTAACCACGAACGAGCCCGACGACAGCATGCTTGAATGCGCCATTGCCGCTATGCAGATTGTCTTAGACCGCGAGTCCGAAGAAGCCCAGAAAGCCCCCGCCGCATAAATACGAGATAGGTTCCTATTTAGAGAAATCGAGCCATATAGGTAGGCATACAGGTAATTGCGCCGTCTTTACGCAAGTCTTTTGTGTACACCAGATACGCTGTTCCAACTCTCGATGGATATTTTTTAAGGAATGCATCGAGTGAGGCATGGGTTTTATATCCAGAGGACTTCACTTCAATAGGGCATATCTTTTTCCCCCGGGAAAGCACAAAGTCTATTTCATAATTTCGATTTGCATCTTCTTTGGACCACGTGTGGTAAAAAAGGCCGTTTCCGCGGGCAACAAGCTCTTGTGCGACCACATTCTC
Source organism: uncultured Eggerthellaceae bacterium (assembly GCA_934631995.1). Taxonomy (GTDB): domain Bacteria; phylum Actinomycetota; class Coriobacteriia; order Coriobacteriales; family Eggerthellaceae; genus CAKUOV01. The sequence continues at coordinate 9,832 of CAKTYF010000016.1, forward strand.
GTAGACCGCACCCAAATTGACAGGCAATCTATCTGCCAAGAGTGATTCATATATGATGTTTTCGGCCACATCGGTATCTTTAAACATCAAGGTGACGAAAAGGCCGGTGTCAGCTAGGTAGAGCTTGAATTTCTCCAGATCAATGGTAGACGACATACCCACGTTTGGGTCATTGGTATGGTATGCGGCAAGCACTGTTTTTGAGGCTAACAGCTCTGCAAGTTCTTCGGGAATATCAGATACCTGTCGATTCGGGAGAACGCTGGATACGTGATACCGTGATGATTTTTTTGCGAGCTGCGCAGGAATGGCATCGAACAAACGTGAGAGTGCACCGCTTGGGCTTATCTTATGAAAATCGTCTTCGTAAAGGGAGATGATATCTCGCTTTATCGTGTCAACTTCTGCGAGATTATTTGTTTCAAGATACGCTTCTACAGCTTGGGGCATGCCGCCTACGAGCATGTAGAGACGAAAATCTCGCATAAGCTTGCGATTCGTTTGGTCGCCAAGGGAGAGACGCGATTCGAAGGCTTGCTGAATCAACGGCAAAGTGGCTTCGTCGCCACAGGCCCAACGGAATTCTTCGAAATCCAAAGGACGCATTGGTACTTTGCGTTCCTCGCTCGGGAGAACAATCCCTTCAATATTTTTCCTGATGGAAAGGAGCGAGCCTGTTTCGAGATAATCGTAGCGGCCATCCGCTACAAGATGTTTTATTGCCTGTCTTGCGTTGGGGCACAATTGAACTTCGTCAAAGACTATGAGCGAATCTCGTTCGAATAGGCGAGCATTGTATTGCAATTGTAGTTGCAGAAAAAGGTAATCCAAATCAGACATGTCATCAAAAAGGTCGCGTACTGCCTTGGAGGCACGCGAGAAATCAATGATTATATGGCTGCGGTATTCATTGCGAGCGAACTCGGCGGCAATTGTAGATTTGCCCACGCGTCGAGCGCCTTCAATGAGCAAAGCTGTTTTTCCTTGCGATGCGCTCTTCCAGTCAAGAAGCGTTTTATATATCTTTCTCTTGAACATATAATCTACCTGCGCTTTCCCGAAATCCGCACTTTTTATATGAGTCATTATACCGAAATCCGCACTTTTTATTTTGGTGATTACCCCGAAATCCGCACTTTTTGAAGATAGCAAACCTATCGAAGCGTATATTGTGCCATTGGCGAGATACCGTCACTTATCGGCGCGGATAAGGGCTTCCTGGGGGTCAATGTTGCGCAGAAGAGAAGGGTTGCCGAAGAGCGCGGGGCACATAAGCTCTTCTCGGTTGAGTTCATTGTGGCTGAATCCAAGCAGGTTTTCATAGAAAGCAACCAGATAGCGATCATCGGGGAAGATGCCAGCTGCAGCATTTCGGTACATTGCACGAACGAGCGCATCGCGGTAATAGCGTGCATGTTGGGCAAATGGCTCATTTTCAACCTGAAATCCCAGATAATTTAGGTAAAGCTCGGAAAATACAGCGATGGCGCGCGTGTTCCCTTCATAGAAAGGGTGAATTTGCCATAGAAAACTAATGGTGTGGCAAAAACTTTTCAGTTCGTCATTGGTAAATGCCCCATATGCTTTTGCGGCTTCGCTTGCGAACGCGCCTTTCAGGGACATGTCGTAGGTCAAAGGGTCTGCGTACAGAACGCTATCGCCGTTAAGAATCTCTTCATGTTTTACCATGCGCTCCGTCTTGAATTCGCCTGCATGATAGATGGCCTGGTCAAGGTCTTGGAAAAGATAGCGATGAATATCAACAAGCATTTCAGGTGCAAGATAGAATGCACCACGCGCAAGCAACTCGGCAATGCGCTGGCTTACCAAGTCGGCTTCTTCGAATCCTTTGCAATTGTCGTTGCTCGTTTTGTTATCGCTGTCAATGTCGTGCGTTTCATTGGAGTTCTCCGCGGAATGATACGCGCGGACAAGCGCACCGACTTCCTCAAGCGTTTTTTCACCTGAAATGTAAGAGCGAGCCTGGTCTTCCAGATAGGTTGATACACGCAGCCCGTCAACTGCCTGCAGGCCAATGGCAACCGCCCAGTAATGCTTGCGTTGGGTCTTTGAAGTATGCTCGGCGGCACGCAGGTAGGCAAAGTTATCAAGGCTGTCGGCGGACATGTTTGCTCCTTGGGCTTTCTAGGTTTCGTTTCGGCTTGTTATTGTTTGCGATAGATTTTAGCGCATTCCCTATTCAGTGATTTGATTTCAACAATAAGTCCCTTCTCTTTCGAGATTTTTCGCGCGCACAGCTTTTAGCGCGGATTCCCGCAGAAGAAACACGGATTCATGACAAATCCCGATAACAATTGCGCGACAGTGCAAGAAATCGTGTATCCTTACGAAACGTGCTGGAACCTTTGCGCTTGTTGGCGAAAGAAGGCCCGGCAACGCATGAAAGAAGATCCCCGCACACGTTAATAAACAAGGGGTTTCGTGTGAAGGCGCGGGCTGAGAGATGCCCGCATGAGACAAAAGGAGTGCCACATGAAACTGGTGGTTACCGAAAAAAACGATGCCGCGAAGCAAATCGCCACACTTTTAGGTGCTTCAAGCGCCAAGGCCGACAAGGTTTTTTCCACTCCCATTTTTCGTTTTACCGTAAAAGGGGAGGACTGGGTTGCCATTGGTTTGCGCGGCCACATTCTTGAATCTGATTTTCCCGAATCGCTCGCTTACACGAAACGCCTTGGTTGGCATGGTATAACCGCAGATGGAGAGCCTATTAAGGCGAAACTCCCCGCAAGCCTTCCTAAACCGCCCTTCAAAAAGAAGCGCCCGTTCTTTGAAGACGGCTTGGATTTGAAGCGCTGGAACATGGACGCGCTGCCGTATTTGGTGTACGCGCCCATCGAAATGCTTCCCAAGGAAAAAGAAATCATCCGTTCGTTGAAGAACTTAGCGAAGAAGGCAGATTCCGTTGTTATTGCAACCGACTTTGACCGCGAAGGTGAGTTGATTGGCTCCGATGCGCTGGGCTGCATCCTGGAAGTGAATCCGAATGCGCCTATTTCCCGCGCGCGCTACTCCGCGTTCACGAAGCAGGAGATCACGCACGCTTTCGACAATTTGGTAAGTATGGATGATGAATTGGTTGCCGCCGGTGCATCGCGTCGCGACATCGACTTTGTGTGGGGCACGGTGCTTACGCGCTATCTGTCGCTGGTGAAGTTCGCCGGTTATGGCAAGTCGCGCTCGTCGGGTCGCGTGCAAACGCCTACGTTGGCGCTTATTGTGGCACGTGAACGCGAGCGTTTGGCGTTTATCCCCGAGGATTACTGGGTGATTAAGGGTCGTTTTGGCAAAGAGCCTGCCGCCTTCGCCGCCGGGCACGAAACGGCACGCTTCAAGTCCGCCGAAGAGGCAAAGCGCGTTATGGATACCGTGGCAGACGCTACGCAGGCAAGCGTTGTCTCGGTGGAAAAGAAACAGCGCAAAGTGGCGCCTCCCGTGCCGTTCAACACCACAAGCCTTATGGCGGCCGCGGCTGCAGAAGGCATTTCCCCTGCTCGTACCATGCGCATTGCTGAAAGCTTGTACATGGCGGGCTACATCAGCTACCCCCGCGTTGACAATACGGTGTATCCTTCGTCCCTCGATCTGCGCGAAGTGGTTTCCGCGATTTCCGCGAACCCCGCATATGCGCCGTTTTGCAAAAAGCTGCTGGCTCAGTCGAAAATCACGGCTACGCGCGGCAAGAAGGAAACAACCGACCATCCGCCTATTTATCCTACCGCCGCCGCAACGCCTGACAGCTTGGCCGCTGCCGACTACAAGGTGTACAACTTGATTGCGCGCCGTTTCCTGGCAACGCTTTCGGAAGCCGCCGTGGTGGAAGGCACGAAAGTAACGCTTTCCGTGGAAGGCGAGCCGTTTGTTGCCAAGGGTGATGTGATTGTTTCACCTGGGTATCGCGAGATTTATCCGTATGGCATGAAGAAAGACGAACAGTTGCCCACGCTTTCCGCAGACCAAGTTGTTGCATTCGGCGGTGCGGAATGCACGCAGAAGCAAACGGAGCCTCCCGCGCGCTACAGCCAGGGCAAGCTTATCCAGGAAATGGAAAAGCTCAACCTGGGCACGAAGTCCACGCGTCACTCCATTATCGAGCGTCTTTACACGGTGAAATACATCCAAAACGATCCTATTGAGCCTTCGCAGCTGGGTATGGCGGTTTGCGACGCATTGGAGCGGTTTGCGCCGCACATCACACACCCTGAAATGACAGCCGACCTTGAAGCAAGCATGGATGACATTGTTGCTGGTCAGAAGACAAAAGACGCCGTGGTAGCAACTTCGCGCGACCTTCTTGCCGAACAGCTTAAAGAGCTGCTGGCTCACAAGGAAGAAGTGAAAGACGCGCTGGAAGATGCTGTTGCCGCCGACGCGTACGTTGGCCCTTGTCCGAAATGCGGCAAGGATTTGCAAATGCGCACGTCGGCGAAGAGCAAGAGCATGTTCATTGGTTGCGCCGGCTGGCCCGAGTGTGATGTAACGTATCCGCTGCCGCAAGGCAAAATCGAGGCGCTGGACACCGTGTGTCCCGAGTGTGGCATGCCGCAAATCAAGGTGACGGCGTTTCGTTCGAAGCCGCGCGTTGTGTGCATTGACCCGCTGTGCGAAACGAATAAAGATCCTGAAGTCGAAGTAGGCATGTGTCCCACGTGTGCCGCGGCGGGCAAGCAGGGAAAGCTTATCGCGCGCAGGAATCCACGCACGCTGAAACGCTCGATTACCTGCGAAAACTTCGATGAATGCCAAACGCGTTATCCGCTTCCGGCAAACGGAGCCATCACCGCAACCGAAGAAGTGTGCCCCTCGTGCGGTGCGCCGTTCGTGATTGTGACCACGGCGCGCGGTCCCTGGAAGATTTGCCCCAACTACGATTGCCCCGATAATGTGGAGCAACGCGAGAAGAAGGCGGAAAAATCTGCTGCGAAGGGTGCCGCGAAAGCGGGCGCAAAGACCGCTTCCGCCGCGAAGACAACAAAGAAGGCGGCAACTAAGACAGCGACTAAAAAGACCGCTGCAAAGAGGACAACTGCGAAAAAGACCACGTCGAAGGCTGCTGCGATGGCGGATACCGTGGATGCAACTGAAGAAAACAAGCAAGGGGAGCAAGAATAACATGAAAGCCGTTACCCCTGAATCTATTGAACGCGCGCTGGAAGAGAACATCCCGCAGCTTGCGTACGTTCTGCCAACGGACGTAGCGCAAGCGCTTGAGCAGGCACGGCAGCATGAAACAAACCGCTATGCCGCTCAGGCGCTTGACTTGCTGCTTGAAAACGCACATGTTGCCGCAACCGATAGCGTGCCGTTGTGCCAGGACACGGGAACCACGTGGGTCTGCCTTGAGGTGGGGCCCGACATTGTGGTGCCGGGAAACGTGTTCTCGCAAGTCAACGAAGGTGTGGCGCATGCGTACGTTGACGGCAAGCTTCGTAAGTCCGTGGTAAAAGATGCGCTGTTCAACAGGGAAAACACGCAGAACAACACGCCTGCTTTCACGGATATTCACTTTGTGGATGAGCCGGACGTATGCCGTTTGCATATCATGCTCAAAGGCGGCGGTTCCGATAACGCAAGCCGCGTGGTTATGCTTGCTCCGGGTGCGGGGCGCAAAGGTATTGTGGATGAAGTCATCAAGTGTGTGCGCGAAAAAGCTGCGAACGCCTGCCCGCCGCTTGTGGTAGGCGTGGGTGTTGGCGGTACGTTCGACAAGGTTGCTGGCCTGGCGAAGCAGGCGCTTATGCGTCCCCTTGGTACGCCCGCAGCCGATGCCGACCATGCTGCATTCGAACAAGAGCTACTCGATGCCATCAACGCTACGGGCGTGGGCGCTGCCGGCTTTGGCGGCGACACCACAGCACTTACGGTGCGCGTGGAAACGGCGCCGTGCCATATTGCGGCTCTTCCCGTTGCCATCAACTTGGGATGCTCGGCCATGCGCCGTTGCACTATTGAGCTGCAGCTGCAAGAGATTGATACGTTGCAACAGCTTCAGAATCTAATGGCGTCCGCCAACGAAAACGAACAGGGGGCTTGCCATGAGTAACGCTGATGCAATTTCGCTGCAGCTTCCCCTTGCAAAAGAAGAGCTTGCCAACTTGAAGGTAGGCGATAAATGCCTTCTATCAGGCGTTATGTATACTTTGCGCGATGCAGGTCACGTGCGTTTGCTCGATGAACTCCATGAGCAGGGGCGGCTTCCGTATGACCTGGAAGGCCAGGCCATTTTCTACGCGGGACCGTCTCCTGCGGCAGCGGGCAGACCGTTTGGCGCCATTGGACCCACCACATCTTCGCGCATGGATTTTGCCGCACCCGAGCTGTACCGTGCAGGTATTGTTGCCACGGTGGGCAAGGGGCACCGCAGTGCGGCCGTTGTGGAAGCCATCAAGGAAACGGGCGGCGTGTATTTTGCCGCCGTAGGCGGCGCTGCTGCTGCATTGGCGAAATGCATTGTTTCCGAAGAAGTGATCAGTTACGCCGACCTGGGCACCGAAGCATTGCGAAAAATCCAGGTCAAAGACTTCCCGGTGTTCGTGGCGCTTGACGCAACGGGAGCATGCTTGTATGTGTAACGCAGAAATGGATCAAAACAAAAATTGGGGCATTTTCATCACGTTTGAAGGTGGCGAAGGCGCTGGTAAATCGACCCATATCTCGTTTTTAGCGTATTGTTTGCGCGAGTTGGGATACGAGGTTTTGTGTTTACGCGAGCCGGGTGGAACGGATGTCGGCGAAATGTTGCGCTCCATTGTGCTTGATCCGAAAAACGATTGCCTGGACGCGCATGCAGAGCTGTTCATCTACGAAGCGGCGCGTGCGCAGATTGTCGCTCAGGTCATTGCGCCTGCTCTTGAGCGTGGCGCCATTGTGTTGTGCGACCGTTTCTACGATTCTACTGTTGCGTATCAGGTTGCCGGCCGCGGCCTTTCTGCGCAGTTCGTTGACGCCGCGAATGCCTTCGCGTGTCAAGGCACCGTGCCGCAGCGCACCATTCTTATGGTGAGCGCCACCACGGAAGAGGGCTTAACGCGTGCCACGAACGAAGGCGCCGATCGTATTGAACGCGCAGGTGTTGATTTCCACGCGCGCGTGAATGCAGCGTTTCTTGATATTGCGCGCAAAGAGCCTGAGCGCGTGCGTGTGGTGCAGTTTGCCGATAGCAAAGCGGAAACAGCGCAGCGCGTGTTTGACCAGGTGAAAGATTTGATTCCTGCTCTTGAGCGCGCGGCTTCTGCCAACGAGCATTTCTTCGATCGCGTTGAAGATAAGTCGCTCTACGAGGGGAGCATCCTGTAGACATGCCCGCAATGCTTGAGCAAATCACCTTGCAGCCGCGCATCCGCGACCTGCTTATTTCTATGGTTGAAGCGAATCGCACAACGCATGCGTACTTGTTTTCGGGCCCGAAAGGCGCGGGAAAACTGGATATGGCATGCGCCTTCGCCCAAGCACTTGTGTGCGCTGACCAAGGGTGCGGCCGCTGCATCGACTGCAAGAAAGCGCTACTGCGCAATCATCCTGACATTCAGATAATCACGCCGAAAGGCACGCAGGGTTATCTGATTGAGCAGATTCGTGAAGTGGTGACCAGTGCCACGCGTGCGCCCATTAAGGCCCAACGCAAAGTGTTCATTTTAGAAGACGTTGAACAGCTGGGAACAGCGGCTGCGAATGCCTTCTTGAAAACGCTTGAGGAACCCAGTCCACGCGTTACGCTCATTTTGCTTACGAGCCACCAGGATAGCGTGCTGCCCACCATTCTTTCACGCTGTCAGGTGGTGTCGTTTCCCGCTATCCCCGAAGCAGATTTGATTGCGGAAGTCGTGCAGAAAACGCAATGCACGCCTGATATCGCGCGTGTTGCGGTGAACGTGTGCGCTGGTTCGCTTGAGCTTACGGAGGCGTTTTGCGTGTCGGATGACTTGCAGCAGATGCGTCGCAACGTGCTGGATGCCCTGGAAGCGCTGCAGGAAAGCGATGATTGGGACACCCTGAAGCTTTCTGCTGGCCTGGCAACGGGCGGGGAAAGCCTGATAGAGGAACTGCAGGCCCAACAAGAAGAAGAGCTTGCGGTTGCCGACGACTTTCTTTCCAAAGGTGCGCGCAAGCAGCTGGAAGACGCTCACAAGCGCGCCATTACGGCTAAGAAGCGCCAGCTGTTTCATTTGCGCTGCAGCATTATGGAATCGTGGTTGCGCGATATCTTGCTGCTGCGTACGGGTTGCGCAAGCATCATGGTGAACACCGATGCCGCTGAAGGGTTGCGTCAGGCCGCAAAAGCAACGTCGGAAGCAGGCGTATTGTGCGCATGCGCAGCAGTTTCGCGCGCAAAAGCGGCAATGGACTATAATGTATCGTTACAACTTTGTTTAGACACGTTACTGTTAGATATAAGAGAGGACCTCTATGGCCCGCATAACACCCGTTAAACTGTCATCGAGTTCGAAAACTCTTTGGTTTGATGCAAATGGCGTTGATGCCGTTAAGGGCAACGCCGTAATCGTGCAAACTGCACGTGGATCCGAGTACGGCACTGTTTCGGAGACGCCGTTTGACGCCACGCCCGAGCAGCTTTCTTCGTTGAAGTCGTCGCTTAAGCCCGTGGTGCGCTTGGCAACAGAGAAAGACGCGCAACGCTTGGCTGAGCTGCAGCAACGCGCGCGTGACATTATGCCGGCGTATCGCGAGCTTGTAGAGGAAGAGGGGCTGGACATGCGCCCTGTTTCCGTTGAGTTCCTGTTCGACGGCGATAAAGCCGTGTTCTATTTTGAGTCCGAAGATCGCGTTGACTTCCGCGAGCTGGTGCGCAAGCTGGCTTCGCGCTTCAAAGTGCGCGTTGACATGCGCCAGATTGGCCCGCGTGACGAAGCGCGCATGGTGGGCGGCATTGGCCATTGCGGCCAGGAGCTGTGCTGCAAGCGTTTGGGCGGTGAGTTCTGCCCTGTTTCCATTCGCATGGCAAAAGAGCAGGATCTGTCGCTGAACCCGCAGAAGATTTCGGGCATTTGCGGACGCCTGATGTGCTGCCTGCGCTACGAATACGATGCGTATAAGGATTTCAAGGGTCGCGCGCCGAAGGTAGGCGCCAAGGTTGAAACCCCCGATGGCGTGGGTAAAGTCATTTCGCTGGATGTTCCCAAAGAGATGGTGACCGTTCAGGTTGAAGCCGACAAGAAGATCAGCGTTCCTCTGAGCGACATGACGAAATCCGCCCAGGATTCTGCGCGTCCCGACACCGTTGACGCGGAAGCGTGGGAACGTGCATCGAACAAGGAAGAGATGACCGTTTTCGGCGAAGCATCGTTTGTGACCTCGCAGTTTACCAGCGCCGATAAGCTGGGCGAGGCAAAGGCGATCCATCGCGAAACGTCAAGCAGCAAGAAAGAGAAACGCGAGCGTCGCGGCAAGGAAACGTCTTCGGGCCGTTCGAGCCGCCGCGAGCGCGATGAGCGCGAACGCAACAAAGGAGCTGCTGAGCAGGCAGTACCCGTGCGCAAGCCGCGCCGCCGTTCCACGAAGCTTTCGGGTGGCGATTCGTCTGAGTTTACGGTCGAGACAACGCAAATCAAGTCCTCGGCGGGTAAAAGCGCACAGGACTCGGGAGTGAAAAACGCTGCGAGCAGGGAAGACGCGCAGAGCACGCGTGGGCGCGCGCGCTCGCGCCGCAATAAGGGTCAGGCAGGTGCGGCTGTTCAGGACGGCCAGACTGCTTCGCGCGTAAAGGGCATTGACGCCGCAAACGCTCATGCGGGCGCCAAGGCTTCCGCTCCTACAAAAGAACAGACCCGGCGCGCCGCAGGCGGCGACTCCAAGGCGAATGCGGAAGCGAGATCTTCCGAGCACCGTCGTCGCCGCCGTTCGGGAAAGTCCGCGGCAGGTGAGCGTCCTGCAAATGGCGAGCGCGCCGAGCGCAACCAGCAGGGCGCGTCACAGGCGCGCGGACGCTCTGAGCAGCGCGATGGCCAGGACAACCAGGCAATGCGCCCTGGTAGGCGCTCGTCGAGTCTGCGCCAGCATGCAGACACTGCATCAACCGAAAGCGCACGCGAGCATCGCAGCAACGCCGCTAGTGGCAATCGCAATGGCGGCTCTGCGCAGGCGAATGCGGGCTCTTCTGCGAATACGTCCGCGAATGGGGAAGAGCGCCGCTCGAACCATAGGCGTCCGCGCCGTCGCAAGGGATCAGGTGGCGGCTCATCTGCAGGAACGGCGGGCAACGCCGGTTCTGGCAACACTGGCTCAAACGGAGGAAAGAGCGGCCATGGCGGCGGCAACAATGGCAATAACGGCAACAATAAAGGTGGCGCTCAGCAGTAGCGGTGCGCATCCGATTTCGATAAGAGGCGTGTGACTTATGAAATTGAACGATCCTTTACTCACAGACCTGTACCAGCTCACCATGGCGCAAGGCTATTGGGAGTGCGGCAAGGCGGATACGCAGGCGTGCTTCCATATGTTTTTCCGCGATTATCCTTTCAGTGGCGGCTACGCAGTGGCATGCGGTATGGCGCAGCTGGCTGATCTGGTGGATGGCTTCACGTTTTCCGAGGATGACTTGGAGTATCTGGCTTCCATTCCTGCGCCAGGCGGCGGCATGCTGTTCAAGCCAGAGTTCATTGATTACTTGCGCGACTTCAAGCTAAGCGTTGATATCGAAGCCGTTGCCGAAGGCGAGATTGTGTTCCCGTATGAACCTCTGGTGCGTGTAACGGGTCCTATTATGGAATGCCAGCTTCTGGAAACCGCGCTTCTGAACTGCGTAAACTTTGAAACGCTTATTGCTACGAAAGCCGCGCGCGTTTGCATGGCGGCCGAAGCCCCCGTGGCGGAGTTCGGCCTGCGTCGTGCACAAGGCGCCGCAGGCGGCGTGTGGGCTTCCCGCGCTGCGGTGGTAGGAGGATGCGCTTCTACCTCGAATGTGCTGGCAGGCAAGCTGTTCGATCTTCCCGTTTCGGGCACACATGCTCATTCCTGGGTCATGTCGTTCCCCGATGAGCTGAACGCGTTCCGCGCATACGCGAAAGCGTTCCCTACGAATTGTGTGTTGCTTGTTGACACGTACGATGTGTCGCAAGGCATCAAGAACGCTATTACGGTTGGCTTGGAGATGCGCGAACGTGGCGAAAAGCTTACGGGTATTCGCATTGACTCGGGCGATCTTTCGTGGCTGGCAAAAATGGCACGTACGATGCTCGACGAAGCAGGCTTGACCGATTGCGGCATTGTTCTTTCCAATGACCTGGACGAATACACCATTCGCTCCATTCGCGACGAAGGCGCGCAGGTTATGTCGTGGGGCGTGGGCACGAAACTTGCCACGGCGTATGACCAGCCTTCCCTGGGCGGCGTGTACAAACTTTCTGCCACGCGTGAAAACGGTGATTCGACATGGATTGATCACGTGAAAATCAGCGAATCGTCCGCGAAGCTGACCACGCCGGGTGTTTTGAACGTGCGTCGCTACTATTTTGAGGATGGTCACATTGCCGGCGATATGGTGTTCGATACGAACGCCGCCGTGAATGAAGGCGAAGTTATCGTTGACCCCATGGACGGCTTGCGTCGTAAGGATCTTTCTGGAAAAACGTGGCGCGAGCTGCTTATTCCGTTGGCGCGCGCGGGAAAAACCGTGCTTTCCGATGAATTCCGCAGCGCCAAGGAGGCGCAAGCGCGTACGAAGCAAGGGCTGGCAACGCTTGATGAAAGCCAGAAACGCACGTTGAACCCGCATACGTATCCCGTGGGACTCGACAAGGATTTGTTTGACCGCCGCCGCGACCTGGTTGCGCAGCTGCGCGGAATTTCCCGCTAAAAGGAGGATCTTATGGCTGCAAAGTGCAATTTGATCATTGATTCATGCTGCGATCTTCCTCCGCAGTTTGTCGAAACCGAAGGCGTAAAGCTTTTGAACTTCCCGTACCTGATGAACGGCTCAGAGTGCTTCGATGATCTGTTCAAAACGGGTTCGGCGCACAGCTTCTACGGGCAAATGCGCCAAGGCGTTATGCCTTCTACGGCGCAGATTCCCTATCTGGTGATCCGAGATATGTGGCGCGAAGCGGCACAAAGCGGCATCCCCACCGTTTACTTGAGCTTTTCGAGCAAGCTTTCGGGCACGTACAACACGGCGCTCACGCTTCTGGAAGAAACGAAGGAAGAGTTCCCCGATGCAGAGTTGTACCTGGTAGATACGGCGTTGGCTTCGGTTGCCGAGGGCTTTTTGATCCATGAGGCGTTTCGTCAGCGCAATTTGGGCCTTTCTGCGGAAGAGCTGGCGAAATGGGCCGATGAGGCAAAATACTACGTGCGCTGCATCTTTATGGTAGACGACTTGGAGGCGTTACGTCGTGGCGGACGCATTCCTGCGGCAGTAGCAAATCTAGGCGCAAAGCTTGATGTGAAGGTGCTCCTGAGCTTTGACCTGGACGGTTCCCTTGCGCTTACGAGCGTTGCGCGCGGTCGCAAGAAGGGCATGAAAGCCATGGTGGAGGCGTTCGCGAAAGACGCCGATACCTCTGAAAACGTGATTACGCTGCTTGCCGGCCACGCTGATTGCCCGAAGGATTTCGAAAAGCTGTGCGACATGGTGCGAAAAACAAAGCTTGAGACGAATATCATTGAATGCAACATTGGCCCGGTGATCGGCAGCCACGTTGGTCCCGATATGATGGCACTTGTTTTCTGGGGCGATGATCGCCGCAGCGGCATGAAGCTTGCCGATCGCATTGCAAAGAAAGTGAAAAATAACTAATGGCTGAGCAATTTTACTTCAACGGAAACGCGGCACTTGGCAATGCACTTGAGAAGTGCCTGGTAGAAGCTGGTTTTTCGCGTACCTCTGCTCTCGCAGATGCTGATTACGTGTTCAGTTATCATCCGCTGCTTTCGCAGTTGGAAGATGCGTATTTCGATGCAAAGGGTTATTTGGCGCAGGCAAAGAAAGGCGCGTGCCTTATTGATTTGAGCCCCGCGACCCCCGAGCTGGTGCGCGAGATTTCCGCGATTAGCAGCACAAGCGGGCTGTTCTACGTGGAGGCTCCGCTTTCCGTGGCCGATACAACGCTTGATGACGCTTTTTCGCAGCAATCGAACTTGAGCTGCTGCGTTGCGGGCGACAAGCCCGACATTGCGAAAGCTCAGAAGATTCTGCAAGATTTCGTGGGTATGATTCGCGTGACGGGCGAGCCGGGATCGGCTCAGTTGGCGCACGCTGCTTGGACGCTTCAGCACACAGCGCAGCTGTTCGCCGCTATTGAGGCCGAGGCACTGTATCGTGCGTTCCTGCGTATTCCCACCACGGCTGCTGCGGCGTCTGCTGCGGGTGCGAGTCCTGCAGGTGATGCAGAAGCCGCTATTGCGCAGGCTGTTGCCCAGAAGCATTTCGCGGGAACGTACACCGTTGAGATGTTCATGGCTGATCTTTCCGCTGCGCTTACGGCTGCTGAAGAGGCCGATTTGAGCCTTCCCCAGGCAGAAGCATGCATGAATTTGCTGGAGCTTTTGGCAATTATTGGCGGTTCGGATTTGTCTCCTGTTTCGCTGGCGCTTATCTATGACGAGGAAGAAGCGGCTGCGACTTGCGGTCTTGATTGGTCGCGCACGCAGGAATACACGCAAGAACTGGGTGCTCATGAGCACGAGCACCATCATGGCGGTGCGGCAGGCGAAGGCTCTGCGGAAGGTGATGCCGATTCGTGTGATGGCACGCTGGATGACTTCGATGCACAACTTGATAGCTTCAGCGGCTTTGATAATTCCGCAGATGCGATGGATGACGATTTCGACGAATTCTCCAGCGACGACGATGACGATGATGATTTCGGCGGTTATGCAGATTTGCTCAACCGCTAGATTGACCAGGGGATATGACCTCTTTTACCGACAACAAGGCTACTGTGGCTGCAGAGGAAAACAACCAAGCCTGCCTCGAAGCATCGTGGCAGGCTTTGCTTCCTTCTGCCTGCGATTGGTGCCCGCGCCGGTGTGGCGCGAATCGTGCAGCGGGAGAAAAAGGCTTTTGCGGCGCCGATAGCACGATGCGCGTTGCGCGCGCGGCGCTGCATTTTTGGGAAGAGCCGCCGCTGTCAGGTGAGGCGGGAAGTGGCGCGGTGTTTTTCAGCGGCTGCCCGCTGCGGTGCTGTTTTTGCCAGAATGCTGCGATAGCTGCAGATCAAGTGGGCAAAGAGATTTCGCCTGAGCGGTTAGAGCAGATATTCTTTGAGCTGCGCGATCAGGGGGCGCTCAATATCAACTTAGTGACCCCAACCCATTATGCGCCGCTGATTGCCCCTGCTGCGATACATGCGTGCAGAAGCGGCTTTGACCTGCCCTTTGTCTGGAATACGTCGGGGTATGAAACGGTAGAAGCGCTGCATGCGATTGCTCCGGTTGCCGATGTTTTCTTGGCTGATTTCAAATACGCTCATTCCGAGCTTGCCCGAAAGTTTTCACGTGCGGTGGATTATCCGGCTGTTGCTTTAGATGCGCTTGATGCTATGGTTGAAATTACAGGAGAGCCGCAATTCGATGAGTACCACGGCCAGTTTCGTATGACACGCGGCGTAGTGGTGCGTCATTTGCTGTTGCCGGGTCATGTAGCTGAATCGTGCGCTGCTGTTGAGCTTTTGCATAAACGCTATGGTGAAAAAGTGCTGTTATCCCTGATGAATCAATACACGCCCGTTCTTGATGTGTCAAGCGTTGCCGCACGGAAATACCCCGAGTTACTGCGTGCGCCTTCCTCGGAAGAGTACGAGCAGCTGCTTGACTTCGCTGATTCGCTGGGTATTGAGGATTATTTCTGGCAAGAGGGCGGCGCTATTGACGAGAGCTTCATTCCCTCGTTTGATTTTACGGGTGTGTAGCTCTTCACACCTGTAGTTGCGCGTTTTGCACACGGGTTGCTCGCGCGCGGTTGGTTGCCGCAGGCAATTGCATCTATGCAAAGAAGGCATCAAGCGAGAAACGCTCAATGCCTTCCCATTCAAATCTTTCTATTAAGCACTTACACGCTGATGCTGCCGCTGAAGCGGTATTTTCGCGTGTCGCTGGGAACGGCAGTGGGGTAGTTGCCGTCGAAGCAAGCAGTGCAGTATCCTTTCTCGGGCGCATCGCCGAGCAGGCGTTTTACCGAATCAACGCTCAAGTATCCCACGCTATCGGCGCCAATGATTGCGGCGATTTCTTCCCATTCGCGCCCTACGGCAATAAGGTTCTCGCGGGAATCTACATCGGTACCGTAATAACAGGGATTCAAAAACGCGGGCGATGAGCTGCGAAAATGAATCTCTTTCGCTCCGGCATCGCGCAAGCTTTTTACAATGCGGCGTGCCGTGGTGCCGCGCACAATGGAGTCGTCGATGAGTATCACGCGCTTACCGGCAACAGAGCTCCTAATGGGGTTCAGCTTTAAGTTGACTTTTTTCTCACGATTGCCCTGACCAGGCGCGATGAACGTACGTGCAATGTATTTATTCTTCACGAAGCCGATTTCGTAAGGAATGCCTGAAGCGCGCGAATAACCCAACGCCGCATCTAAGCCCGAATCGGGAACACCAATAACAACATCGGCTTCAGCAGGGCATTCTTGTGCCAAGAATTCCCCTGCTTTGACGCGTGCCTCGTGCACTGTAACGCCATCGAGCAAGGAATCAGGGCGCGCGAAGTAGACGGCTTCAAACACGCAGAAGGAACGCGGCTCTTTCTTGCAATGCTCGGTTAAGCTGCGAATGCCTTCTTTGCTGAATACCATGACTTCGCCTGGTTCGATTTCGCGCACATACGTTGCGCCCACGGCGTCAAGCGCGCAGCTTTCCGAGGCAACAACGTAGCCGCCTTCGGGCAGCGTGCCGTAGCACAGCGGACGAAAGCCCTGCTCATCGCGCAATGCAATGAGTTTCGTAGGCGACATGATAACCAGCGAATAAGCACCTTGGATCTTATTCATGGCACGGCTGGCGGCTTCTTCGATAGAAGGCGCTGTCAAGCGCTCGCGGGTGATCAGATACGATATGACCTCGGTGTCCGATGTGGTGTGGAAAATGGATCCTGTTTCCTCCAATGCGCTGCGCACTTCAAGCGCGTTCGTCAAGTTTCCGTTGTGCGCAAGGGCGGTATGTCCCTTCATGTGATTCACCACAATGGGTTGTACGTTATTCAGCTCGTTTCCGCCGGTGGTGCCGTATCGAGCATGACCAATGGCAATGGAGCCGTTGCCCAGCTGCGCAAGCGTTTCGGGTGGGAATACATCGTTTACCAGGCCCAATCCTTTGTGGACCGAGAACAGGCCATCCTTGTTCACGACAATGCCGCACGACTCCTGACCGCGATGTTGCAGTGCCGTAAGCCCTGCAAACACATAATCGGCCAAGGGTTGTTCGGTGGGCGTGTAAATGCCGAACACGCCGCATTCTTCATGGAGCATATCAGTTGAACCTTTCGTAATGTTAAAAAGGGACGGGGACTTTTTAACATTTTTACCCCGTCCAGGTGTGCGAGATGCCGTAGGTGAAAAAGACCCCGTCACTTTTTCACCTTTTGGCACAGGCGAGCCAGGCGGCGCGCTGCTTCCTGGGTCTTTTCGGGAGTATTGAACGCCGTCAAGCGGAAGTAGCCTTCGCCGCAATCGCCAAAGCCGCTACCAGGCGTTCCCACTACCTGCTCTTCGTTGAGCAGCATATCGAAGAAATCCCAGCTTGAAAGCTCACCCGGGCAACGCATCCACACATACGGAGCGTTTTTGCCGCCGCAGTACCACACACCTGCCTCGTCGAGCGCTTCCATAAGCACGCGTGCGTTTTGCTGGTAGATTGCAATGTTGTCGCGGCATTGCTCTTGTCCTTCAGGCGAAAGTGCCGCCGCTGCTGCGCGTTGCAGCACGTACGAAATGCCGTTCGTTTTTGTGGTGCGATTGCGCACCCACAGCGCGTTCAGGCTCAAACCTTCGCGCTTGAGGGCTTGCGGGACAATGGTGTAGCCGCAGCGCGTACCCGTAAACCCAGCGGTCTT
Organism: uncultured Eggerthellaceae bacterium; assembly: GCA_934631995.1. Classification (GTDB taxonomy): domain Bacteria; phylum Actinomycetota; class Coriobacteriia; order Coriobacteriales; family Eggerthellaceae; genus CAKUOV01. The sequence goes on from CAKTYF010000016.1 coordinate 26,860, forward strand.
GCTGAACGAGCATACCTCAATGGCGCATTCTTTTGCGCCTTCGATCTCGTAGATGGAATGGGGAATGGTGGAATCTTGGATGAATGCCTCGTAAGCGGCGTCGAAGATGATGACGGCCTGCTTTTCCTGCGCCCAGGCTACCCAAGCAGCCAGCTTCTCGCGGGAATACACCGCACCGGTAGGGTTGTTCGGGGAGCACAGGTACACAATGTCCGCGTTGATCGCCGAATCGGGCAAGGGCGCAAAGCCATCATCGGCCGAAGAGGGAAGATGCAAAACACTGTTGCCAGAAATCACGTTGGCGTCTACATAGGCGGGGTAGGCTGGCTCAAGAACAAGTGCGGATATGCCGCGCGAGAAGATGTCCAGCAGGTCGGCCAAATCATCCTTTGCGCCACTTGAAACGAAGATTTCGCTCTGATCAAGCGAAATGCCGCGTTGCTGGTAGTAATCCTGCACTGCCTGGCGGAAAAAGCCGGAGCCGACTTCCGCTTGGTAGCCTTCGAATGTTTCCTTTTTCGCCTGGTCATCAACTGCATGATGCATGGCATCGATTGAGGCGGCCGGCAAAGGAAGCGTCACATCGCCAATGCCCAGCTTGAGTAGCTCAGCGCCCGGGTTTTTGGACAGGTAATCCGCTACTTTCGCATCGATGGTGCGAAACAGGTACGAATCCTGCAAGTCCGTGTAGTGGTGGTTCATTGAAGCCATATTGGTTCCTTTCGTGCGCCGTTTTTCTTTACGGCTCATAACATCAGAAAGCGACGAGGGCGCAAATCGCTCTCGTCGCGGGCAGCTCAAACAATAATCAAGCGCTAATCAAGGGTCGTGCCGTCGTAGACGAACGTTGCAGGGCCGGTCATAAGCACGTTGTTCTCGTAATCCACCGAAACGGTCAAGTCGCCGCCGTCAAGGTGCACCGTTACCGGAACATCGCGTTGGCACAGGTGCGCCGAAATTGCAGCTGCAACGCTTGCGCAGCTACCGGTGCCACATGCCATGGTAATGCCGCTGCCGCGTTCCCACACGCGCATGCGAATCTCGGTCTTGCTTATGACCTGCACAAACTCAACGTTTACGCCGCCGGGAAACGCGCTTGACTTTTCAAGAACGCTTCCCACTTCCGCAACAGGCGCTTTCTCGGCATCGCTTACGAAAATCACGGCATGCGGGTTACCCATGTCAACGGGAATCACGGGAATGGGCTCCGCCCCATTGCGGGAGGCGCAGAAAGCATTAATTACTTCGTCGTAGAAATATCCGCAGGCAACTTTGACTTCCTGCTGCTGCGATACCTTCGCGTGGCCCATGTCAACGGTCACTTGCGTCACTTTGCCGTTTTCCACGGTAAGCTGCAGGTGCTT
>CAKTYF010000017.1 GCA_934631995.1 uncultured Eggerthellaceae bacterium
AAACGTGCCACTGGCACGTTTTCTTAACGGAATTCCACCTCATCGGTTCGATTCCCGTCGCCTAAAGCCCGTAGATTCAAGACGGCCTTCAAGATTATCGCAATCAAGACTCGGCGCCTGGTCAAAAGCGAAAAGCGGATCGGCTGAGCAGAAAGGCGCGGCGCGCGACCGAGCGTATCCCGATACGTGATGTTGTCGCGCGAGCGAAGCGTCAAGGACCTTTGTGCCAGCCTAGGCGCTTTGCAGCGTAAAACGAAAACGACCGTTCGTCAGAACGGCCGGAGAGTTTGGAGCGGGCGACGGGACTCCGGCGTTCGCTGTGCGAACCCCGACCCCTCCCTCGCAAGCTCGGTCGGGCGAATTCCTGAAAACGTGCCACCGGCACGTTTTCTTGACGGAATTCCACCTCATCGGTTCGATTCCCGTTACATCCGGCCAGGCAGCGTTCTCTCAGGCAGCAACAAAAACAGCCCAGGAATATTTCCTGGGCTGTAACGTTTCTGGAGCGGGCGACGGGAATCGAACCCGCCTCATCAGCTTGGAAGGCTGAGGTTCTACCAATGAACTACGCCCGCAAAAGTGGTCGGGACGACAGGATTCGAACCTGCGACATCTTGCTCCCAAAGCAAGCGCGCTACCAAACTGCGCCACGTCCCGTTGCTTTAGCAGTGACTTAACATTATATCCTAATTTAGCCGCGCGATGCAATTAATTCTGCAAGTTTCCTCAAAGCAACCCCTCGATGGGAGATTTTCGCCTTCTCATCCTGCGAAACCTCGGCAAATGTGAGCTCGCCATTGTATTTGTCGGGATAAAAAAGCGGATCATAGCCGAAGCCGCCTTCACCGCGACGTTCGAAACCAATCTTGCCCTCAACGGTTCCTTCAGCCACCAGTTCGCTGCCGTCTTCGTCAATGAACACAAGCGAGCACACATAACGCCCGGTGCGCTGCTCCCACGGCACGTTCACAAGCTCGGAAAGCAACTTGTCATTGTTCGCCTCGTCATCGCATTGCTCTCCTGCATAGCGAGCGGAATACACACCAGGACGGCCATCCAAAGCGTCAACCATAATGCCGGAGTCATCGGCCAGCGCGGCCAGACCGCCACTGGCCTGGTGCGCCGCAAGTGCTTTAATGCGCGCGTTGCCCACAAATGTATCGGCATCTTCCGCCGGGTCGGACACCACGCCTAGCTGGCGCAGCGTCTTGAACTCCCAGCCGTCCATAGCCAGAGCGCCTTCGATTTCGCTTACTTTATGCGAATTGTTCGTTGCCAAAACGATTGTCTTCACAGCTTTTCCTTTCCTATTGCGCAGCATTATCGCCGTTGCAAGACGCACCTACACGTCAACTCCGCACGTCGCACCACACCCTATCGCAACAGCAACATCGCACGCCCGCACGGCGCGTCACAAAGCGTCCTTTCATGCTACAACTGCGCACCTGTCTCACGTCAAATCAACGTGAGCCACATCGCGCAGTTCTGTCTTGAAAACGCGTCCGCCAAAACGACGAAACTCCTCAACGTCATTCCCGGTTGTAAAAAACTTCCATTGCGCCGTGTTGTCCTTGCTCGCAAGTTGGCCGCGCCGCGCAAGCGTTTCCGCAACGTCGTGCGCCGTTTCCGCAGCGGACGAAATGAGCGTCACTTCCCGTCCGACCACGCCTCCAATCAGCGATTTCAGAAGCGGATAATGCGTGCATCCCAAAACAAGCGTGTCAATATGGCAGCGACGCAGCGGATCCAAATACTCAATGGCAATCTTTTGGAACTCGGGACGTATGTAGACCTTCGAAGCTTCGGACATGAACGTTTCCACAGGTCCTTCCGCCATGCGAACGCCCAACTCGGCGATTTCTACGAAACGCGGCGCCGGCGTGGAAAACACCGTAATACCCGCGTCCAAATTGCGAATCGCCGTGGAATACGCGCCCGACTCGATGGTGCCTTTTGTGGCAATAACGCCAACACGCCTGTTCAACGTGGCGCGAACCGCAGCACGTGCACCTGGTTCCACCACGCCCACCACTGGCACGCTAAACGTTTGCTGCGCATGCGCCAAACCTGCCGCCGTTGCCGTATTGCACGCAATGACCAGCAGCTTCACACCTTGATTAACCAGCCATCCGCCAATTTGCTGCACGAAGCCGTCAACCTCGTGCAAATCGCGCGGGCCGTAAGGACAGCGCGCTGAATCGCCCACGTACACAATGTTCTCATGAGGCAGGCGCTCAGCAATGGCGCGCGCCACGGTAAGCCCACCGTACCCCGAATCGAAAATGCCAATAGGCGCATTGCTATATGTTCCTTCTTTTTGCATGGGGAAAGTATAACGCTCCTTACGCCAAGCGGGCGCACTGTGCTACCCTTTTCCGAAATAAGGAAACAACGCGAACGCCTTGCAGGCAAGCTGGTTCGCTGCAAGATTCAGCGGCGCTCCACGCCGACGCAACGCAAAGAACGTTCGCAAAACCAAGAAGAAGCGCTGAATGAGCCATGTCCAAAGATAAAGAGCTGAAAACAAACGTCATGCGCATGCTTGATGCTGCGAAAATCCCCCACACTGTGCGCACATATGAGACCGATGGCAGCCACACGGGAACCGAGATTGCCGCCATGCTGGGACTCGATAAAGAAAGCGTGTTCAAAACGCTGGTCACGCGCGGAAAATCAGGCGAATATTACGTGTTTATGATTCCCGTGGCCGAGGAGCTTGACTTGAAGAAAGCAGCAGCGGCCGTTGGCGAGAAAGCCGTGAGCATGATCAAGTCAAAGGAGCTTTTGCCGCTTACGGGCTACATCCACGGTGGCTGCAGTCCGCTGGGCATGAAGAAGCAGTTCGTGACCAGCATCGACGAAACGGCGGAGCTGTTCGATCGCATTAGTTATTCAGGCGGACATATTGGCTGCCAAGTAGAAACATCGCTCGAAGACCTGGAAAGCCTGATTCCGCTCATCCATGCCGACTTGACGGTATAAGCGCGCTCAAAACACCTAATCGCTGGCGCAACAAAAAAGACGGATGTTAAAAAGACCCCGTCACTTTTTAACATCTGCCGCCGCCGTCAACGCAAAATTGTTGACAAAAGGTGGGGTAATTTGTCAACAAATTGGTTGCTCTTGTCCTATCCTCTTACCAGTGGACAACGACGACGGTGCCTACGTCTACGATGCCGTAGAGCTCGGCCGCTTTGCTGGGCGGAAGATTCACGCAGCCGTGGCTACCATAGCCGTCGCGATACATCGTACCGCCGAAATCGGGCTGCCAGGGCGCATCGTGCAGCGCGTACACGTTGCCAATGAAAGGCATCCAGTAAGCCACCGTTGACTCGTTGGGCTTCTCCTTGCCTTCCTCGTAGGTACGCAGACGCTCGTTGGTAGCTTTGCGCGTAATGGAATAGACGCCGGTGGGCGTGTTGCGCGTGGAATAATTCACGTTCCCCGAAATGAAATCGCTCTCCCAAATGACCGATCCGTCTTCATCGAAGAAATAGGCATGCTGTTCTGCCAGATCAATGTCGATATAGCGCGTCCATTCGGCGCCCGTTTCCAAGTTGTAATAAGCACCTTCGCTCTCACACGGAATAGCAATCTCGCCCTGCTCGCTGTCATGCACCGCCGCAACAATCATATCGGTAAGCGCAGCCGTATCAAGCTTCCAGCCAAAGGCAGGACCGCCACTCACGGTAATTTCTTTGCCATCGGGACGCGTATACGTGTGCTCAGTACCATACGTATTCAACTTATCGGCCATTTCCTGCGCCCACAGCTCAACGGCTTCCTCGTTCAGCGAGACGTTGCGATTGTCGTCGTAGACAATCCAGTCAAGCACGTTGCCTTTGTTAATTTTCAGCGCCGGATAACCACCCAAAGTCAACGTCACATTTACCTGAGAAAGCGCATTGACCTGATCTGCAGCGCTTTTCAAGCTATCATCGGTGGAGAAGACCGCCGGCGCAACAAGATCACGCTCGGTAAGCTCAAGGTGTGCATGAACAAGACGCAGCGCAGCATCGACATCGGTAAGAACCTGTTTTTTATCAAGCTTCGTGCCTGCCTGCTCAGGAGCAATCACGACAGCATCGGTCGCCTCATCGTAGGCAAGACGAGCGTCCACAGGGTCAGTTGCCGTTTCGTTGCAAGCATCAAGGGTTTCATCCAAAAGCTCAGTCACCGTCTGCTTGTCGTAAGAAACAGCAAACGTTGCGTTTTTGCCCGCCTGGGTGAACAGCTCAACAGGCCACGTCCACGGATTCACATACGCCAGCATATCCTGATCCGGATCAAGACCGTAGGAAATCTCTTTGCCGGGAATCGTTAGCTCGCAACCATAACCCGTAACCTCAAGCTGATAGCCATCCAGCGTGGCAGCGATTTTTCCCCGCATTTCATCAGGCGTTTTCCAAGAAACGTCAACACCATTGATATTTGTACCGGGAAGAAAATGACTCATAAAGAAAATAGCACCAGCAAGATAAAGCGCAACAATAACGCCTAGAACGATTCCAACGATTTTAAGCTTCCCGCGTGAGCGCGGCATGTCGTACGCAGCAGCGTCGGAAGAGAAGAAATCCTGGCTGTTATTGGCATTGTTAGCTGCTTCGACTTCGGCAGAGACCTTCGTCTTTTCTTCCGCCTTACTTTTCGCCTTCCCCTTCGCGGATTTCCCCGATTTCGTGGACGCATCGGCGGTTACCGGCTTCACCGCATCTGCGGATACAGCAGGCGCAGCAGGAGCCGCTTTAGCAGCATGTTTTGGCTTTTCGGAAGAGGTCTCTTCTTTTTTCACATGTTTTGCACTCATGACCAGATCGCTAATGCTCTCTTTGTTTCTTCGAATTCCCATTTTGGCCGTATTCGGGTAATTATATCAGCTTCGCTGGCAGCACCCTGCATACATAAGAAAAACGTCCCGATTCGGCAGAAACGGAACGTTTTCAGTGATGTTCGTAATCGCGAAGCGCAAAATGCCTGATAGCAAGCACATGTCCAAGCAATAATTCTACTTGAACTGGCTCGGATGCTTCTCGAAGAAGTCATAGCGCGGCGGCAAATCTTCCACGGCATGCCCGCCTGCTGCACGCTCTTCTGCGGTGCACAGTTCCGCCAGGCTCTCGAAATCCGCATTCCAGCTGAAGAAGCGCTGCGCGTCAAAACCAAGGCGGTCGCAAATCTTCTGGCAGCCACCCGGCACCACGGGATGCATCATCACCGAGCAAACCCACAGCAGATACGCGCTATCAAGCAACACCTGGCGACGCTTTTCGGTGTCGCCCGCCTGCTCAGCATTGCGAATGCCATCGGCCCAATACTTTTGCGCGTAGCGGATAAACGTATCGGAAAGCGAAACAATGGAATGCAGCTCCACCTTGTGCATAACCTGATCGTAGTTCAAAAGCGCATCATGTGCGGCGGCCACCACGCTGGGCGTAACAGCTCCAACAGGGATAACGCCGCCGAAGTTCTTCTGCGCTTCGTAGAAACAACTGCGCGCCAAGCGGTTGAACACATTCGTAAGCAGCGCGCCTTCCTTCAACGCAGGGTCGGCATAACGCGTATCTTCGCGCTTTTGCGGATCGGGATCGAAAGGCTTTGGCGAAAAACCGACCGATTTCTGATCAAGACCGAGTGCAAGCCAGTGCGCACGCAACTGCTCGGGCGTGTAGTAATTCAGCAGCTCATCGGCCGAAGGAGGCTTCACCGCGCCCGACGAAGACGCCTTCGTCTTACCGAACAGCACATGATGGTTCGCAACTAAGCGCGTTTGACGGACCGGCGCGCCTTCGCCTTCGAAATTACCCGGCTGCAATGCCCGGAACAGTGCCGGTTGCGCCACGCCGTAGAAATACAAATTATCCTGGCCAATAAACTGGTAGACCTGCGCATCATCGGCGCACCAGAAATCGCGCCAGCTTTCGTGAGGAAGCCCCAGCTCATCGTTGCACGCCTGTGTGAACGAAATAGGAGCCCACAGGCTTTCGGGCCAGCACCACACGGTAAGACCCTCTACCCCGTCGAACACGGGTGCTTTCACGCCCCACTCAATGTTGCCCGTCATACGAAACGGCACCAGCGCCTTGCCCATACGGAAGCGAATGCCGGCAGCGCTTAACACGCCACGGGCGGCATCGCGATCGTCAATCGAGGAAAACTCCAGCTCAAAGCTTTGCTTGCCCTTTTCCGCCGCACGGTATTCATGCTGCGGCAGCTGATCGGCAATTTCCAGATACTGATCGTACAGCTCATTTTTGATGTACGTCACCGGTGCGCCTAAAAACTCGCGAATCGTCTGCGGGACAATGGCGCGTATATCCGGGTCGGCCTCAAGCTGATCGGTGTAATCGCGCAAATACTGCATGAACGCCGGCAAATCGAAGTACCAGTTTTCCACGGGACGCATTTCAGGTGTGGTGCCCGAAAGCGTGGACACCGGCTTGAGCAGGTCCTGCGGCTCATACTGATGCCCCAAGTCGCACTCATCCGCATAGCCCTTCTCGGACTTGCACCCCTGAACAGGGCAATAGCCAATAACTTGGCGGCCATTCAAGAACGTTTCCGCTTGCGCATCGTAGAACTGCAGCGTGGAGGTCTTCTTAAGCCAGCCGTTCTTGTAGAGCTGCGTCAAAAACTCGTTGCTCACGCGCTGATGCACTTCGCCTGCATGATCCAAACTTGAACCCTGGTAAATGGACAGCTCGACCTCGTATGCATCAAGCGTTGCCTTCTGGGCATCGTGGTTGCGACGCACGTAATCGGACAGGGTTCCTTGGAACTCCCCCGCCTCAACAAGCTTGCGGTATCCCTCCATAATGGGAGACCCAAAGCAGTCGGTGCCAGACACGAAACGCACGTTTTCCGCACCAATACGGTCTTTCAGGAAGCGCGCGAAGCAGTCGGCAGGCACAAAAACGCCACCGACATGGCCGAAATGCAACGCCTTGTTGCCATACGGCATTCCTGCGGTCACGACTGCACGGGCAGGCCACGGTTTTGAGTTTTCGCTGGTAAACAGTGCCATATTCTATCCTTTTACCTGGTATCAAGTTCTTACCTGGTCATTCAAATCAGCGAGTCAACGTGCAAACAAGCGCGCTGACCCGCCTCGTTCAACTTACAAATCCAAGCTGTCCTGCTTCGAGGAATTTTGCGCCTTACGGGCAAAACGAATAAGGAATTCTTGGTTCGTTTCAGTTTGCTTGATGGATTTTACCAAAGTATCCATCGCGCGCTCCGTATTGTTCAAGTTTGCAAGAACACGGCGCACTGCCCAGATAAGCGGCGCCTCTTGCGGGTCAAGCAGCAGCTCTTCCTTACGCGTGCCCGATGTGATGGGGTCAATCGCAGGGAAGATACGCTTGTCGGCCAACGTGCGGTCAAGCCTGAGCTCCATGTTGCCCGTGCCCTTGAACTCTTCGAAGATCACTTCGTCCATCTTAGAGCCGGTATCAACCAATGCTGTACCCAAAATGGTCAAGCTGCCACCGTTTTCAATGTTACGGGCGGCGCCCAAGAAACGTTTCGGCGGATACAAAGCGCTTGAGTCAACACCGCCGGACAAGATGCGGCCCGAAGCTGGCGTGCCCATGTTGTAAGCACGCGCCAAACGCGTGATGGAGTCCAGCAGGATCACCACATCGCGTCCTTGTTCTACCAGGCGTTTTGCACGCTCGATCACAAGCTCTGCCACGGCAATATGGTTTTCGCACGGCTTATCGAACGTGGAAGAAATCACTTCGCCCTTGATAGAACGCTCCATATCGGTCACTTCTTCGGGACGTTCGTCAACCAGAAGGCACATCAAATGAACTTCAGGGTTGTTCACGGAAATTGCCGCAGCAATGTCTTTGAGAACCGTGGTCTTGCCCGCTTTCGGCGGAGACACAATCAGGCCACGCTGGCCCTTGCCAATGGGCGACACCAGGTCAATGACGCGCGCCGTGGTGGTGCTCTTACCGTGCTCCATGATCAAGCGCTCATCGGGGTAAATCGGCGTCAAATCGGCAAAGCGAACACGTCCGCCCAGCTCATCGGCGGGAGTATCGTTCACGCTGATGACTTTCTGGATGGCAGCGTATTTCTCGTTGCCCTGCGCAGGACGCGTCAAACCCACCACGTAATCGCCTTTGCGCAGGCCGTTGCGGCGAATGATGGAAAGGCTCACGTACGCATCACCTTCGCTGGGCAGATAGCCCTTGGTGCGCAAAAAGCCATAGCCATCGTTCATAATGTCCAGAATGCCCGTGACCTCGATAATACCCTCGGCCTTGCACAGCGCCTCAAACACCACATCAACCAGCTCGGCCTTGCGATAACCCGACGCGTCAATGCCGTACTCAGCAGCCTTTTCGCGCAGGTCGCCCACTTTCATTTCGGCAAGTTCATCGCGAGAAATGCTGGGCAAAACTTCACGGCTGCCATGCTGACGACGCTGGCGGCGATGATCGCGATCAAACGACCCCTTGTTGTTGGCCTTGTTCTGATTCTGGTTATTCTGACCTTGCTGATTTTGGCCGTTGCCCTTATCGGAGGAACCTTGGTTTTGGTTCTGATTTTGATTCTGCTTCGGGCGTTTTTTGTTGTTGTTGCCGTTGCGCTCGTTGTTGCGCTCGCGGCGAACGCGATTCGGGGTTGCCGGTTCAGGGGAACCTTCTGCAGCCGAGGCCCCTGTGGACGCTTCAATCAGAACCCCGGAAGCAGCGCTTTGAGGGGCATCCGTCACCAGCACTTCAACGGAAAGAACTTCTGCAGCAGAAGCACCATTACCCTTAGGGGATTGACCTGCGGGAAGAGAAGGATCCGTCAATGTTTCTGTGGCAATCACGTCTGCATCGGAGCTGAACTCAATAGGGGTTTGCGCAGACGTCTTGGAAGAAGACTCGGCATCCTTCGCGCGGGACGCAGCCGGTTTTCGCGCGCCAGAAGCCGCAGAAGCCGCTTTCGTGCGTGCGCGGGTGCGCGGCGTACGGGCAGGCGTCTCGGACGCGCTTGCAGCCCTCTCAGGCGCTACAGTGGGCACAGATTCGCTCCCCGCAGCCGCAGCAGGAGCGCTTGCGACATTAGCGGCTGCCTCGGGCGCAGCGTCCGCTGCTGTGGGCGCGTCCGCTTCAGCGGAGGCAGGCTTGCGACGCGTGCGCGTGGCAGCTGTCTTACGAGCCGCGGGCTTCTTAGGAGCCGCCGGTGCGGCCTCCCCCGCCACATCCGCAGGCGCAGCAGGTGCGGGCGCCTCAGCGGCGGCAGCCTTCGTTGCAGGCTCGGAATCCGCTGCGGCAGCCGTCTTAGCAGGGGTTTTCTTCGCGGTAGTCGTGCGCTTACGCGTTGCCGGCTTCTTGGCAGCAGGAGCATCACCTTCCGCACCAGCAGCAGCGACCTTCGTCGCAGCAGCATCACTTGAAGAGGCGCCGTCGCTTGCCTCGACAGCTGCAGCAGCGGGAGCCGCTTTCTTACGCGTTGTGGTGCGCTTAGGTTTTACCGGCGCGGACTCAGACGCGGATGCAGCGTTTGCTGCATCCGCAGGAATAGATTCGGGTACGGCAGTTTCGAGTTCGTCACTCATTTATGCGTTCTGCACTTTCTCCCAATCCTTCATGAACGACTCCAGGCCGCGATCAGTCAAAGGATGCTTCACCATCTTCTGCAGAACACCGAACGGAACGGTCGCAATATCGGCACCCATCAGGGCACATTGCGTCACGTGATTGGCGCTGCGCACCGAGGCGGCAATGATTTCAATCTGCTCGCCATTAACCGTGTTGCCGGTGAAATCGTAGTTGTTGATGGCAGTCACAATGTTCTCAACTTCAGCCAAACCATCTTGAGAAATGTCGTCGAAACGGCCGATGAACGGGCTGATGTAGCGAGCGCCAGCGCGAGCAGCCAGCAATGCCTGAGGAACGCTGAAGCACAGGGTCATGTTCACGCGAACGCCCTGATCGGCCAAGGCGCGCGTAGCAGCCAGGCCTTCGACCATGGTCGGGATCTTCACCACAATGTTGGGAGCAATCTCTGCCAGCTGCAGGCCGTCGCGCACAAGTTCGTCGCGCGTCATGGCAACGCTCTCGGCAGAAACGGGGCAATCCGGGCCAACAATCTCGCAGATGCGCTTCATGTGGTTGTTGAAGTCGCTCAGCTTACCGCCAATTTTCGCATACAGCGACGGATTCGTGGTCACGCCTGCCAGCGCACCCCAACTTGCTGCCTCTTCGATTTCGGCTAAATCGGCAGTGTCCAGAAAAAACTTCACGGTTCCTCCTTGAAAAGCTTGCTACAGATTTTGTTCGCCAGGACACACTTCGGCTTTTTTCTTGCAGGGAATTTCGATGGAAGAAGAGCCCGAAGTGGGCGAACTATGGATATTTGCTTATAGTAACGCAAAACAAGCTGAATGCAGGAGAAATTTTCTCAAAGAGGGGTTTTATCACCAAAAAGCCGCCCCGCGTAAAAAACGCGAGACGGCTTCAATAAATCGGATTTGTGGTGCAAAAGAAACTCAAGGATTGCGTGCCATGCCCTTGATGCGTTCGTCTTGCATGGCACGCGGAATCCGCAAAAGCCTACAGAAGCGGCTCCATACCCAAAACGGGATGATTCTTTGCGGTCAGAACTTCGTACAGCTCGGCGGGGTCGCCCGGATCCTGCATGTCGTTCTCGTCGGGAATCATATCGATGTAGTTGTCAATGCCGTAGAGCTCTTTTGCCGTGGCGTTGATCTTGTCGGCCAACTGTTCCTTCAAGGAAGCAGGCATCCACACAACGCGAGCAATGCCGCCTTCGGCCTTCAGGAACTTCTTGGAAGCAATGAAGTGCTTGCCGTGGCCCATGTAGCCCGGAGTCTGCACGCCGCCGCCGGTCATGGAAGCCATTTCGGAGAACGTCATGCCCAAAGGAGTCATGCCCACATGATCACGCGTGGTAATAACGAAACCGCTGGTCATAGGCTCAATACCGCAAATGCACTCGAAACAACCGCAGGAAGTCATGGGGTCTTCCAGGATAGAGTACAGCGAAACCTGCTCAAGTGCGCCGTTGGAGTACTTGCGAACAGCGTCGTTAACGTCTTCGTAGGCGCCAATACGCTCGTCAATGCACTTCTCGTGAGGAACGATCTGGCACGGACCGTTGGGATCCAGCTCGTTGGATGCCTTCGCGTCAAGCCAGGACACCGCGCCGCACAGACCCAAGCGCTCGGGCGTGACGATGCATACGTGGCTGGGGCTGAAGGACTGGCACAGAATGCAGGTGTAGAAGTTCTCCACCGTTTCGTCGGTCAGGCTGCCCAGACGCTCGTCACGTGCATCGAACACGGTATTCGCGTAAGCGCGCAGCTCTTTGCACTTCTCGGGCTCGGTGTAAATGCGCACCTGCGCTTTTTCGATAATGGCATCGTGGTCGCCCTTGATCTTGGCGTACAGAATCTCGCCCAAGTGCTTCAAACGGAAGCCGGCATCGTAGTCGTCCTTGCTCACACGGATGCGGATCATGTCGCGCTGACCGGTGTGCATAACGCCGCTTGCACAGTTCAAGTACGCGTGGATCTTGCGCTCGAATACGGAAGCGAAGTCGGGGGAAACGTTCTTGCCGCCCACTTCCACGATAAACGCGGCGTTCATCTTGGTTCCCACGGGAACGTCGTTGAAATCGGGGCCTTCAACGATAATGGAGTGGTCTTCGATTTCCTTGACGTCCTTGATCTCAACAAGCTCGAAGCAGTCCAGACGGGAGCCGTCGATTTCAACTTGCATGTCGGGACGGCGAATGATTTCGCCTTCGAATGCGGTGGAGTACGCAACGGGGATATCGATCTTCGTAATCTTGATATGGATATCGCGTGCTTCCAAAGACGTCTCGATGAATGCCTTCGTGTTAGGCTGCAGCAAGATAGTCTTCGGAATGGGGCGAATGTAGTTCATGTCGTTCGTGATAACCGGGAAGCCCATGGCCACAGCGCCCGCACCAAATGCCAACGTGCGGTCGTTTACCGGGGCAAACGCGTTCACGAAAGCGTGCAGACGCACATACGTGTACTCCATGAAGCCGTCCCAGTCGCCGCCTTCGATGGCGCCAAAGATCATAGCAGCGCGCACGCAGAAGGACACAACGTGGCTTACCGCCCAAATATCGGGGCCAACGCCTACGACGCGAACATGGAAGCCCAGCTCAATGCCCATGCGCTCGGCCTGGTCAATGATGTCGCCCACCAAGAACACGAAGATACCGCGCTCCTGATAACCGCGAATCAAGTCGCATGCTTCCTTGTCAGAGGGAGCAGGATCGATGATAACAACGAAGCCCGGAATGTCGTTGGTAACCAACGGCACGCCCAGCTCACGTACTTCAGCGTCGGAGAAGTGACCGTGATACTTCGTGCCCTCGTACGGCGTGGGGTTGTTCACGTACTTCACAGCTTCAATGATTTCGCCGGCCATAGCAGTACCGATGCCGGACTTGAAGATGGACTCGGTGCGCTGATTGCGCGTACTCATGGCGTTGATGGTTGCCAGAGCGGTCTTGAGGTCCTTCAGCTTGAGAACCTTCTGCCCCGAGTAAGCCAGCTGGCACGACATGTTGTATGCGGTGTCAGGCATCTGCATAGGGGCGTCTTCACCATACTCAGCGATAGCTGCATCTACTGCCTTGGTGGCAACAGAGAAGATATCGTTGGAGCCATGGAAAATCCTGTCAAAAAATTTCATATGATTTCCTTTGCTATCAATCTATGCAATCTATGCGTTTTCCATACGTTGCTTAATGCGCCTGACCTCTTCTACGAGTTCAGGGCTGTAATCGAAGGGTGACTCACCGTTGCGATCAGCATCAATGACATCACTCGAATACGGAAGGAATCCCAGCAAAGCATCTTCGGGAATATGCGCGCGCAGATACTCTCTATCTTCGTCGCTACGGACTTTGTTGGCAACAACGTTGACCTTCGTAACGCCGATATCTGCCGCAAGCTGCTTGACTTTCTCGTACGTCTGAATGCTGCGGGCACCCGGCTCAACAACAACAATGAACTGGTCCATGTTGGCAGCCGTGCCACGAGCCAAATGCTCAAGACCGGCTTCCATGTCCATGATTACCACGTCGTCTTTGCGATACGTCAAGCTTGAAAGAATGGACTTGATCATGACATGCTCGGGGCACACACACCCCGCACCGCCCGTTTCAACGGTTCCCATGACCAGCAGCTTCACGCCATTGCGCTCGTGAGCATACGTGTCGGGAATATCGCTGACCTGGGGGTTTAGCTTGAAGAACTTGTTAGCGTCGTTTGCACCCGTGCGCTCTTCCACCAGCTTGCGCATTTTGGAGATAGGCGTAATGTTGTTTACTTCCTCCATGGAAAAGCCCAGCGCCAAACCAAGGTTGGCATCGGGGTCAACGTCAACAGCAAGAACGGGGCGTCCCTCCTGTGCATACATGCGCGCAAGGGTTGACGATAACGTGGTCTTGCCCACGCCGCCTTTACCTGTGATCGCTACCTTCATAATCGCTTCCTTCAATGCTTCCTTCGTGCTTTACTTACTTTTAGTCGCGTGCTTTGCATCTTGCACGTATGCTCGCACGCGCCTTCACGCTTCGTGCCCTTCGATACGTTGGCTCTTAGATGTTCAGGTGAGCACGCTTCTCTTCGATGCGCTGAATCATCAAATCGCCCAGCTTTTCGATGTCCTTCTCAACGGTGAACTTAGCGCCAACCCATTTGTCAATGTCGCCCTGCAGCAGGCCAACAATGCCCTTGGAACCGTCGGTGTAAGGATCAATGCCCAGATAGGTGTCGATGCCCGTTGCAACAACGTAGTTGCCAATGGAAACGGCCTTCTCGGACATCCATTCAGGAGCGCAGCCAACCAGAGGAATGTCGGAAATCTCAATCTTCCAATCGTTTGCAATGTCGGATGCAAGAACCATCATACGGGAAATGTCAACGCAGGAACCCATGTGCAAAACCGGCGGAATGTTGGCCAAGCGGCATACGCGCTTCAGGCCTTCGCCGCAGTACTTGCCGGCTTCCTTGTCCATAAGGCCGGCCTTAGCAGCAGCCTGAGCAGAGCAGCCAGAAACAATAACCAAAATGTCGTTTGCAAGCAGCTTCTTCATGAGCTCGATGTGAGCGTAGTCGGGGCGCACCTTGGGGTTGTTGCAGCCAACCATGGCAACCGCGCCGCGGATAACACCGGAGCGGATGCAGTCAATCAGCGGAATCATGGTCTGGAACTCATCGATGTGGGAGTTCGCAACGGTATCCAGCGTATCGTAGATTGCCTCAACGGAGTAGCCAACCGTAGCCTTGGAGACCAAGTCGGGGATATGGACCAGTTCCGGCTTGCGGTTCTTGAAGTTGTCAACAGCCAGGCGCACGATCTTCTTTGCAGATTCAGCTGCCGTGGTGTCCTTGAACTCAATGAAGTCGGATTCAGGCATGCGAGCAGCGTTGCTGGTGGTGATGAACTTCGTGTGGAAGCACTTGGACAGGGGACCCAGAGCAGGGAAAATGCACTGAACGTCAACAACGATAGCTTCGCAAGCGCCCGTGAGAACCACGTTTTCCTGCTGCAGGAAGTTACCTGCCATAGGAATGCCGTGACGCATGGCAACTTCGTTGGAGGTGCAGCATACGCCGCAAACGTTGATGCCCTTTGCGCCAACTTCCTTGGCATGAGCGATCATTTCGGGGTCATTTGCGTAGTACACAACCATTTCGGACAGCGAAGGATCATGGCCGTGAACAACAATGTTGACCATGTCCTTGTCCATAACACCCAGGTTAGCGGTGGTGTCAAGAGGCTTCGGAGTACCGAACAGGATGTCGGAGAACTCGGTGCCGATCATGGAACCGCCCCAGCCGTCGGCCAGACCAGCACGCAGGGACTGATGCACCAGCGCTTCAGGCATGGACGAGCAACCCATATGCGTCATATGCAGGGACTGAGAAACTTCACGGTCGATAGCGCGGGGAGACAGTTTGTTCTCGCGCCAGATCTTCTGACGAGCCTCGGGGGCGCGCTTCAGGAAGCGAAGGCGGCCAAAGGGCTTGCCGAATTCCTCAAGACCGGTCAGAGCGACTTCGTGAGCGATGTCGTAGATGTCGCGACCTTCAACCTCGATGTCCCACTCTTCAGCGATACGCTTCAGCTTCTCTTCGTCCTTGACGGTATAGTCGCCGCCAGCGGAGCTGCGGTACAGCGTCATGGCAATGGAACGACCGTGATCAGAGTGCGTTGCAGAACCGCCCGCGGTAAAGCGCAGGTAGTTACGGCCAACTACGCCATCGGCATCGCAACCGCAAATGCCTCGCGGCGATTTAGCGGTAATGCGGCAGGGGCCCATAGAGCAGATGCGGCAGCACAAGCCTTGCTCGCCAATCTTGCAGTGGGTACCCTGAGCAGCAGTACGAGCCTGGTAGGTGTCCGCGCCAACAAGCTCCGCAGACTCAAGAAGACGGGCTGTCGCAGCTTCCATCTCCTCGTTCGGAATAAGAATGTCCCAAGACAAAGGACCACCTCAACTCTCTTTTTCTCACAGCAAACCCGATTAAGAATTTTGCCTACTTTCCCCCACGGAAAGTATTTAGGTCAGATTATCGGGGGGTTTGAAATTGGTCAAGTTTCTTATTTTTACCTGCAATTATGGCTCAAGGTCAAAATCGTGTTATTAAATGTGATTTCGTACTACTCACGGTTTCCATCAGGAGTTTTCTCCAATCTTGACAGAAATTGCACAATCTTGCGAATTGAGGGCAAAAAAAGGCGGCGAAAAAATCGTTACTTTCCGCCGCTGTGCGTATAGTGTGTTTTCATTATTACAATTTTGTTAAAAGTAAGATTATTTTATGGACGCGCAGAGGCGTTAATGGCAAGGAGACGCGCTGGCTCAGAGGCAGTGCGGAAGGAGCTGCAAACGAGCGCCGCTCGCTCAAAGGGGCATCCCAGGATACCGCCTACTCCACCTGAAGCGTGCGATAAAAGCAGCTACGCGCACCAGTATGGCACGCAGGGCCATCAGGATTCACCAGCGCAAGAAGACAGTCGGCATCGCAATCGTAACGCAGTTCAACCAGATGCTGGAAGTTACCCGACGTAGCACCTTTATTCCAATACTCCTGACGGCTGCGCGACCAAAACCAGGTGGTTTTCGTATCCAACGTGCGACGAATGGACTCGGCATTCATCCACGCCATCATGAGCACGGCGCTATCCTGCGCGTCTTGCACGATGCAGGGAATAAGTCCGTGCTGGTCAAACGTGAGTTCTTCGATGTTCATGTTCGTTCCTTTCGCGCTACGCGCAGTTCCGGCGGGGCAATTTGCGTCAATTGCTTATCAGCGTTCAGGGCAGCGTGCCGCCTCAAGGGTTGAGCCGACGTGCGAAGCTTTGGATAAGTTGAGCGAATCACAAGCTCGATGAAGCATTATCCAAGCTGAGTCCTTCGGCGAATGCCCTTGAGGCGGCATGCGTCTTCGTCATAAAACATACGCACATCGGCTCAACCCTTGCGACGTCCGCTTCCCCCTGGTTCCAATAACGTCCAGATCAGGCGCTTCGCTACGCACGCTCCACCTGGATGGCGCACACTTTGTACTCGGGCGTGGCGCAAATGTTGTCAAGCGCGGGGCTGGTGAGCCAGTTCGCGTTGCCGTCTTGGAAGTGGAAGGGCATCCACGTTTGACCCGGCTTCGTTTTGTCGGAAACGCGCGCCGTGGACTCAATGGAGCTGCGGCGGTTGAACACGCGTACTTTGTCGCCATTTGCAATGCCGCGCGCGGCAGCATCGGCCGTGTTCATCTCGATAAACGAATGACCTGCGATAACATTCAGACCTTCCGTGCGGCTTGTCATAGCCTGAGCATTGTATTGGTACAGAATGCGACCCGTGGTCAGCATGAGCGGATACGTTGCATCGGGCATTTCGTACGCATCGTGATACTGTGCCGTGGAGAAACGAGCCTTGCCGCGGGTGAACGTGCCCACATGCATGATAGGCGTGCCTGGGTGATTCTTATCCAAGCACGGCCACTGCAGCCCCCGCCCCGCCACTTCGGCAGAATCAAGGCGTTCGTGGCTTATGCCGTGGAAGCTCGGGGTCAAGCTGGCAATTTCGTCCATGATCTGCGCGGGCGTCAAATACGGCTGGTCATAGCCCATGCGGCGCATGATTTCCGTGAAGATCCACGTGTCGGGACGCGCATCGCCCGGCGATGCAACGGCAGGGCGAATAAGCTGCACGCGACGCTCGGTGTTACTGAACGTGCCCCATTTCTCAGCATAGGAAATGCCCGGCAAAACCACATCGGCATACTTCGCCGTTTCGGTCATGAACAAATCATCCACCACGAAGAAATCAAGCGCCTTGATGCCTTCGATCACGTGATTCAGGTTCGGATCGGTGCGCACTTGATCTTCGCCAAAGATGAACAGACCGCGAATCTTGCCTTCTACCGCTGCATGGAACACTTCCGTTGCCCACATGCCTTGCTTTTTGGGCAACTCCACTCCCCACGCCTTCTCGAATTTCTCCATGACCTGGGGGTTTGTGATTTTTTGATAGCCAGGGAAATCGCCAGGCGTGGCGCCCATGTCGCACGCACCCTGCACGTTGTTCTGGCCGCGCAGCGGATTCACGCCGCAGCCGGAACGCCCCAGCTTGCCGCAGAGCAGCGCCATGTTCGACATGGACATAACGCCTTCGGTGCCACTGGAATGTTCGGTCACGCCCAAGCAGTAAATGATGGGCGCCTTGTTCGCCGTGGCATACATATGCGCCGCCGCTACCAAGTCGCGTGCATCAATGCCGCAGATGGCAGCAACGCGCTCAGGCGTATAAGGCTGCACCATTTCCGCGATTTCATCGTAGTTTTCGGTGCGCGCATCAACAAACGCGCGGTCAACCAGGCCATCGCGAATCATGATGTGGCACATGCCGGCCGAAAACGCCACGTTTGTGCCCGGATTGAGCTTCAAATGGATGTCGGCTTTCGACGCCAGCCCGATATCGCGCGGGTCAACCACAATCAGGCGCGTTCCGCGCTCTACCGCTTCGCGCACCTGCATGCCCACCACAGGGTGTGCCTCTTCGGGGTTCGAACCCACCAGCATAATGCAATCAACGTCGTGAGTGATGTCGTAAATGGGGTTTGTCATGGCGCCCGAGCCCAGCGTTTGCGCCAAGCCGGCAACCGAGGGACCGTGGCACACGCGTGCGCAATTGTCCACGTTATTCGTGCCGAATGCCACACGCGCCATTTTCTGCAGCAGGTAAACGTCCTCGTTCGTGGAACGGCTGCAAGCGAAGGCAGCCAGGCTATCGGGGCCGTATTGTGCTTTGAGCTGGGAGAATCGCGTTGCCACCAAGTCAAGCGCTTCATCCCAAGTAGCCGGTTCGAATTCGCCAGTTGCGCGGTTCTTGATAAGCGGCGTGGTCAAGCGATCGGGGCTTTGCACGAAGTCGAAGGAGCCCGAGCGCCCTTTCACGCACAGACGGCCGCGGTTCGAAGCGCCGTTTGCCGCTTCCGTATCCACGATCTTGCCGTCTTTCACCACCAAGTAGTACTGGCATCCCGTGGCGCAATGCGGGCAGGTCGTGAGCGTTTTTGTCACTTCCCATTCACGATAATCCGCGCGACGCTTCTCCGTGAGCGCCCCCGTGGGGCACGCACCTGCACACGTGCCGCAACTCTCGCACGCTGTTGCCTTCCAGTCGGGGCCGAACGGTGCCCGAATGGTGGTACGCGCGCCTTTCCTGCCCGTCACCAGCGTGTGATTGCGCGCAATGCTGTTGCAGGCGCCCACGCAGCGCTGGCAGGCAATGCACAAGTTGGGGTCAAAGCGCAGGAAGGGATTGCTGTCGAAGATGGGTTTTTGCGGCAGCGCGGCTTTCGCGATCAAATCCTCTTCAATGCCGAAAGCGCGGCAAAGGCTTTGCAGTTCGCATGCGCCGTTCTTGACGCAGGTCAAGCATTGCGTGCGATGGTTCGCCATAATGAGCTCAAGTGCCATTTTGCGGGCGGCGCGCACGCGCGGCGAATCGGTGATGACCTCCATGCCGTTGACAACAGGCGTGTTGCATGCGGGAACAAGCGCTTGCTGCCCCGCCACTTCGCACACGCATATGCGGCAGCTGCCAATATTGCTCACGTCTTTCAAAAAGCACAGCGTAGGGATTTTCACGCCTGCCCGAGCGGCGGCAGCAAGAATTGTTGCACCTTCTTTGACCTGCACCGATGCACCATCAATAGTAACGGCAAGCAGATTGTCGGACAATGTGGCACATTCGTTTTCGAGCGCAAGGATCGGCTCGTTTTTCAGGGAATTGCTAGACATATTGGACGCGCCCTCCTTCCAGGGAGCCGCAACCATAATGGTCGCAGCGAAGGCAGCGGTTGCATTCTTGGCGAGCTTCTTCTTCGCTCATTTCGGTTTCAACGCAGGCGAAATCGGCGCGGCGCTCGCGCGCGGGACGCTCTGCGATGTTCACGCGGCCGTAAGGCGTTCGGTCGTTGGGATGCGCCGCCGGCGCCGAAACATCGCAGGTCAGCTTATGATGATACCCCAAGAACTCATCGATGTTGCGCGCCGCCACCTTGCCCGCGCCAATGGCGCGCACCACGGTTGCAGGGCCGGTCTGGCAATCGCCGCCCACGAAAATGTTGTCGAAACCTTGGGCCTCCAAATACGGCGTTGCAGCAAAGCGACCGCGATTCGCCTGCATGCCGAATTCCTCAAACGGCTCGGAAACAATCTGCTGACCTGCGGCAATAAGGACAATGTCGGCCTCAATGCGATTTTGGGGCTTATGCGCATCTTGCGGAGCAGGACGCCCACCACGCACGGCGCCGATCATTTGAGGCTGCACGATAACGGCAGCGCAATGCCCCTGCGCGTCCACTTCGATTGCCACAGGATTTTGCAGCGTGAGCATTTCCACGCCTTCCTGCAAGGCGGATTCGACTTCGGCGGGAAGGGCCGTCATGTCTTCCAAACGGCGACGATAGATGCAGTTTACTTCCGCCGCACCCAGGCGCACGGCGGTACGGGAGCAGTCCATTGCCACGTTGCCGCCACCAATGACCGCTACTTTCTTGCCCGTCAGGTCGGGATGATCGCCATCGCCCATCGCGCGCAGGAAATCGACGGCGTAGCACACGCCGTGTGCGTCTTCGCCCGGCAGATGAATGGAACTGCCGGCATGAGCGCCAATGGCAACGTAGACGGCATCGAACGTTGCACACAGGCGATCCATCTGCGTAGTGCCAATGTTCACGCCCGTCTTCACTTCGATGTTCCCCACACTCAGAATGGCGCGAATATCTTCGTCCAAGCGCTCCCGCGGGAAGCGATACGCGGGAATGCCGTAGCGCATCATGCCGCCCAGCTGCGTTTTTTCTTCGAACACCGTTACGTGATGACCCATGAGCGCCAGGTAATACGCGCAGGTCAGACCGCTGGGACCCGCACCCACAACGGCAATAGTGCGCCCCGTGTCAACGCTGCGCGCGGGAACTTCCACCGTATCGGCCGCCACTTGATCCACGGCGAACTTCTTGATGCCGCGAATGTTAAGGGGCGCATCGATCAGCATGCGACGACAGCGCAGCTCGCACGGGTGCTCGCACACAAACGCGCACGCAGTAGGAAACGGATTGTCCCTGCGGATGAGCTTGATGGCACTCGCGTAATCGCCCTGGCCCACCAGCGAAATGTACCCGGGAATATCAATGTGAGCAGGGCAAAACGCCTCGCACGGCACAACTTGCGCCGCTTGGCCTTCGGTCAGCACGCACTCGTGCGCCTTCAGATGACTTTCGTATTCGGCCGCAAACGTTTCCATGCTATCAAGAACATCCTGCGCCGCTTCGTAGCCAATCGCGCAATCAGCGGTGTCACGAATCATGGTTGCCAGCTGTTTTGCCTGATCATATGCTTGCTCACGGGCCGTGCAGCTTTCGATTTCGCGCAGAAGCCGCGCAAGCTGCGGCAAACCATCGCAGCAGGGAACGCATTTTCCGCACGTCTGCTGACAGGCTGTTTCCAAAAGCGCCACCTGCGCCGCCACAGGGCAGCTTCCCACGGGGAGCGCCGCTACGCGCCTGCTGAAACGCTCCATGGTGGCGCCAAGCTGCGTGTCAATATTTTTCATGGGCATGACCTGGAGTTTTGTCATACACCCATCCTCTCTTCTCTCATTTTTGCTGTGCCTATTGTATGGTGCCGTGCCGTTTCATCCAAACGACATCGCGTTTTGTTTTTCGCTATTTAACATTTCTGCCGCGGGGATTCTGCTATGCTGCGCCCGTGCCGCCGCGCCCTACCCCACTCGCAGCACGTGTTACGCGCGCTCGTTCATGGCATGCGCCAACGCTTTCGTTCCACGCAGACAGTGCGTCTTTGCACCTGGCGCCCGCGCCGCCACAGCCGCCGCACACCTGCCCCGCGCGTTACTTCTTCTCGCGCTTCGCGTAAGCAAACCAATAGCTCACGCCCACCATCAGCGCGCCACCCACGATGTTCGCCAGCGTTACCACGCCAATGTTGTAGAAGATGCCGCTCAACGCGATTCCGCCAGCACCAAAGCCTGCCATCTGGGCAAACAGGCCCTCAAACAGAAAGAACATGTTGGCAACACTGTGCTCGAAGCCGCATGCGACAAATGCCGTAATCGGCATAATCACGCACAGCAGCTTATCTGCCATCATGCGCGCACCGAAGCTCATCCACACCGCCAAGCACACTAAGAAGTTGCACATGATGCCCTTGCAGAACAACGTGAGCGCATCGGGAGACACCTTCCCTGCCGCAATGGACACCATAGCCGCACCAACTTCGCCGCCGTTCATGCCCGCCATATTTGAGCCGAACACCAGCGCCGCAATGATAAGCGAGCCCACGAAGTTGCCCAGCCAAACAATGCACCAATTGCGCAAAAGACCCTTCGCGTCAATTTTCTTGCTGTTCAAGCCACACACCATCAGGCAGTTTCCCGTGAACAGCTCGGCGCCGCAACAGACTACGAGCATAAGGCCCAAGGAGAAGCAAAACGCGCCGAACACGCGCTTAACCGCAAACGGCAGCTGCGTGTCGCCCTGCACCAGCGTGAACAGCGTGGCACCGCAGGCGATGAACGCACCGGCCATTACGGCTAACAGGAAGAGTTTCGAAGCTGCCATGGTTGCCTTGCTCGTGGCAAGTGATTCCGCTTTCTGTTCGATTTCCGCAGGCGACAACGCATCGGGGCGCAGAGCCGCTACCTGGGAGTTCGTTATATCTACCTGTTGGGGCAATACTGTCTTGGTCGTCGATGGCGGCTGAGTTGCCGTTCGAGCCATCTGCATGTCTTTCGTTTGCTGCATGATTCGCCCTCCTTCGCTTTCCGTTGCCTTCGGAATCATCCTTACCCTGCGGGCGTTCTTTTGCTATCCAGGCTCCTACCCGCTTCTATTTCTCTCTTCACCAAATCAAGTGTGCCGCTACGGTCCGCATTTTTACAACTGCGCAAATAGTATTGCACGGAACGCACGAACAGACAGCACTCCCCCACACCTATCGGCGAAGGCGGCAAAAAATAAGCGCGCTGGATTGGTTTGTCTGCAGCGCCGGACCGTGCCGCTCCACCTTGCGCGAACTGCGCCACAGCCACCCGCGGCGTTCCCCGCGCTTCGTCCCAGCTCCGCTCCGCACCCGCGTTCCGCGTCGCAGCCATCCGCTTCGCAATGCGCGTGCCGCTTGCGCACCCCAATGTGCTCCCCGCGCGCGGCACCTTCGCCTTGCTCCACGCACTACGCCACACTGATTGTGCAAATCATGCATAAAACGTGGAGACGCGCAAAAGCGTTCGCGCGGGCGGCTTCACTTACTTTGTATGCTTTACAATAAAATGTAGTGTAAATAATTACAGTATTTACCGATTTTTTTCCGCGCAAACGTACATAAATAGGAGTTTCTGATGGATAAGCGCTTCGCAAACGCTGAACATCGCCACGAACTGAAAGTTTCAACGGGCATTCTTACCGACCATCTTGCCGTTATGGGTTACGAGGTGGTTTTACCGTTTGCGACCAGCACTCCTTGCCTTCGCCGCGTTATGCGTCCGAACAATACCGTTGCAGAGCAAGCTTCCACTTTGCTGGTGGCAGACACAGAATGCTCGGCACTTCCTTCGGAAGATGGAGTTTCTCCTTTCCTTCTTTTTTTGCGCACGGACGAAGATGACCAGTGCGAACTGGCGCTTTGGGCAAAGAAAACCCGCTCGAAAGTGTGCATTGTACGCGCAACAAAAAACGAGCAAACCATTGATACGTTGATCTCCAACGTTCAGGACAGCTTTTTGTCCATTGACGAATACGCGTACCGATCTGCCCTGGCGCTAAGCACGCCTAAGCCCCTTCAGACGCTCGTCGATTTGGCAGAAACGGGAATTGGGCTTTTCATCAGCATCGTTGACAGCAATTATCAACTTTTAGCGTATACGCGCGGCATAAAGCCGATCGACGATGTCAATCGTTCACTCATTGAGCTGGGCTACCATTCCGATGAGATACTGGCTTCCCAACGCCACGGCGACTATCTAAGCGAAGAAATAAAATACCAAACGGGCATCAAAGAATACCCCGCATCCGAAAGCATCCCCTGCTCGCTTATGACCGCGCCGCTTTTCCTGCAGCAGCGCTATATGGGCTTGGTAGTTATGGCCACCAGCGCGGATCACTTCACGCAAGGGCAGCACGATCTGTTCGAAATGTTCATGGGGCTTTGCAACATGCTGCTCAAAAGGAAACTGGGGCTGTCTGCCGGCCAAGAAGAGCTTGATCAGAAGTTCCTGCTGCACTTGATTTCCACGGAGGGGCTTGAAGCTTCTTACATATACCGGCAAATGGCGCTTTTGGACATTCCCACGCAAGGGTGCTTCATGATGGTCATGATAGAGGTTCATCGGGACATGGCGGCGCAAGTCGGGTTTATTCTAGACGAGATTCGCGCCACCAAAGAAGCGTACGCTCTTCCCGTTACCTGCGACGATGCGATTGTCGTTTTTCTGAACGCGCAAGACGGCGCGCAGCTGACGAAATGCGTTGAAAGCTTGCTTGCTAGCCGAGCGGGAGAATACCTTGAGCGCATTTACGAATCGGAGATTTTCGGGGATTATCGGTCGATCAACGTTGCGTATCGCTCGCTTTTGGTCGCGCGCGATTTTGCCCCTCTTACGGCAGCTCCCATCTGGGAAGACGAACCCCGGGAGAGTAAGATTATCCCGTTTGCGGAGGTGTTCACGTTCGTCATGGTTGACCCCGAATGCAGCACCGACGTGAAGTATTTCGCGGCATCGAACACCGTAATCGAACGCATCTTGGAAAACGATGCGGAAAAAGGCACGAACGATTTCGAGCTTTTGGCGGCATACCTTTCCAAGGGAAGTAAGGCATCGCGCGTGGCCGACGTTTTCCACCTTCATCGCAACGGCGTTGCGTATCGCATTGACCGTATTCAGAGCCGGTTTAATATTGACTTGGAATGCCCTGCTATCAGGAATTATGTTCAGACGGCGATTTTCTTCAAGATAACGACCGACCCCGAGTGCGCCCGAAAGGTCCTGGAGCGTCCGAAAGAGTAAGATTGGCGCATGACGCGGGGATGGCGCGAGATGAAAACCGTGAGCTCAGGCGCAGCGACGCTAGCTGCAAGCGCAGGGACTGCAAACGATCGAATGCAGACAGAGCCCCCTATGCCATGAGACAGCGTCAACACAAATCAACGAAAACCGCCATTGAGCAAATCAAAAGGATGGCCTCTGCAATTGGAAAGATGGAGAGAGTTGCAGGGGCCAATTAGAGAAAAAGATGAGAGGAGAACTTTTACGTTAAGCGAAAGGAGAGACCTCGCTTAACGGTTCATTCCGTCTCACCGCGTCATTATCTCCCGAAATCACAATTATGGTAAGTGGAATATTCATAAACTCTGAAAGCACATTTCTGTGCAAACAGACAGAGGGGATTTTAGCGACACGACAACAGGAAACCCGATGACTTTTACCCATTCCGAAACGAAATAGCTGTAAAAGCAGACAACACAACATGATGTGTTTCTGTCGCATTTTCTAGTGAACAAAAAACAAGAAGCGGGTATCCTGTCTAACTGTCGTAAAAGAGAGCGACTATGCACTACGCCTGGCAACAGGCAATAAAGAAAGGAATTACTATGTGCTTCAGACCAGCAACTGTAGAAATTGACGAAGATGCCATGGCTGGCGCTCCTGGCGCCCCTGGCATCCCTGGCGTTCCCGGTGCCCCCGCGGCTCCTGGTGCTCCCGGTGCCCCCGCGGCTCCTGGCGCTCCTGCTGCCCCTGGCGCCCCTGCTGCTCCTGGTGCTCCGGCAGCCCCCGGTGCTCCTGCAGGTAACTAAAACCAACAAGGAAGGCGTTCGCAAGAGCGCCTTCCTTGTTTTTTGGGCAATTTGGAGCAAAACACTCTACCCAAACGTCCCCACCGATTCACTACGCACCTATCGCGCCGCAGATCAAGCAACCAGCAGAAAAAGGAAGCGCCTCCCATC
>CAKTYF010000018.1 GCA_934631995.1 uncultured Eggerthellaceae bacterium
GCGAAACGCCTTTCCATCCTGCGCGCCATATCGCAATAGAGTATAATATGTTAGTTTAGCATTTCGGCGAATAATCTCTTGCTAGCAGGCAATTGTTCCCCGATTCGGCTTACGGCAGGTAAGAGCGCACGGAAAGGATTCGCTTGATGGAATCACGCAATGAGCAGCGGCTGAGCGATGCACAGCGCGCCACCATTGCAGAACATCTTGCACGCGATAACCGCGCCCACGCAAGCGCTGTCGCACCCGCCGTGCACCCACGCAACACTATTTACACGCGCTATGTGAAGCGCTTCTTCGATATTATCATTGCGGCGTTTGCGCTGGTCATTACATCGCCCATTAATCTTGTCCTTGCTATTGCGACTTTTTTCGACGTGGGACGCCCGCTCCTTTTTCACCAAACGCGCACGGGAAAAGACGGAAAACCGTTCCGCATTACGAAATTCCGCAATATGACGAACGAAGCCGATGCCCACGGCGTGCTCTTGCCGCCCAAGGAACGCATTACGCGCTGGGGACGGTTCGTGCGAAAGACATCGCTTGATGAGCTGCTGAATTTTTGGAGTATTTTCAAAGGCGACATGAGCCTTATTGGTCCGCGCCCCCTTATCGAGAAGTACTTGCCCCGTTATTCCGACCGGCACATGATGCGACACGCGGTGCGTCCTGGCCTGGAGTGCCCCATTTTGGACGAATCGATCAAGGAGCTTTCCGGCTGGAATCAGCGCCTTGAAAACGACGTCTGGTATGTTGAGCACGTCAGTTTTGCCGTAGATGTGAAAATGGTTGCCGCCCTGGTGCGTATGGTGTTTGACCGCAAGCAAACGAAATCGCGCAGCCTGGCACAACGCGGATCGTTCATGGGGTACAACAAAGACGGGCGCGCCATCGACCAAACGGAAATTCCCCCGGAGTACCTAGCGCTCGTACAGCAGGAAAGGGAAGACGCCGCGGATGCCGCCGCGAACCCAGTTGCAAGTTCAACTGCATCGGGTGCAGCAACTGCGGTTTCGGATGCCGACGCAGACGCAGGAGCGGTCGCGGTACGACATACAAACAGCGCTGGCGCAAGCGATGCGCCCCGCACAGCCCACCCCGCAACTAACGCGCGATCGAAAAAGCGCGTCGCCCTTTTCATCCGCGGCTTCCATCACGGCGGTATCGAGAAAGTGTTCGAGTCGTATTTCACGCACATGGACCTTTCCCCTTTCGAGATTCATGTGATAACGTATCTTGAAAACGACCCCGCACGCATGGAGATCTTTTGCTCCATGGGCTGCATTATTCACGAACTTTCCCCTGTTCATGGACATAAATTGACCGCGCGTAACTTGGAAGAGTACCGCGCTTTGTTCAAGAACAACACTTTCGACGTAGTGCACAACAACATGCCAGAAAACTTGCTGCCCCTTTATTTTGCGAAAAAAGCAAACGTTCCCGTGCGCATCCTTCACGCCCACAGCAACTATCGCGCAAACTGGAAGCGTAAAAATCTGCTGATGCAGAAGGTATTTGCGGCAGGCTTCGCCCTTAACGCTGCACAGGCAACGCACTTGATTGCCGTAAGCCGCGTTGCCGCAGAATCCGCCTTTGGCGCAAAACGCGCGCAACAAGCATTTTTACTTCCGAATGTCATTGACGTGCGCCATTTTGCATTCAATGAAGAAACGCATGAAAAGATGCGCTCCGAACTGGGGATAAGCAATAAGATCTGCCTTGGCCACGTGGGGCGCTACGAAAACGATGCAAAGAACCAGGAATTC
Organism: uncultured Eggerthellaceae bacterium; assembly: GCA_934631995.1. Classification (GTDB taxonomy): domain Bacteria; phylum Actinomycetota; class Coriobacteriia; order Coriobacteriales; family Eggerthellaceae; genus CAKUOV01. The sequence goes on from CAKTYF010000018.1 coordinate 1,767, forward strand.
GTGCTGCGCGTTTTCCACGATTATCTGGCGGTTAACCCCCAAGCGCACCTCCTTATGGTTGGTGACGGCCCCTTGCGCGGCCAATATGAAGAGCTCGCGCGCGATCTTGATATAAAAGGCCAGGTCACTTTCACGGGTGCCCTGAAAAATGTCGCCGATTATCTGCAAGCTATGGATGCTTTTCTTCTTCCTTCGCGCAAAGAAGGGTTTGGCATCGTCGCACTTGAAGCCCAGGCATGCGGACTTCCCTGCCTTGTTTCCACGCAGGTGCCCCAAGAAGTTGCCATTACATCGCTCGTGCGCTTTCTTGACATTGATCGCGGTACCGAAGCATGGGTTACGGCGCTTGCTTCCGCTTTCGCTCCCACGCCAACCCCCCGTTTCGCTTCCGCGTCAGAATCCAATCAAGCCGCCTTTCCAAGCTCCGATCCGACCACTGAACAGATGACTTCGCCGACCTCTTCGCCTGCCTACCTCAAGCAAAACACAGGCAGTCGCCTTGATTTCAACCAGCAAGTGCTTCAGGCAGGCTATGATATTACCCAAAACGCTTCCCTTTTATCCAACTTATACAGAAAAGGCCAGTTCACAGCATGAGACATCATCGACACAATCCGGATTATCGCTTCGTGGAAAACCCGGTCAACTTCAATAAGCACACCAACAAGCAGCTATTGCAGTATTGTCTGGGCGCCACTATGTACATGCCCGCCACGTACGATTTTTTGGACAAAATCATCAACGACAAGCTGCCTGGTTTGACGTCCATCGTGCTTGATTTCGAGGACGCCCTTGATGAAACAAAGTTAGCACCCGCGGAAGAAAACGTTCTTGACCTGCTGAAAGAGGTCAGCGCACGACTAGAGGCCGGCACGCTCTCCGATGATGTTGTGCCCCTTATCTTCTGCCGTGTGCGCAATCCGCGGCAGTTCCAATCGTTCGCGCAGCGCCTTCGTCCCGAGCATCTGCGTGCGCTTACCGGCATCAACTTCCCCAAGTTCAACGCGAAAAACGGCGTGGAGTACCTGGAAACGCTTCGTTGGATCAACGACACGCTTGGCGATATTGTTTACGGCATGCCCATCATCGAGGATCAAAGCATTGCCTTCATTGAGTCGCGCACCGAGCAGCTCTTGGCCATTCGGAAGATTCTCGACGCAAATCGCGACATTATCCTGCATGTTCGCGTGGGCGCGACCGATTTTTCTTCGGTATTTGGCGTGCGGCGGGGCATTGACTACACCATTTACGACATCAAACCCATTGCGGATATCCTGTCCGACGTGCTCAACGTGTTCGGGCGCTGCAACGATTACGTGATTTCGGGACCTGTGTGGGAGTATTTCCGCGCCGACAAGTCCATGAAGTTCGCGCCGCTCCCTGCGCATGACATTCAAGAGTCGCTTATCAGGCACATTCCCATTTACAACGGCGAAGTTGACGGCTTGCTGCGCGAGACCATTATGGATCGCGCGAACGGTTTCATTGGAAAAACGGTCATCCATCCTTCGCACATCAAGTTTGTGAACGCGCTTTATGCGGTCACGAAAGAGGAATACCACGATGCGCTGCAGATCCTTGACGTTTCAGGCGGCGTTGCGAAAAGCCAAGCCGGCAACAAGATGAACGAAATCAATCCTCATCGCTCCTGGGCCGAACGCATTATTTCCCGCGCGCAAGCTTATGGTGTAATCGAAGACGGCACCGAATACCTGCATCTTTTCGCCATTGAGACGACCTAAGGCGCAAGTAGGAGCAAACAGCGAAAGCAGCCGGAAGCAATCGGAGCGTTCCAGGAGCTGCAGCAACCAATAGTCGGCAATCAGCCGGAGTCGCAAGTGGAGCAGGTCATGCCCTCAGCAGAATAGAATAATCATCCCAACAAAGGAACAGTGCGCGAAAACTCTGGCGCTGTGCTATCATAGGGTGTTGCATTCTCCCCTGGTAACTGCTTGATAACCAGAGATAGAGCAGCCATTTTGTAGACGCTATTTTATGGGATATAGATTGACAGACGCTCAGCAGACCGCATTCGTACTTGGCGGAACCGTTCCACATATCGATTTGGTCCAGAAGCTGCAAAAACGCGGCTATTACGTTGTTCTCATCGATTACTTAGCCAATTCCCCTGCCAAACCCTATGCCGATGAACATTTGCAAATCAGCACGCTCGATTACGAGGCAGTGTTGAACGCGGCAATCGAGCGTAAGCCGTCGCTTATCATTAGCGTGGCGGTTGATAAAGCAAACGTGATGTGCTGCCGCGTATCCGAAGCCCTGTCGCTTCCGCACCCTTACTCTTCCGAAACGGCGCAGCTCATTGCACGAAAAGACAAAATGAAGCAAGCGCTGGTGGACGCCCAAATTCCCACCGCCCCTTTTACCGTAGCGCCCCTGAGCGTCAAGCAAGTTCAGGAAAAAGTGGGCTTCCCCTGCGTGGTGAAGCCGGCAAACGGTGGCGGGTCGCGCGGCGTGCATGTTGCTAGCTCCGCCGACCAATTGCAGCAGTGCGTCGAACGCGCGATTGAATCAAGCCGCACGCATGAGGCAATCGCGGAATCCTTCATTGACGGCATTGAAATCAGCGCGTATTTCTATTTCCAAAAGGGAACGCCCTATCTGCTTTCCCTTTGTCAGAAGAGCGACTACACCGACCGCAGCAACAATTCCGTTCGCCAATACGAGTCGGTGTTATATCCTGCGCAGATTCCCGCGCAATCCGTGGAACAAATGCGCGAGATTGCCCAAAAGATTGGCATAACGTTCGGCTTCGTGAACACGCCTCTTATGGTTCAGGCAATCGTGCGCGAAAACGGAGACGTTTTGGTGCTTGAATTTGCGCCCCGTTTGGGTGGCGGATTATGCTTCCGCGCTATTCCGCTTCTTACGGGTTTTGACTATATAGAAGCCGCAATCGCTTCCTATCTGGGTGAATCGGTTGATATTACCCATATTGAGAGCGATGCACGCTGTCTTTATATTGGCAATGTTTTTGCTAAGCAAGGCATTTTTGATCATGTCGAAGGCGTTGATGCTGCACTGCAACAAGGCATCATCAAGGAATTCTATTGCACGAAAACGAAAGGTGCCTCCATCAGCCCCGACGGCAGCACGGGAAGCCGCTTCGGGCAGTTCATCGCCCTGGGCGAAGGCCAGCAAGACCTGCTAGACAAGGGAGCGCAAGCACACGCTCTTATTCGCGCCATAGACACAGATGGAAAAGACATCAGCGCCCGCCAGTAGCGCTGGAAATGGATAGCCTGCGACGAAGGTAACAAGGGTCAGGGCAAAAAACGACAAGCCTGCAATCCCGATACGTTCTACCGCTCGCTAAGGTAAGACTCGCACGCCTTCCTCAGAGGCACAATATCCTTGCTCAAGGTATTCCAAGCCCAGTCGCAGTCAATGGTACCGTAGCCATGTACTACCACATGCCGCATGCCCACAATGTCCTTCCAGGGAAGTTCATCATGACCAGCAAGGAAATCCGAGCTCAAATGGTTCGCGAGCTCTCCGATTTGAACGAGCGGAAACAAAATCATTTCCCGATAATCGGCGTTTTCACGAAAAACAGCAGCATCGATCGAATAGCGTGCAATGCGAGACTCGATTGATGCACAGTTTTGAACAATGCCTTCGAGAATCGACCTGTCGCGCGAACTAAGCGCACTCATAGATAACCATCCCATCTTCGCTGATGTTTTCCGCGAACAAGCCCGTTGCAGCATTCAAGGAAACAACATCAACATCAACCCCCAGCGCATCGGAAATCTGACGCCGAAACCTTGAGGCATCAAAGAGAGAGAATCCTTCCCCTGTTCGAATGGCAAGATCGACATCCGAGGAAAGTCCCTGCTCGCCGCGCGCATATGACCCGAAAAGGGATACTTCGTTGATGGAGAACTGCGGTGCAGCAGAGTTCACTGCGTTTACTATGGCGCTCATTTCTACCATTGGAACCTCCCTTTACGCAATTGATTTCCGTTACTGGGTTCATTATATAGCCTGGCCACTGAAGCTCGCAAACCATACTTCTGTGATATGGATGAGATAAACCAAAGAAGTGGTTCTGAGTCTCTATATCCCAATGAAACGCAGGGGAGCAAACGCAATCGCATCTGCCCCCTCATTTATCCCCTTTTGGCCCCACCAAAAGAGGCTTCCAATTCTGTGACCTGGAATTACTCCAAAATCCTACACGTTGAACTTGAAATGCATGACGTCGCCGTCTTGCACCACGTAGTCCTTGCCTTCCTGACGTAGCTTACCCGCCGCACGGCAACCCGCTTCGCCGCCCAACGCAACGTAATCCTCGTACGACGCCGTCTCTGCCTTGATGAATCCGCGCTCGAAGTCGGAGTGAATCACACCCGCCGCCTGGGGTGCCTTCGCGCCGATGGGGATCGTCCATGCGCGGCTCTCAGTCTCGCCGCTGGTAAAATACGACTGCAAGCCCAAAAGCTTATATGCCTCGCGCACCAAGCGTGCAAGACCGCTCTCTTTCAGACCCATATCGGCCAAGAACTCGGCGGCTTCTTCGGGGTCCATCTCGTTGAGCTCCGCCAAGTCGGCCTCAACCTGGGCGCAAATTGGCACGGGCGTGCATCCGTCGATTTCCGGAAGCTCTGCGTCCATTTGGTCCTCGTCGATGTTGGCGATGTAGAGCATGGGCTTCATCGTAAGCAGATGCAGCTCGTAAATGGCATCAATTTCGTCCTCGGTCAAATCAAGCGTGCGCGCGCGATGTCCCTCGTAGAGCCCCGCCAGAACCTTCTTTGCTGCTTCGAGCTTTGCCGCACCCGCTTTATCGCGCTTCGCTTCTTTCTCCAAACGCGGAATCGCCTTTTCGCAGGTCGCAACATCGGCCAAGATAAGCTCCATTTTGATGGTCTCAACATCGCTTTGCGGGTCAACGCGCCCTGCCACATGCACGACGTTCGGATTACCAAAGAAACGAACAACTTCGCAAATAGCATCGGTATCGCGAATGTTTGCCAGGAACTGATTTCCCAAACCTTCGCCCTGGCTTGCACCCGCAACCAAACCAGCAATGTCCACAAACTCGACCGTTGCCGGCACCAAACGCGCCGGATGATCGATTTTCTCTAACTCTTTCAAGCGGTCATCAGGAACAGGCACAATGCCAACATTTGGCTCAATAGTGGCGAAAGGGTAATTGGCGGCCAGACCCTGCTTGTTCGTAAGGGCAGTAAATAACGTTGACTTGCCCACGTTTGGCAAGCCGACAATACCAATAGAAAGCGACATAGCAAAATCCTTATCTGTGCGAAAGAGCGCCTTGCACTAGTCCAGTATCCAGCAAGGCGCCGCGAAAATGTTAACTTTTATTGTACCCCATTATGCTCACACTCATAGAACGCATGCGACGCAATGCAAATCTCATTCGCAAGAAATCGTTACTGATTACAAGCGGATTAACTCCATCTGCGCACATTATTGTTGAAAAATGAGGCTATAAAAAAATCTTGTCGCACATTGGCTGCAACAAAACAAAATACGAAGCAACAGTCAAGGCCAACCCAAACGAGCAGACAAGCAATGTGCCACCTCATCTCTTGCAGCAAAGCAGAGTAAGGATGCGGCCTGCGTTAGAGGAAATAGGAGGTTTTTGAGTTTTTTAGAAATTTCTCCTATTTTCTTAACACGCAAAAAGAATGAAATAGGAGAAATTTTGATTTTGATATCGTTTCCTCCTATTTCTAGAGGATAAATCGATGCAAAATGAAGCTCAAAATGACTTTTTAATTCCCGCAAAAGCAAAACTGATCATTATTTATAGGAGATTTTTAAATTTTTTCTAAAAATCTCCTATTTGATATAATAAGTCTCATAAAATATAGGAGGAAAATGTATTTTTTTGATTTTTCTCCTATTTTCAGATTTAAGCGACAAGAACCTTTAGATTTGTACGCAGCGCATGCAAATCTAAAGGCAGCAAACCCGCCATGCATCGCATAGCAGATGATCTTTTTCCCGCCGCGCTTCGCGCGCTGGGAAGGCTCGGATACCGCGAGCCAGGGTGAGGGCGATGGGTCCGCCACGCTTCGTGCGTCAGACAAGCTCGCAAGCCAAAAAATCGGGACCGCTCGCACAAAAGCAAGCAGCCCCGAATAAACACGCAACGCTAACACGCAATACCTGATTCGCAGGTCCAGGCAAACCCAAGCACAGCTATCCCAAAATGCCGATTATGTTCCAAACCAGAATCGCAATAACCAAAATCGGCGCCAGGACCTTGATCATAACAACCCATGCTTTTTCCGCACGGAACGGCGAGTTGAGCTTGATTTCCTCGATAAGGTCCTTCGGGGTAATAATCCAACCAACAAAGACGCAGATCAGAAGCGCAACAATGGGCATCAGCACCGAGTTAGAAATAAAGTCGAAGAAGTCCAGAATCTCCATGCCAAAGAAGCGGATGTCCGAAAGACCGTTGTAACCCGCGTTCACGAAGCAGCCCACCAGAACAACCCACAGAATGCAGGCGATAAGCGACTTACGGCGCGACCACTTCAAGCCGTCGGAAATAATGGAAACGCACGTTTCCGTTAGCGAGATGGCGCTGGTCAAAGCGGCAAACGTAACCAACAGGAAGAAGACGAAGCCCAAAATGACCGCCGCATTGCCCATGCCTGCAAAAACCTGCGGCAACGTGACAAACATCAGCGAGGGGCCGGCAGAAGTCGGCGCGCCACCCATAACCGCGAAAGCGGCTGGAACAATCATGAAGCCCGCAATCAGGGAAACAAGCAGGTCAAAGCCAGCAATGCGCGTGACCGATGACGTCAGACACTCATCGCGATGCACGTACGAACCATACGTGATCATAATACCCATAGCCAGCGACAAGCTATAGAACATCTGGCCCATGGCATTCAGTACCAAGTCAGCAGAGAACTGGCTGAAGTCGGGAATCAGATAGTACGCAATACCCTCCATGGCGCCCGGCTGAAGCGCAACGTAAACGGCAATGGCAATCGCCATAACCAGAAGTGCCGGCATCATGATCAGGTTCGCCTTCTCGATACCCTTCTTCACGCCCAGGGCGACAATGATAAACACCAGCGCCATGAATACCAGCATCCACGCGTAACTTTCCGTGGGGCCATACAGGAAGCTTGTGAAGAACGCACCGCCATCGGCAAGCGTGTTCGGGTCAACCGACAGGAACGAAACCATGTACTTGACAACCCAACCGCCAATAATGCAGTAGTACGGCGTGATGATGAACGGCACTAACGACGCTAAAACGCCGATAAATACGAATTTCTTACCATAAGCGCTGAAGGCGCCAATCGCGGAAAGGCGCGTCTTGCGGCCAAGCGTAATCTCAAGCAGCAGCAAGGAAACGCCGAAAGTGAAGGCCAAAATGAAGTACGTGAAAATGAACGTACCGCCGCCAAACTTAGCAGCCAAATACGGGAAGCGCCACAGGTTGCCCAAGCCAACGGCCGAGGCAGCAGCGGCCAAAATAAATGCAGTCTTATTTGACCACGTAGAACGCTTTTCGGTTGAATCAGAACTCACACAGACCTTCTTTCTTCCAATCTTTCCAGCTTACATCCGTCCACTAAAACCCATCGGGGCTTTGTCAGTCCTCCTTGGCAAGCCCCGATGCCAGATAAACACTATTTCGCGACGACGTTGACCAAGCGACCAGGGACAACAATCACTTTCATCACATTCTTGCCCTCGATGTCCTTAGCAACGGCAGCCAAAGCAGCCTGCTTGAACTCGTCTTCGGTCGCGCTGGCAGAAATAACCAGTTTCGCGCGCACCTTGCCGCAAACCTGAACAGCAATCTCAACCTCGTCGGCCTTGGCCTTCTCGGGATCCCACGTAGGCCATGCGCTCAAATGCACGCTCTCTTCGTTGCCCAGCACATCGCGGTACAGCTCTTCTGCCCAGTGCGGAACAATCGGCGCCAGCAACTTCACAATAACGCTTGCCACTTCTGCATCAAGCGCGCTCAAATGCTCGCAGCTCTTACGCGTCTGCGCGTCAACGCCGCGCAGGTAATCGCTCGCCGCGTTGCACAGCTCCATAACGGCGCTGATGGCGGTGTTGAAGTTGTTGCGACCAAAGTCGTCGGTCACCTTGCCCACCACGCGATGGCGTTCACGCATCAGGGTCTTTGCCAACTCGGCGCCCTTTTCCTCGCCCACGTTCTTCTGGAAAAGCGTTGCATCATCGGCAACACCCGCCAGATCGTTCACAATGCGCCAAGCACGGTTCAGGAACTTGTAAACGCCCGCCAGGCCGTCTTCGTTCCACAGCAGTTCTTTGTCGGGCGGCGCCATGAACAGGATGTACGCGCGGCACGCATCGGCACCGTACTCCACAATCATGTCCTCGGGCGATACCACGTTGCCCTTCGACTTGGACATAACCTCGCCGTTGCCATCAAGTACCATGCCCTGGCACAGCAAGTTCGTGAAGGGTTCGTCGAAATCGAGCATGCCCAGGTCACGTAGCACTTTCGTAAAGAAGCGGCTGTACAGCAAGTGCAAAATGGCATGCTCAATGCCGCCAATGTACTGGTCAACGGGCATCCAACGGTTCACCTTGGCGCTGTCGAACGGCGCTTCGATGTTGTGCGGGTCGGTGTAACGCATGTAATACCAGCTTGAGCACGTGAACGTGTCCATGGTGTCGGTCTCGCGACGCGCCGGCTTGCCGCATTTCGGACAAGTGCACTTCGCGAATTCCTCGTGCGTTGCCAGCGTTTCACCAGCCGACAGGTTGATATCCTCGGGCAGGCGAACGGGCAGATCCTCTACGGGAACAGGCACAACGCCACAGTCCTCGCAGTGGATGGCGGGAATCGGGTTGCCCCAATAACGCTGACGGCTAATAAGCCAGTCGCGCAGGCGGAACTCAACTTTGCGGCCGCCGCGGCCCATGGCCTCAAGGTCGGCCACCACGGCAGCCTCGCCCTCGGAATGCTTGCCGCCGCGCAGGCCGGTGTACTTGCCCGACTGCACCAAAACGCCTTCGGCTGCCATAGCGGCATCCCAATCAACGCTGGTCACCACGCGGTTCGGCTCATCTTTGAGCTGCTCATACAGCGGATCATCTTCGGTGCAGATGATGGGGATAATGGGCAGGTCGTACTTACGTGCGAACTCAAAGTCGCGCTGGTCGCCGCAGGGAACCGCCATAACGGCGCCCGTGCCGTAATCGGCCACTACGTAATCGGCAACCCAAATGGGCAGCTTTTCGCCGTTGATGGGGTTTTCCACATAGCGACCGGTAAACGCGCCATGCTTCTCGTGGTTGCCCTGCGCGCGCTCGACCGCCGTCACTTTCTTGGATGCTTCCACCAAATCCATGACGGGCTTTTCGTATTCCGTGCCCGCCACCAGGTCTTTCAGGCCCTTATACTCGGGCGCCAGCACGAAGAAGCTCGCGCCGCACAGCGTATCGGCGCGCGTGGTGAACACGGTAATCAGATCGTCGTCGGTGGGCTCTGCAGGCACGTTTCCGTCTTTGTCGCACAGCGTGAACACAACCTCGGCGCCTTCAGAGCGACCAATCCAGTTTGCCTGCTGCTGCTTTACGCGCTCGGGCCAACCGGGAAGTTTATCCAGGTCATCCAACAGTTCCTGAGCGTAATCGGTAATTTTGAAGTACCACTGCGTAAGGTCTTGCTTTTGCACCTCGGAATCGCAGCGCCAGCACTTGCCTTCGATAACCTGCTCGTTTGCCAAAACGGTCTGGCAGCCCGGGCACCAGTTCACCGGCGAATTGCGACGCTCCACCAGGCCCTTCTCCCAGAACTTCAGGAAAATATACTGGCCCCAGCGGTAATACTCGGGGTCGCATGCCACAACGGTGCGGTCCCAGTCGTAGGAAAAGCCCATGCGCTTGAAGCTGGCTTTCTGCGTGTCGATGTTCGCATACGTCCAGATGGCAGGGTGGCTGTTATGCTTGATGGCGGCGTTTTCCGCAGGTAAGCCGAAGGCGTCCCAACCCATGGGATGTAACACGTCGTATCCTTGCATCTTGGAGTAACGCGCAATAACATCACCAATGGTGTAGTTGCGCACGTGACCCATGTGGATGTCTCCACTCGGATACGGGAACATCTCAAGCACGTACTTCTTGGGCTTGTCGGATTCTTCGCTCACCTTGTCAATCTGAGCGTCCGCCCAAGCCTTTTGCCAGCGCGGCTCAAGCTCGTGAGGATTGTATTCCTTCATGCGTCTTCCTTTTTCTTTGACTTTCGACTTCTTTGGCCCCGTTGCAACATGCCACACAGGCGTTGCGCAGTGCAATCTCGCAGCTCACGCAGGACGCGCGGCAACGCAAACGCAGCATAGTAACGCGGCGCAAGTAAACGTGTATTATATGCTTCTTTCAAGGTGTTTTAAGCGAAAACGTGCGTTCCGTTCGGCGAAATATGCGATAATTTCCACGTGTGCGCTGCTCAGAGCTTGAAGAAAGCCGCAGACAGCCGCTCTGGAAGTCGCTTCTTGCAAAGGAAACCCCACCCATGAACTACCATAACGTGAAATTCAAAGCAGCCTACGGCACCTCTTCGCAGCTTCCTGTTTCCACCCTGCCCGAAGTCTCGTTCGCAGGGCGCTCGAACGTGGGCAAATCATCGCTGCTAAACAAGCTTATGTACCGCAAAAGCCTGGCAAAAGTTTCATCGACACCGGGAAAAACCGCCACGATCAATTTCTACGACGTGGATGGATACGATTTTGTTGACCTGCCCGGCTACGGTTTTGCGAAGGTCGCGAAATCGGAAAAGCACCGCTGGAGCGAGCTCATCGAGGGGTATTTCAATCAAGAACGCATCTTTGCGCTGGTCGTATCGCTGATCGATATCCGCCACGAGGCATCGGCGTTGGACCTGAACATGATTGAGTTCTTGCGCGAAAGCGGCCTGCCCTTCATGGTGGTGCTCACGAAAGCGGATAAGCTGTCAAAGCAGCAATGCATGAAGCAAACAGCCATGCTGCGCAAGCAATTGCAGCTGGATAAAGATATCCCCATGCTGGCGGTCTCATCGGAAAGCGGCACAGGAATCAACGAGTTGCGCGTTATCATCAATCAGTACATCGACGCCTGCTAGCGGCGGGTGTCAAGGCGCAACGGATGCGCAGGCGCGACCCCTGCCGCCATTGCCACCGTTCAATGATCCATCTTGTCGTTTTTTTCGCCCTGAAAACGCCTAAATCGACGGTACGGGGCAGGTCATTAACAGGCAAAGCAAAACCCCAAGTCGATTTCGTTTTCGCGACCTGAGGTTTCTTAATTTGCGAAGCAAAAGAACCATTGTCTAAGAGAAAATCGCTCGAAATTGGCTCCGCCACCTGCCCCGTATCGGCAATCCGGGCGTTTTTGGACCAATTTTCCGACAACATGAGCAACGGAATCGAACGACGCAGCTAAACGACCGTCCCGTACACCTGGCCCCAAGCGTGGCCGCTAATGATGGAGTTCATTTGGGAACACAAGCGCTCACGCGTATACGTTCCCGGCGGCAAAATGTTCACGACTTCGCGCAGATCATCGGGAAGATCGCTTGACTCAGCCGCTATAACAACATCCAGGCGCCGCACTTCCTCGTTGTATTGAAACAAGTCATCGACAAGCACCTGCAAAGCCCCGTAATAGGGGCTTTTATCTTTATTCGTGAGTTTTTTCGCGCGCATTGCCGCCATCCGGACCCTTCGACCTCTCTTCGACTTCTTTTACTTCCTTGCCATGCCAAGCAGGCAATCGCAACACTTCAAGAGCTGTGCCGCTTCGGGATATTGTATTGCAACCACACAGTGGTGTAACACCACCGCCGCTGCTTCTCCGTTGCACCGACCTATTCCGCGAAACGTGAAGGAATCACATCAAGGCCAGATAACGTTGCCGCCAAGGCACCTGTATACGCAGGAGACGCATCACCCACCGCACGCAGGAACTGCGCCCCTTCGGCACGCAAACGAACAGCCGCCTGCACCATGGTATCGGCGCAGTAATACGGGTTCTCAGCGGTCGCTTTGCCTTGCTTGGGATCTTTGCACGCAACGTGAAGCTGCACAAGAAGCGGCAGGTCAGTCGCTTGAGCAGCGTGGCGCGTCAAAGCGCAAACGTCATCCAACGGAGCACCGGTCGTAAAGCCCGCCACCGATGCGCCGAACTCTTCCATAACGGCCAGGGCTTCTTCCAGCGTGCCGCGACGAGCCAGCGCGCCTTGCGCATCCACTGTCACGGAAACGAACACGGGACGATCCGATACCTGACGGATGCCCATTAAAGCGCACTTCAGCGCAACGGTGTCATCGAAATCCGTTAGAAGGTACGCATCGAACGTGCTCTTCTCGAACACGCGCGCGGCACGCACGTACTGATCTTTGTTCTCAAGCAGCGAATCTTTGCTGGACGCATCAAGCGGCAAGCCGCAGGGCGCCAGCTCCACCAAAACATGCTGAGGATGCAGCGACTCGGCAACAGCAAACGCCGCCACGGAAAGCTCGAATGCGCGCTCTTCCATGTTGCGTTGCGCCAGCTGAGCCGGCGTCATGTTACGCGTTGCCAGCACCAAAGCAGGAGCGCCCGCAGCCTTCTCCATGCGCAAAGCATCATGCACGGAATCGGGCTCAATAAGGTTCATGAATTCAAGATCGCGGTCAACATTAACGCCCTGACGCGCAAGCGCTGCCGCAACGGGCGCGCTCAAAACAAGCATATCGCGATGAAAACGCATTTGAATATCAGCCATAAACGATCCTTTCGCAGTCTTTTTGACAACGCGTATCATAACGGAAGGAACCGCCCATCCGCGTTAGCGGCGCGTATACGCGGGCGAACGGCGCTCTTATCAGCCCGTTTACAGCATTCCTGCCGCCTACGCGCCATTTTATACCGTACAAGCGAGTTAGAACACCCATCAATAGATACTCTCCTATAATGGGCTCCAGCAGTTAAGGATCCCCTACTTTTCTGCTCTTGCTTTGCAAAAGTAAGCTGAATGCGGCTTCCCCAAGCCGCACCCCCTCCGATAGGCCCGAAGAAGAATCCCCTTCTTCGGGCTTCTTCTTTTTCCGTCCTGCGCGCGACCACGCCCTACCACGCCCAACAAAGCAGCACGGGGAAAGCGACACGAAGGAGGAGGCACAGGTGCATCCATCCACGAGCGGCAACAAGAATCATCATTGTGCGTTGTTTTCATCCATCGTTCTCACGGCTCGATGCGTTGATTGCCGCATTACTCCTGTATATCGCGCGTATTTCAGGTCGGAAATGGCCTGATTGTTACGCTCCCGTTGAGAAATTCAAGAAATGCACACTTCCAGCTCATAATTACTGCAAGGTCGTATTTTATAATGAGTTCATCAACGAAAGGGTTTCCCCTTCCCCCTAGTCGTTGATCTGCATTGAGCAGTACAGCGCACAGCGCTGTGAACCCCTCCTTTCGGTCCGGCGAAGACTTCCCCTCTTCGCCGGATCCCCCTTTTTTTGGACGGTTTTTTGTCCGCTGCCATTCCGATGTCCGGCGCTATCTCCAAGCCCCCTGAGACCCTCCCCTCCCAAAAAAGAAGGGCGCCCTATCTAGAGCACCCCTCCTACTCTCGATTATTTGCGCTAGCAGCTTGCTATTTGCCGCTTGCATCCTTCTTGCGTTGATACAGAATGTTGTTCGTTTCAAGCCAGCTTTCCGGCGTGCCCGTGTCGAAGCCATCCGCGGGGTCAATAACCAGCGCATACATTTCTTCTTCCTTCAAAACGGCATCCAACGCATCGGTCAGCTGAATCTCACCGCCCGTGGTGGGTTTCGCCTGAGCCAACAGCTCCATCACGCGCGCAGAAAGCAGATAGCGACCGAAAACCGCCAGATTGCTGGGAGCATCTTCCAGCTTGGGCTTTTCCACCAGGCGCTCAACCTTCCATTCATCTTCGCCTACTTTTTCGCCCGCAATAATGCCGAAACGGCTCACTTGATCATCGGGAACGGGAACCACGGCGATAACGCTAGCTCCGCCATGAGCTGCGGAGATTTCCTGCATGCGAGGCAGCATGTTGTTGCCCGGCACAATCACATCGCCCAGCAACACGAAAAACGGCTCGTCGCCCGTTTTTTCCGCCGCACAATGCACGGCGTGGCCCAAACCAAGCGGCTCGTCCTGGTACACGTAGCTCACGTTAAGATCGCCCGCATGCTCCACCGCATTAGCGTATGCATCTTTACCCACGCTGCGCAAGTGCTCCACCAAGACGGGGTTGGGCGTGAAATGCTCTTCGATGGCTTTTTTCTCGCGGCTGTTAATGATAACAACCTCGTCGGCGGCGGAAGCAAGACCCTCCTCAACGACGTACTGGATAACCGGCCGATCAACCACAAGCAGCATTTCTTTAGGAACAGCTTTCGTGGCGGGAAGGAATCGAGTACCCAAACCAGCAGCGGGAATAAGCGCTTTCATAAGAATCCTTTCGAAGCGACGCGCAATGCGCGAAACCATTTGTGCGAATCTTGTCGTTTCAGTATAACCTCTTTCAGATTTTGATTTGACAAATGCGCCAAGGAAAGGCAAAATAATCTGCGCACTAAATAAGTGCCCATGGGGATGTAGCTCAGCTGGTAGAGCATTACGTTCGCAACGTAGGGGTCAGGGGTTCGAGTCCCCCCATCTCCACCATGAATGTCAGGCAGGTCCGGAAACGGGCCTGCTTTTTTGTTCCCGCGGGTCAGCAAGGGGGCTCGAACCCCGCGAGAGGAATCGCCGTCAAGAAAACGTGCCGGTGACACGTTTTTAGGCGATTCTAAGGAGCGCGCAAGCGCGACGTAGTCAGACGCGAGCGAAGCGAAGCGGCTGGTCGAGTCCCCCCATCTCCACCATGAATGTCAGGCAGGTTCGGAAACGGGCCTGCTTTTTTGTTCCCGCAGGTCGCAAGGGGGCTCGAACCCCGCGAGAGGAATCGCCGTCAAGAAAACGTGCCGGTGGCACGTTTTTAGGCGATTCTAAGGAGCGCGCAAGCGCGACGTAGTCAGACGCGAGCGCGACAAGAATCAAAAACCAGCAAACCACACATCAGATTGGCTGAAGGTTCATAAAAATGCCTGGAAGCAATACATTTCACGGCATGTTGTTGGATTTTAGGGTCGAAATTCGAAGTTATAGTAGGTTGGAAGTAGGTCAAGGCACAAAGGCGAACCTAGAGTTTCGATCAGATTCAATCAAGCATAATTCTGAACTGGTGTTTTTCTATAACGCATTTTCTGGAGCTAATAAAAACGCCAAAAAATACCCCAATTTCCACCTTCGACCTACTTCCAACCTGCTACAACTTCGAATTTGAAGCCCATTTTTCAACAACATGGACAACGCGCACAAAAAAATGAGCGTCCCAAGAATGGGGCGCCCATTTTTTCTTGTTGAAGAGTATCGAAACGTTAAAAAATAACGGTTTCTTCTTCTTTGTCCAGGTCGTCGTCGATAAGGGAGTCTTCGCCGTAGTCTTCTTCTTCATCTTCTACGACAAACGTTCCGAAAATCGGCTGTCCATTCTGCGAAAGTTTCACCATACCGGTCAAAATATCGGCAAACTGGAACGATTTGCGCGCAGTGCGACCACGCTTACGATCGATTTCCATAATGAACAAACGCGGATGCACTTGAGTGAGCGTACCCTCACCCTCAACGATTTTCGAACGACCCATATTCTCGCGAACACCCAGACGTTGACCCACCAGAGCATTCAACGTATCATGGATGGAGTCAATAATCAGTGCTTGCTTTTGCAGATCCATTCTCTATATCCTTGTGAAAAAACGTACAACAATGCAAATAAATAGTTTATCACGTTTGTCAAGTAGTTGGAAGCAGCTACTTTCTTAATGCACGTTTGCAACACATCTAGAGATACGAAGAGCCTCTGAGACACGTGCATACCTAACAGCACGAAAGAAACCCTTGCGAAAGAGCGAGACACAGACGCAGAAACGCGACGCCGATTGCAACTTAACAGCACGAAAGATACGCGCGCGCCAGCGCAATAAACTCCGCCTGAGACAACGTTTCCCCCCGTCGGCGCGCATCAATACCCGCCTGCTCAAACAATGCGGGAAGCTGCGCGGCAACACGCTTGCCCTGCTCCCCCTTGCCCGAGAAGAACGTCTTACAGGAATTCGAAAGCGTTTTTCGACGCGTGGCGAAAGCGGCGTCGGCCATAAGACACGCCGCGCGCACTTCTTCTGCTATTAAGGGATTTCCCTGGTCATCGCAGCAATTACGACGGTCTAAGCGAATCACCGCCGAATCAACGCGCGGCGGCGGAAAGAAGTTACCCGGGCCTACCGGAAAACGCCCCGCAGGCTGCGCGTACAGCGAAAGCTTCACCGTGAACGCGCCATAATCTTTCACACCGGGCTGCGCCATCATGCGATCGGCCACCTCACGCTGCACCATGACCGTCATGCTCTCCAACGCATCAAAACGCTGGAAGTAATCCAGCACCACCGTAGCCGCAACGGCGTACGGAAGATTTGCTACCAGCTTATTGGGGAAGCTGCGCGCGGAAGACGCCTGTTCCACCTGGGTGCTATCCGCATCATCTGCATCCGCATCCGCGCCCGCATAAACGCGCGCGAACGCACTTTCGACATCGGCTGCCGAAACGTTGAGCGCGTCGTTCTCAATAAGCGTGAATCGATTAGCCCAAGGAGCCGTTGTTTCAGCCAGAACCGCGGGCAAATCGGGGTCAAATTCAATAGAAATCACCGAGCGCGCGTTTTGCAGCAACGCGACGGTAAGCGTGCCAATACCAGGACCGATTTCAAGAACGTCATCGGTTCCATCCAGTGCGGCAAGGTCTACGATTTTCTTCAGAATGTCGTCATTGACCAGGAAGTTTTGACCCAGAGCATGCTTTGTTGCCAACCCATGGCGCTCTAAAACCTTGCGTGTTTCACCCACGCTTGCGTACTTCGAAAGCTTTGCCATGATTAGCGGTTTCCTGACTTTTTAGATGCTTGAGATGCCTTGGAGGAACCCTGCGACCTTTTACCTTGCTGTGGCTTTTTCGTTCCCGAAGGCTTCGAAGCGCCCGCGCCGCGCGAAGCTCCTTGCTGCGGCTTTCTGCCCCCCTGCTGCTTTGAGGAGCCCGCACCCCTTGATGCGCCTGCGCCCTTCGGTGCACCCTTCGACGCACCCTGCACGCTCAAAGTGACGCCCGGATTCTTCGACTTACCCGCGGCTTTCGGAACAGCAGCCTTCGGGGCGCCCGTCTGCGCCTTTGTCGCTGCGACAGGGGCTTTCACAGCTGCCTGCGCCCCCTCATCAACGGCCGCAACCGGAGCCAAGGATTCCTCCACGAGCGCATCAAGGTCCGAATCTCGATCAGAAACCTGCGCAGATGATTCAGGCCACGCGACCTCTATCAGCTGGGCGTCATCCAAAATCTCGCCCTTCGCGCTGATCTTTTCCACCCAGTTCAGCACGCGCTCAAGCTTGAACCCTGCGGTAAATGCCGCCGACTTCACTGTTACCACCAGCGGATCGAACCCAAACGGGTCGTGACCTTCGCCAATAACGTGCAACGTTGCCGGACGCAACTCTCCATGGCGCTCATCCGTCCAAAAATACGGCTGCAAGCGATCAAGAAACGCCTTCAACGTGGCTGGCGCGCTCGCAAAATACACTGGGGAAACAATCGTCAGCTCATCGGCGTCATCAAGCACTTCGCGAATATCCATCATGTCATCTTCTAAATGGCACGCATGACCTTCGCTTTTCATGCAAAAGTTGCAGCCCTCGCAAGGCAGCACCGTCAAGCTTGACAGCGGAATGAGCGAAACCTGATCATCGGGGCATTCCTCAATGCACGCTTCGAAGAGTTCTTCGGCCAAAGCGGCGCTGCGCCCATTCGTGCGCGGAGACCCGACCACAATCACTCTGTTCATTTTCGTTTCCGCCCTTCTTCGTTTACGCGCATCCCCCGTGTGCGCCCTACTAAGCATCTACTGCATCATCGCAGCCATTATACCCGAATGACCTGCCCTTTTTTGCTGCATAAAAAATGCAACCGAGCCCGCCTTGAACCTCGTCTGAGCCCGTTTGGGCGCTTCCATCCGCGCCTTCCGAGCCGTGCTACGCCTCTTGCGCAAAACCGTAAAAACGCAGCGCATTGTTGTGAAGCGTGCGAAAGAAATCGGCTCGCTCCTGCGACGTTGCGCACCCGCGCTCGCGCGCCAGCGCATCTGCCGTAAAAATCACATGATCCGCCCAGCACGTAATACCGCGCATGGGCTCGGGCGTCATGTACGGCGCATCTGTTTCCGTAAGAAGCCTGTTCAGCGGCACGTTTTTCGCCGCTTCACGCGTAAAATCGCTCTTTTTGAACGTTACCGGACCACCCAGGCCCACATAGCAATCGTGCTCAAGCCACGGCGCAAGGTCTTCCGGCCCCAAGTTAAAGCAATGCAGCAACGTGCCCGCCGAAGGGAACCCCTCTTCAAGCAGCACGCGCAACGCCACATCGTGCGCCTCGCGAATGTGCAGCACAACAGGAAGCCCCAGCTCATGCGCCAGGCGAAGCTGCTTGCGAAACACTTCTTCCTGCACATCGCGCGGCGACAAATCGTAATGGAAATCCAGCCCAATCTCACCAATCGCACGCACCTGCGGGTCTTCAAGCGCTTGACGAAGCCGCTGCTCGGCGGCGGCGTCAAAGTCCTTCGCGTTATGCGGGTGACATCCCACGGCAAAGCACACTTGGGGCAGCGGTCGCGTGCATCCAGGCGCAATCTCATCCCGCACGCGTGCGGCATCCCGCAACCAGGCGCGCACGTTTTCCCTGGTGCAAGGGTCGTCTTCCACAACATCTATCATGTTGCACACGAAATCAACCCCGTTTACCGCGCAGCGCGCAAACGCGAGCGCAGGATCGGGCAGCAAATGGGTGTGACAATGCGTATCGGCAATAGCGCCTTCCATCAACGGCGCATCTACCAGGCGATACACGCCATGCTTGCGTCGCTGACGGAACAGCGCATCGTAAAAAATCTCTTCTTCAGTATCAAAAGGCATAGCAGCAGCTCTCACAACGTATCGCACGTCTACGTGCCCATGCGCGCACCATCACGCGCGAAACTACATGTTCAGCTCAATGGCGGCCTCGTCCAGGCGCGGGAACAACGCCTCGCCCTTCTCCACCGGATTGCCGGCCGTCAGCTGGCCCCACGCACTTGCCGCCTGGATATCCGTAATGGCCGTGATGTCGCCCAGGCCCAGGCGCTTATACACCTCGGCAGACGTGTTCGGCATGAACGGCGCCATGAACAGAGCGATAATGCGAATGGCTTCCAGCAAGTTGTACATAACGGCAGCAAGCTCGTCACGCTTTTCCGGGTCTTTTGCCATACGGAACGGTTCAGTTTCGTCGATATAGAGGTTCGCACGGTGCGCAAGCTCCTGAACTGCGGAAACAGCACCCGTGAAATCAACTTGCGTCATGCATTCGTCGAACTTGGCGTACAGCTCATCGGCAATTGCACGCAGCGGATTCTCCTGCACCAGCGCAGCAGCGCTTTCGGGAACAGCGGGCACCACGCAATTGAAATACTTCGAGTTCATGCCGGGAACGCGGCTGCACAAGTTGCCCCACGTATTCGCCAGGTCGGCGTTGTACACCTGCGTCATGCGCTCAATGGAAATGCCGCCGTCGGCGCCGAAACGCACGTCGGACAGGAAGTAATAGCGATACGCATCCACGCCGTAAATTGCCACCAGATCAGCGGGTTTAATGCCGTTGCCCTTGGACTTCGACATCTTTTCGCCACCAACCATCAAAAATCCGTGGCCGAACACCGTGTGCGTAATGGGCATGCCAGCCGCCATGAGCATTGCCGGCCAAATAACGCAATGGAAGCGCGTGATGTCCTTGCCCACAAAGTGGTACTGCATGGGCCAGCGTGCCTCGAATTCGCCGGGGCGCGTGTCATCTTGGCCGTAGCCGATACCCGTCAAGTACGCCAGCAGCGCATCGGCCCACACGTAGGCAACATGCCCCTGGTCAAACGGCAGCGGAACGCCCCAGTCGAACGTAGAGCGACTGATCGACAGGTCCTTCAGACCACTTTTCACAAAGCTCACAATCTCGTTTTTGCGCGTCACGGGACGAATAAAATCGGGGTTTTCTTCGTAGAACTTCAGCAGCGGCTCAGCGAACTCGCTCAACTTGAAGAACCAGTTCTCTTCGCCACCTGCCTTCTGAACAGGTCGTTTGCAGTCGGGACACACAAATTCGCCGTTGTCGTTTTTCTCCAAATCGCTCTCGGCGTAATACGTTTCCTCGTGGACGCAATACCAACCCTCGTAGGAGCCCTTGTACAGATAACCCTTCTCGTACAGATCGTTCCAAAACTTCTTCACCGATTCAGCGTGACGCGGCTCGGTGGTGCGCACGAAGTCGGTGTACGTGATATCAAGCATTTTCCATGCGTCACGGAAGGCCGGCTCCATGGAGTCGCACCATTCCTGCGGGGTCATGCCCTTGCTGGCGGCGGTATCGGCGACCTTCTGGCCGTGCTCGTCCATGCCGGTAACAAAAGCAACGTCGTAGCCGTTCATGCGCTGGTAGCGCGCCACGGCATCGGCGGCAATGGTGGTGTAAGCAGTGCCCAGATGAGGCGCGGCATTCACGTAATAGATAGGCGTCGTAAACGAATAGGTTCCCTTGGACATATGAGCCCTCCTTTGGGGAATGATATTGGGGTACACGGTTCTTGCGTTTTTCTGTAACTAGATAGTATATACCGAATCGCACCGATTACCCCGCGCAACGTTGCATTTTCCCTGCCATGAGGGCACGAGAAAGGGTGGAGAAGGGGCCGAAGGTGCTGGCAATGGCGCTGGCGATGACACGCAGGGGAACGAAGATGCCGGCGAAGACGAGCACGGGGGTTCGCAACGACCGACCCGAGCCACCCGCAGCACAATGCCGCGGTACAACGGCGCAACACGTCTCCACAGCGCGCCGGCAGGATGCGGAAAACGCAACGGGCTGGATTGCGCACATCAAAAGGCGCAGAAAGGGAACAGAACCGCACGCTTATGTGTAAATGCGGTAGAATGGCGGGGTGGTACAAAAGGAAGCGATAGCCATGACAACACCCCGAAGACGCACGCCGCAGAAAAAATCACTCTCTTCAAAAACTTTTGCAGCCCTTATCGCGCTGCTGCTTTTAGTGCTTATTGGCGTAGGGGCTTGCTCGCTTTTCGGTGGCGATTCCGACACCAGCGCTTCAGACAGTTCAGCATCTGCAGGCGCAACTTCAGTAGATGCACCCGAAAAACAAGGGGTCAAGAAAACGGAGGCCGGAAACCTTGCAATCGCACATACACGCAGTGCCGAAGAGCGCCGCGCCACCAGCACCAGCGCAAACGATGTCAAGCCTGGCCCAAAAACCGTGTATCTCACGTTCGACGACGGCCCTTCGACCAACACACACCGCATTTTGGAGATCTTGGATTCCTACGGCGTGAAAGCAACTTGGTTCGTGAAAGGCAACCAGCCCCAGCTCGAATACGTAAAAGACATTTGGGACGCTGGGAATCAGGTGGCTATCCATACGTACACACACGATTACAAGCAAGTGTATGCCAGCGCCGATGCCTATTGGAGCGATTTACATGAAGCGGGCGCCGCAATCGAAGGCTACCTGGGCTTTGAACCTACGCTCGTGCGCTTCCCCGGCGGCAGTCACAACAGTTTCAACGGCGGCATTGTAGACGAAATCACCGACCGCATGGCACGCGAGAATTACCACTACTTTGACTGGAACGTCTCAAGCGGCGATGGTGGCGATCACGATGCGCAATTCATTGCCGATTACGCCCTTGACCAGGCCGAAGGATGCCATTCTTGCTGTGTTTTAATGCACGACTCCGCCGCAAAAGACACCACGGTAGAGGCATTGCCTACCATTATTGAGTGGTTTATCGACAACGATTTTGAGTTCGATGTGCTGCTGGCCGATTCATACGGGTACCACTTCTAGACGGTAACAACGGACGGGCGACTCTTGTGAAACGCGCTCCCCGGCGCACAGCGAAAAGAAACGCGCAGCACGTTACGCAGAGCCAGAGCCCAACGAACGCGCTTCTCAATCGGCGGCAAGCCCCGCAAAAGCGCAGCAAACCTAGATTTTCGCCATTTCCGCGCACACGCGCGAATACCAGAATTCCCAGTTCGGCGGACAGTATTTCTTGGCACCTTCAATCGTTACCGTGTAACCGTAACCGCGCGAAAGACCGCGCACGTGGGAATTAATGGCCTCTTCCCAGCTATCCCACGATGAGCTCCCCCAGCCCCATGCGTTATGGCTGCGGAAGCAATAGAGCCCCTTGGAGCTTTCAACGCACGAGATGGCGGGCGAAAAACGTGGGTCAACGCCGTAATCCCAGGCAGCAGCGGCAAACGTGGCACCCTGACCCGACATCGGCGAACCAGACAAGTACGCGTCAATGCGCCCCGCCCATTGGTTCACGAACTCGCTCTTATCAACCGACCAATCAACGTTATCGCTCCCCGGATTTGAGGAAACGTCGCCGTTCGTCAAATCGCCTTCGCTGGGCGCGCTCTCGCCGCCGGCAGCTTCTTCTTCGGCGGCCTTCTTCGCAGCTTCTTCTTCGGCTGCGGCAGCTGCCGCAGCGGCGGCTTCCTCTTCCGCCTTGCGCGCCGCTTCGGCCGCAGCTTGCGCTTGCTCGCGCAATTGCTGCGCTTGGACCAGCGCATCTTCGGCAGCTTGCGCCTCTTCGGCAGCCTTGGCACGCTTTTCGGTTAGACCCGCAGCCGTGGTATCCAGCTCGGCCTTCATGTCGTACAAGCTGTTGATTTCCTTCATTTTGCTGTTGTAGAAAGCGGAAATGTAATCGATGTTCAACAAAAG
>CAKTYF010000019.1 GCA_934631995.1 uncultured Eggerthellaceae bacterium
TCCCAATCGATTGCGTATGGGGCAATCTTGAGCCAACGGGACGATGCTGTTAAGACGCGCTAGCTTTGACGCTCACGAAGGAACGCTCGCGTAGGGGAAGCGATGGCAATCCCATAACGGTCATTCCCCGTGGCTTCTTCCATATCGACTGGTCGTTGGATGCAATCCCAGATCCGTTTTTGAGCAGCGAGACGACCGCCATGCTCGCCGAAAGATTCTTCTTGTCAGAAGGTGCGCGCATCCAGCCGTAGCAACGAAATGCGAAGCCAGGACGGCCGACATAGACGGGCGATGACGCGGCGGACCCGCCTGCGGTCCGCGCCAGCCCGAGGCCGTCAACCCGCGAATATTAAACTGCGAATACGAGCGTCGGTTCGATGACACAACCTGTCGGAAGAAATCATCGGGTGATGATGGAAAGGCCCAAGTCGGGAAAGATTTTCCTGGCTTGGGCCTTCATTGCCTCTTGACAATGTTCTACTCATATTAAATGGAAGGGGGATTACCCCCTTCTTAAGTATAGGCACCATGTTATTGCGGCTTCACCAAAGCGAACCTCTTCGCTTCGGTTTGATTGCCGCCCGTCTTGCGACGAAACGAACGTCAAGAGCAGTGAACAAAGGCGCGAAGCGCCGCAATCACCACCACTTGCTAACAGCAAGTGGTGGTGATTATGTGCGCAACCTTAACGGAAATCGAGGAGCAAGGAACTCGAAAACGACCTAGTAAATACGGACTCTCTATGAGCCGTTGAGCAAAATTTAGGAAAATTAGACCAAATCTCGATCAAAGCCCAAAAAATAGCCCCAAAACACAAATAAGCAGGTCAGACCTTTGTGTGCCTGACCTGCGAAAATTTATGGTCGCGGGGGCAGGATTTGAACCTACGGCCTTCGGGTTATGAGCCCGACGAGCTACCAGACTGCTCCACCCCGCAATTTACGTGCACCTCTGTGTGTCTAATTATTATAGACGCACTCTATATATAAACGCAAGAACTTTTTTCAACTTTTTATGCGACATCAAACGCCCTTGCAGCAAGAGATCGCGCTATCACGAGCTGAAAACGCGCTGTCCACGCGCAGGCGCCGCATCGCATACAAGAGCGTCCCCCGCGGCGCAATCGGGAGCCCGCATCCCCACCAAGCGCCGCCGCAACGCCAAAACGCACGCCAATCGCAGCACTCTCGCGACATCGCAGCACTCTCGCGACCAAAGCAACACCACCGCAACCTCGGAAACTACTTCAGCATCTCGTAATCAACCGAGGAATCATCCCAGTTGATAGCCGAGCGCAACGCTGCGAACTTCTGCTCCAACGCATCCAGCGGCACGTCAAACTTCTCGTCCGTCTTACGCACCTTCACCTCAACGTTGCCAGCATCAAGCCCGCGCTTGCCCACCGTGATCTGAAGCGGCCAGCCAATCAAATCGGCATCGGCAAACTTCACGCCCGGACGCTCCTTGCGATCGTCAATGACCACTTCCCAGCCCTGACGTGCAAGTTTCGCAGCAATATCCTCCGCCGCAGGCTGCACAATCTCGTCCTTCACCGCCAGCGGCACCACGCAAACCTGCGCCGGAGCAATTGCCAGCGGCCACACAATGCCTGCATCGTCATGACACTGCTCCACTGCCGCTGCCAGCGTGCGCGAAACGCCCACGCCATAGCAGCCCATGATGAACGGCTTCTCCTTGCCGTTCTCGTCCATGAACGTCGCACCCATGGCCTCGGAGTACTTCGTGCCCAGCTTGAAGATCTGACCAGCCTCAATGCCGCGCGCACTCTTCAATGGCTTACCGCATACGGGGCACGCGTCGCCTTCCTTGACCACGCACAAGTCGCCCCAGCAATCCACCTGGAAATCTTCGCCTGGCTTTGCGCCCGCAAAATGGAAACCTTCCTCGTTGGCGCCCACGAACCAGCGTTCAACGTTGCGCAGGCACTCATCGGCCGCCACTTTCACGCCGTCAGGCAGGCCAACGGGGCCCATCGAGCCCTTCACCAGGCCATATTCCAGCATCTCCTCGTCACTTAGCGGGCGGAATCCCGGAATAAGCTGGGCAGCCTTGATCTCGTTTACCTCGTAGGCGCCCGGCACGAACAGCACCCAAACGGTGCCCTCTTCATCAATGCCGCTAAACGCCTTCATCAGCGCCATTTCGCTGCAATCCAAGAACGCGGAAAGCTCGGCAATCGTGTGCACACCCGGCGTAGTAAGCTTCGTCAGCTGGTCGCACGCGTACTGCTCCGCCACCGGGCTGCACGCGCCAATCTCGGCGTCGGCCGCGTATCCGCAATCGCAATACACCAGCTCGCACTCGCCCGTTTCCGCCAGAACCATGAACTCCTCGGAGCCACTACCGCCAATCTGGCCGCTGTCTGCCTGCACAATGCGGTAATCGAAGCCCATACGGCTGAACATGTTGCTGTACGCATCGCGCATCTGCGAATAGCTGGCATTCAAGCCCTCTTGATCGGCGTCAAAGCTGTACGCATCCTTCATAATGAACTCGCGGCCACGCAGCAAACCGAAACGAGGACGACGCTCATCGCGGAATTTCAGCTGAATCTGATACAGGTTCTTCGGCAGGTCCTTATAGCTGCGAAGCTCGTTTTTCACCAGGTCAGTGACTACTTCTTCATGCGTCGGACCCAGGCAATACTGCACATCATGACGGTCGGTAAAGCGAAGCATCTCCGCGCCGTACGCATCCCAACGCCCGCTTTCGCGCCACAGCTCGGCGTTCTGCACAAACGGCATAAGAAGCTCCTGGCCGCCGTGCGAGTCCATTTCTTCGCGCACGATGTTCTCAACCTTGCGCAAAACGCGCGTGCCCAACGGCATGAACGTATACATGCCCGCTGCTTCTTTGCGCAGCATGCCCGCGCGCGTCAGCAACTTCGCGCTGGCAATGTCAGCGTCACTCGGATCTTCCTTGAGCGTGGGCGCGTACACCTGGCTCATTTTCAAAATAGCGCTCATAGTTTCGCAATCTCCTCCATAAGTGCGTCCAAAATTTCGTCTTCGCTTACTTTACGCAACATTTCGCCTTGAGAAAAGACTATTCCTGTACCGTTTCCGCATGCCACGCCAATATCGGCGTCCGATGCCTCGCCCGGACCGTTCACCACGCAGCCCATCACGGCCACTTTCAGCGGATGCTCCACACTAGCAAGGCGCGCCTCCACGGCTTCTGCCAGCGGAATCAAGTCAACCTGCGTGCGGCCGCACGTGGGGCAGCTGATAAGTTCCACGCCTCTATGCCGCAACCCCAGCGCATTCAGCAGCGCCCAGCACGCGCGCACTTCTTGAGTGGGGTCATCGGTCAGAGAGATGCGAAGCGTGTCGCCAATTCCCTGTTCCAGCAGAATTCCCAGGCCAGCGGCACTTTTTATGATGCCCTGAAACAGCGTGCCCGCCTCGGTAACGCCAATATGAAGCGGCGTTTGCGGAATGCGCTCGGACAACAGCCGATACGTTTCAATGGTAGCAACAACATCATGCGCCTTTGCGGACACTACTACATCGTGAAAATCGCGGCTCTCAAAATATGCCGCGTAATCGGCTGCGCTTTGCGCCAATTTCTGGGGAAGCGTCAGGTCATCGCGCGCAGCCAGCTCCTTGTCAAGCGACCCCGCGTTCACGCCCACGCGAATGGGAATGCCCGCTTCGCACGCCGCTTCAATCACTTCGTTGGTTTTCTCGAAGCCGCCAATGTTTCCCGGATTGATACGCAGCTTCGCCGCGCCGCGTTGAGCTGCACCGATGGCGATTCGTGCATCAAAATGAATGTCCGCGACCACAGGAAGGGGGCTTTCCGCGCACACTTCCTCGAACGCATCTAGGCAATCAAGCCGCGGAACCGCCATGCGCACCACTTCGCAACCCGCCGCGGCAAGTCGCTCGATTTGCGCCAAATTCGCGGCTGCATCTTCGGCGGGGGCATTCAGCATGGACTGCACCACCACGGGAGCGCCGCCGCCCAACGGCACTGCGCGTCCCGCCGCGCGAAACGCTGCGTTGCCTACCAGCACCTGATGCGTTTTCTCATTCGGTTTCATGGCGCTCCTTTCCGTTCGCGCGTCTTCCCATGTCAACAGGTCCATCGGCTGCAGACCGCCAGCGAGCTCTCGTCGTACCGCGACGACCGCCAGCCCCTTCCTTTGTTGACAAAAGGTGGGGTAATTTGTCAACAAATCAGAGGTCGAGGCGTTGCGGTATGGGGTCGGTGCATTCTTCGTCGATGTTTCCATCATACACGTAATGCTGCGTTTCTTTGCCCACAGTTCCCGCAACAAGAAATACCAAGATAATATTCGGCAGCGCCATAAGCGCATTGGTGATATCGGTGGCCGTCCACGCAATGTCGCCCACGCCCATGCCGCCCAGGAAGCCCATCAGCAGGTACAGCACAATATAGCACGGCACCCACTTGTGTCCGAACAAATACGTAACCACGCGATCACCGTAATAGCTCCAGCCGATAATCGTGGAATAAGCGAAGCACAGAATGCCCAGCATAAGCACGGGTTTGCCCACATACGGAATGGTGCCGAACACCTCGTTTGCCAACGTGGTGCCATCCACCACCGCGCCCGATGCCATAATCTCTGGATGCGCCACCAGTGTGCTTACCATGACCAGGGCGCTCAGCAGACAAATGACCACCGTGCACCAAAATGCGCCTGTCATAGCCACCAACGCCTGGCGAGCCGGATTCTTGGAAGCCGCCGCCGCGGAAACAATGGGCGCCGTGCCCAAACCGCTTTCGTTGGAGAACAAACCGCGCGCGCAGCCAAACTGCAGCGCCGTAACAATACCGCTGCCAACGGCACCGACAAATGCAGCGCGAGGCGTGAATGCGCACTCAAAGATAAGGGAAATCGTCTCGCCTAGAAACGACGCATTCGTTATCAAGATGTACAAGCAGCCCAGAATGTAAGCGCCGCCCATAAACGGCACAAGTTTCGTGCAAATGCCGGAAATGTTCTTCAGGCCGCCCACCACAATCAGCGCAGCGGATCCAATGATCACAAACGTCACCACAGCTTTAGAAACATCGAAGTTCGCAGAGATTACGCTGGTCATCGCGCTGGTTTGCACCGCAGATCCAATACCGAAAATCGTAAAGCACGCAAAAACGCTGAACCAGATAGCGGCGAATTTCGCCCACCAAGGAACGCTGCCATCGGGGCGTTTGAAACGCTGCTCCCACACATGCATGGCGCCGCCCATCATCTCGCCCTTCGAGTCCATGGTGCGATGCTTCATGGAAATGAACACTTCCGTGTATTTTGTGGCCATGCCCAAAACGCCCGTGAGCCACATCCACAAAACGGCGCCTGGGCCGCCCGATAAAACCGCGGTGGCAACGCCCACAATAGAACCGGTTCCCAACGTAGAAGCAAGCGAAGTCACCATCGCGCCAAAGTTGGTGATATCGCCTTTTGCCTGATCATCGGAAGAAATAGAAAGCTTTAGAGCAAGCGGTAACTTCCGTTGAATGCCTTTTGTGCGAATAGTGGTATACACATGGCACACCAGCAAAAGCACGATCATCGGCAGACCCCACACAAAGGCATCCACCGCGTCCAAAGCGGATATAAAATCCATCTATAAGCCTCTCAACTGCGCTTTCTTGCGTTTTTCACGCATGCGCATACAGGGCGCAAATGCACCCTCTAAATTAGTCGAACCTGACTATTTTACTCCAGTTTAAGGCTCATCCAGAAAAACACACTAATACATCTGCCCACCGGCAGCTGCATAAAGGAACCATCTGCGTTTATTGACTCCAGAAGCCATCGAAAATGCGCATGACATCTTGACCAATCATCACCACGCACAGCACCAGAATAAAGCACATACCCACTGACGTGATAACGTTCAGCGCGCGCTCGGATGCAAGACGGTGCGTGATGCGCTGGTAGATTTCAATAACGAAGCGGCCACCATCAAGCGGCGTGATGGGAAGCAGATTCATCAAACCCAACGAAACAGAAATCATGCCAGTGAACAGCAGAAACGTTTCAAATCCTTGCTCGGCAGCTGTTTTGGAGATAATCGCAATGCCCACAATCGAGGACGACTGCGACACGGTTTCCGCCGCCGTTGCCGGGTTAAACAAGTTCAAAATAGCCTGTGCAACCATCACAATGTAATTGAATCCCACGGCGATAGACTGCAACGGGTTCAGCGTACGATGCGTGATTTCGCCCGTATCCGTATTTTGAACGTCAAAGCCTAGAATCGAATACACAACCACGAATGCCAGCACGGCAAAAACCAAGTTCACCGCAATGCCAGCCAGCAGAATCACCGAACGCTTCCAAAAAGGAAGAGAGCGATACTGCTGCTTGTACTCATGTTCAAACAGGGCTTTTGCGTCTTCGCAAGGACGCGGTTGACCTTCTTCGTATGCCGCGGGAACGGGAAGCCCCGCTTTTTCCGCCTTCTTGATTTGCCGACGCGTTGGGCGCACGTCCACCAAACGATACGTGTTGTACTGATCTTTTTTCTTGGGACCCGTCAAGCAGCCCCACTCAACCAGCTCGTCCAGCGCCTTTAACGCTTCATCATCGGAAATGCCGCAATCACGCGCAATATCTTCCATTTCCGCTGTTCCGCGCGCATACATGGCGGCAAGCGTCATCTGCAAGTACGGGCTCATGGGGCCAGTTTCCATGCCGCACACACGTGCGTAGCCGCCCAACGGAACGCACGTCACGCCAAAACGCGTCTCACCATGACGAATGCTCAAGCTCGGGCCAGGAAAACCAACCATGAACTCGGTTACACGTACGCCAAATGCACGCGCCGCCAGGTAATGCCCGCCTTCATGGATGATAACCAGCAACCCAAGAAGAAGCGACACGTATATCAGCATCAGAAGAATATCCATGCAGAAAAATCCTTTCACCAGGTTTCTATTAGAATTCTACCTGGGGAAACTTTGTAAAGAGCGCAGTCTTGGAAAAATCCAGCGGAACACAACAAAGCCGCTACAGCCCCAACACATGCCGCGCCTGAGCGCGCGCCCATGCGTCCACTTCTTCAAGCTGCTCAAGCGACTCCACCGCCTGCGCCTGATGCGCTTCCATAACCGCCTCAACGCAATCGGCAATGCCCAAATACGAGCATTGCTCGCCCAAAAACGCCGCCACCGCAATCTCATTCGCAGCATTCATCGCACACGGCAGCGTACCGCCCACCGTACCCGCATGGCGAGCAAGCGCCAAGCAACGGAACGTTTTTTCATCGGGCGCTGCAAAATCAAGCGACCCCAACGTACGGAAATCAAGCGGCTGAACAGGAGCTTCCCAGCGATCGGGGAACGACAACGCAAATTGAATGGGGATACGCATATCCGTTGTTCCCAAGTGCGCCTTAACGCTTCCATCGGTGAACTCGACCATGGAATGAATGGCGCTTTGTGGCTGCACC
Source organism: uncultured Eggerthellaceae bacterium (assembly GCA_934631995.1). Lineage (GTDB taxonomy): Bacteria > Actinomycetota > Coriobacteriia > Coriobacteriales > Eggerthellaceae > CAKUOV01. Next base: position 7,449 of record CAKTYF010000019.1, read on the forward strand.
ACCACTTCAATCTTATCGTACGGCATATTGAACAAATGATGCGCCTCAATAACTTCCAGTCCCTTGTTCATCAGGGTGGAAGAATCAATGCTTATCTTCGCGCCCATGTTCCACGTGGGATGCGCAAGCGCTTGAGCAGGAGTAACGTCCTTCAACTCCGCCACTGTCTTACCGCGAAACGGTCCACCCGATGCCGTAACCCACAGCTTTGCAACTTCTTTAGGATTCTCCCCTAAAAGGCATTGATAAATTGCGCCATGCTCGGAGTCAATTGGCATAAGAGCGCCCACGTGCCCCGCGCGCGCATCAAGCTGGGCAGCCATGGGCATAATCAAGTCGCCGCCCACAACCAGCGACTCCTTATTTGCCAGCGCCAAGACCTTGCCCGCACGCAGCGTTTCGTAGCTCACGCGCAAACCTGCGGCTCCCACCAGGGAATTCACCACAACATCAACGTCATCGGCTTGAATCAAGTCCAAAACCGCCTGGAAACCAAAACGGCAACCTTCGGGCACATCTGCGCTGCCCGCCAGGTCATCGCGGCCAATCGCGCAGTTCTTAACGCCAAATTCCTTCGTCTGAGCAGCCAGAACACTCGCACGACTGCCCACAGCCAACGCAGTGACCTTCAGCTTATCCGCGTGCTGACGGCATACGTCCAGCGTTTGCGTTCCAATAGAGCCCGAAGATCCTAAAACAGCGATTCGTTTCATATTGCCTTCTTAAAACACCACATTAATGCAGCCGCCAAACGTCAAAAGCACAAACGCCACCGCAGCCGCAATGAACATCGAGTCGGTACGGTCAAGAAGTCCACCGTGACCAGGCATAATGGTACCCGAATCCTTCACGCCGGAATTGCGCTTAATGCGGCTTTCCGCAAGGTCGCCCAAAACGCTCATCAAGCCGCAAATCAATCCGAACACAAGCGCCTGCGGAACAGAGATGGTCACGCCCGGCACAACAACGAACACGCACCACACCGCCATCGAGGTCACAATACCGGCAATGAAACCTTCCCAGCTTTTCTTCGGGCTAATGTGCGGCGCCAGTTTATGTTTGCCAATCTTGCTTCCCACCAGGTACGCCATGCCGTCGTTGAGCCACACGCTCGCGAAAATCACGAACAGCGCCAGCGAGCTATACGGCCACTCCATAGCGGTGTCAATCAGCACAAAGCTCGAGAGCAACAGGCCCGTGTAATGAGCGCCGAAGAAGCTCACGCCCACATCGGCAATGCGCGCGCGCAGCCAAAACACGTACCACACCAACAGTGCCAAAAGCAACAGCAGCGACACCATCATGCAACCCGCCAAGCCCCATAAATGAGCAGCAGGCGGGAAAGCCACAGCGCCGATAATGCCTAAAACCTCGTTGGGTAATTTCGAGTCTTTGCGCAGCATGAAGTAGAACTCGCCCGCGCAAATGCCCGCTGTCACCGAAAGCATGACAACTAAACCCCAGCCGCCCAAAACAATGCCAGCCAGCGTCAGCACAATGTAGATGAAACCAGTACGCAAACGAACCTGCAGGTCAGAGGCGTTCTTGAAACGATTTGGCGTCTTTTTATACGCCGCGTCTTTTATGCGCTCGCCACGCGTAGGCTCGGTGCGATCCTGCTCATTCGAGCCATCGTTATAGCGGCTCTGGCGAAACTTGTCGCGAAACGTGCCCGGCTCAGGATCATGCGGCCATTCTTGCATGTCGCGGTTGTCTTGTTCGGACATGACTACTTCACACCTCCGAATCGACGATCGCGCCCTTGGTACTGCAGCAAAGCACGCAAAAACTCATAACGATCAAAATCGGGCCATAAAACATCGGTTACCACAAATTCAGAATAGGCAATCTGCCATAAAAGAAAATTAGAAATACGCATCTCGCCGCTCGTGCGAATGAGCAGCTCAGGGTCGGGAATATCGCTGGTATACAGGAATTTCGCGAAGGTCTCTTCGGTGCACTCCAGCTCTTCACCCCGTTCATGCGCTTCCTGCGCTGCCTGGGCGAATGCTGCCGCCGCATCCACAATCTCCTTGCGGCCACCGTAATTCACCGCAACAACCAGCGTCATGCCCGAATTGTCTTTCGTGGTCTCCCACGCTTGCTTGAACGCATCGCGCGTTTTCGGCGGCAGCATAGACAAGTCGCCAATAGTCTTCACACGCACGTGTTCTTTATGCAGCTCCGCCACTTCGGCTAACATGGTTTTTGCAAACAAATCCATGAGCCCAATAACTTCTTCAGGCGGGCGCTTCCAGTTCTCAGAGGAGAAGGAATAGATAGTCAAATAACGAATTCCCAGGTCAGAAGCCATGCGAATAGACTCACGAACAGCCTCGATTCCTGCTTTATGCCCGCTCAACCTATTTTTGCCGCGCGCTTTTGCCCAACGCCCGTTGCCGTCCATAATTAACGCAACGTGCTTCGGAATACGCTTCAGATCAAGCGCTTTCGGATCAAGACCCTCGGGAGGGCTCGGGTATATGTAGTCCAGTGGCTTATTCATACAAGCCCTCCTTCCAGTAGAGGTGCAAATCCCAACGGTCACATCGGCAAAACGCCACGCTCCCCTTCGCACCAACGTCAGCGAGAAGCGTATCGGCGCAGGCAGTTGGCCTGCCGCATCCCGCGTTTAGCCGTATCGGCGGAGCATTGCGCTCCCCTTCGCACCAACGTCAGCGAGAAGCGTATCGGCGCAGCCAGTTGGCCTGTTGTGCGACCGAGCGCACTTCGGTACGCACCACCTCGCTGTTTAGCCGTATCGGCGGAGCGATTTGGCGTGAAAGGTTCCGCGAGACGAACTAAGCGGCCTGACGTGCCGTGTGCGAGCGAGCGGGTTCTTGCAGCCTTGCGCTCCCCTTCGCACCAACGTCAGCGAGAAGCATATCGGCGCAGGCAGTTGGCCTGTTGTGCGACCGAGCGTACTTCGGTACGCGAAGAGGAGCACAAAAAGGTCAAATGGCAAGCCCAGACGCTTCGCAGCGTCGAGCAGTTGCGCTGTTCGACAGAACAGCGCAACCTACACCGTCATGACCTCGGCTTCCTTCTTCTTGCATGCCTCATCAATAGTCGCAATGTACTTGTCGGTCATCTTCTGGATTTCGTTCTCGTAGCGCTTCTGATCATCTTCGGGAAGGCTTTCTTCCTTGATGGTCTTGGCAATGTCGGAGTTCGCCTCGCGACGAGCATTGCGCACGGCAACACGCGCCTCTTCCGCAAACGCCTTGCACTGTTTTGCCAGCTCTTTACGACGCTCCTCGGTAAGCTGCGGGAACGGCAGGCGAATGCAGTTACCATCATTCGAAGGCGTTACACCCAGGTCAGAGGCAAGGATGGCATGCTCAATAGCGCGCAGGGTGCTTTTCTCCCACGGTTCGATAACCAGAAGGTGCGCATCAGGGGACTTCACGGCGGCCACCTGATTCACGGGCGTGGGCACGCCATAATAATCAACCTTGATGCGGTCAAGCACCATGGCGTTCGCGCGGCCAGTACGGACGCTTGCAAAGTTGTAATCCAGCGACTCGAGCGCCTTTTTCATATGCTCATCAGCAGATTCTTTAATCATATCAAGCATGGTAGTGTCCTTTCCCTTCCTTGTTTTCGACCCTACTCAACCACGGTGCCCACAGATTCGCCACGCAGCGCAGCAGCAATGTTACCCTTGCCATCAAGGTTGAACACCATGATAGGCAGGCTGTTATCCATGCACAAAGACGTTGCCGCGGCATCCATCACGTGCAAATCGCGCGCCAGAACCTCTTTATAAGAAATGCGGTCGAACTTCTTGGCGTCAGGGTTCTTCACGGGGTCCTTGTCGTACACGCCATCAACCTTGGTTGCCTTCATCAGCAACTCGCAATCGAGCTCGCACGCGCGCAAAGCGGCGGCGGTGTCGGTTGTGAAGTACGGATTGCCCGAGCCTGCGGCGAAAATAACCACGCGGCCCTTCTCCAAGTGACGCACTGCCTTGCGACGGATGAACGACTCGCATACTTCCTGCATGGAAATAGCGCTCTGAACTCGGGTTTCAATGCCGTGACGCTCAAACGCTTCCTGCAGCGCCAGCGAGTTCATAACGGTTGCCAGCATACCAATGTAGTCTGCCTGAGAGCGATCCATGCCTTCGGCCGCACCCGCCATACCGCGGAAGATGTTGCCACCGCCCACAACAATGCACAGCTCAACGCCGTCAACAACATCTACCAGCTCTTCAGCAAGATCGTCAACAACTTTGGGGTCAATTCCGTAGCCCTGGCTTCCCGCAAGAGCCTCACCGGACAGTTTCAGCAAAACGCGCTTATAAGCGTACTCTTCAGACATAGTGGTCCTTCCACCGTTGATTACATAGTTCCTTACAGTGTACCCGAAAACAGAAAAGGCCAAGCGGAACACTCAGCCTTTTCTTGCTTTTTCCAAAGCCCTTGTACGTTTTTCACGCTTCACGCGGCGTCACTCGTGTGCTCACGCGCATCCGCACACGCGCACCCGCAACGTTTGCACACCTACGCGTTAGAAGTTGATCCCCTGTGCAGAAGCGAGCTTGAAGTGCTGCTCTCGGTGGCATCGGAGCCCAACTCGATCGTTGCAGTCTTCTCCTTGCCATCGCGATTATACGTAACCGTAATCGTGTCGCCCGGGCTCTTCAAGCGCACGGCAACCATCAGGTCGCTTGCGGATGTCACCGTGGTGTCATCCACCTTCGTAATGATGTCTCCCACTTCCAGCCCCGCTTTATCTGCGCTGGAATCGGAAATCACCGAAGAAATGTAGGCGCCCGAAGAAGCGGGGAGCTTATAGCGCTGCGCCAGAGAAGACGTCACCGAAACCAGCGTCACACCCAACTGCGCATGAGACGGTGTTTTGCCTTCGATGATTGTATTGGCAATCTCCATGGCGTAATTCACCGGGATTGCGAAACCAACGCCGGAGTAGTTACCGGAATAGCTGGTGATCAGGGTGTTTATACCAATAAGCTTGCCTTGCGAATCCACGAGCGCGCCGCCGGAATTGCCCGGGTTAATGGCAGCATCGGTCTGAATCAGGTTCACGTAAATCGATGTGCCCGAGCTGTTCGAGTTTTCAGAGCTCATGATCTGCGAGCGGCTTGTTGCGGAAACAATGCCCGTTGCCACCGAAGACTCCAGGCCAAAGGGGCTGCCAATGGTCATAACCCATTCGCCAATAGTCAAGTTTTCGGAGTCGCCAATCGCAATGGGAGTTAGACCCGATGCGCCCGTAAGCTTGATAACGGCCAGGTCGGAGCTTTCATCGGTACCCACAATCGTCGCGTCGTACTCCGTGCCATTCGCGGAAACCTTCAGCGCATCGGCGCCTTCGATCACGTGGTAATTCGTAAGAACGTACCCATCGGCGCTCAGGATAACGCCGCTTCCCAACGAAGACTGGGAAAGCTCATCGGAGCTTGAATTGCCAAAGCCGTACAGGGAATACCCGCTTTGCTTGGAGTACACGTAAATGCAGCACACGGAAGGCGTGGTTTTCTCGGCAATGACTTCCGCCAAGTTGGCATCTTCACCCTTCACCGTGATCGAGGTCGAGTCGTTTGAGCCCAGGTTCACCGAACCGGAAGACCCACTGCCGGAATCTGTATTCGCCGAAAGCGCGCCAAACAGCACGCCACCAGCCAAAATGCACGCTACCGCAGCGCCCAAAAAGCCCAACAGGAACGTTTTCAAGCCACCGCTTTTCGCAGAAGGTGCCTTTGCCGGAGCCGCCGTATAAACGGGAGCCGTGTAAGCAGATGCAGTTTGCGCCTGCGAAGCAGCCGATGAAGCAGCCTGTGCCTGCGGTTCGGCCTGCGCGCCCGCTTGCGGCGCAGACGCTACGGGCGGATGCAAAGGCTCACCGGTCTGAGAGTCGTAACGCGGGTAGTACGTTTTATCGTCATCGTTTGAAAAATCAGACATACTTTCCTCCTGTTCGTTTGGGCAAACATTACCGCCGAATTATTAAAAACAGCTGAAAGCACAAGAAACGACACAAAACCGTCTTTGTCCCGTTACTTTTGCTTCATACTCTCCATGGGCGGCCAGGGGTTCCTTGTTGCGCCCCTTCATCTTATAGAAAAGAGCCGCCGTCATATGTTTTTCCTTCGCGACCAAAACGCTGCAGCTGAAACCTTCTGCAAGCACCCGAAGCAAAACGCGGACAGCGACCCCCCTGTCACCTAATCAAGCGAACAATCAAGCAGCAGCAAAAAAGTCCCTGGTTACACGCGTGCTTGTGGGTTGGCAATCAAACCATCGCGCGCCCATTGCGGAGCAGTTTCCGCAACGAAATAGCCAAACGCGCGATACATAATCAACGTGGCAGCCGTTTCCACGAACGAGATCAAAATGCCGCCGATAATCATAATGATAACGCCGAAAGCACCCATGCCTGCAGCTAGGCCGCCATCGCCATAAGCAAACGAAAGAATGCTCACGCCGCCGAAGAGCGACATAATGAACCCAATGACCACAATCGCTACAAGGGCAAGAAGCTGCGGCGCCCACGCAATGACAAGCGTCGTTCCCAGGTTGGGCTTGTACACGTCCCACACCTTCGACAACTCAAACGCGCTACCCAGCGAGCCGAACAGGGCAAGACGCACCTGGCTTAGAACCAAGCAGGGCAAAAGCACCAAGAACGCAATAGAAGCAAGAACGCCGATTATCGGAATAGCGCCCAGCAGGCCAAAGACAACGCTCCACACCAGCGAGACAACGAAGGAGAAAAAGCCCAACGTGAACGTGGCGCCCGTCAGATATTTAGCGGGCATTCCCTGATTGCGCCCCAATGCGGAATCGGCGCACCACATAAGACCGTACCCCACAACAAAGAAATTCACGATGGGAATGCACATCAAAATACACAGAACAACCAGGCGTCCTATCAGGCCTTTTTCGTTGCGGAAGTCGTTCCATGCACGCGATAAGGGCGAACCGTTCGTAATTACCTGAGCTTGCGGCGATGGCGCAGCAAAGCCCTGATTCGTCGATTGCGGAGAAGCCTGCTGCGTTACCTCTATAATGGGCGCGCCGCAGTTCATGCAAAACTTTTGGCCCGGCTCAACAGAACCACCGCAGCTTGAGCAAAATCGTGCCATATCTGTTCCTTTCTCCTGGCAGCAAACATAACGCTTCCTTTAAGAAACAGAATAACGCAAACAGGGCATCAGCAACGTTACGGGCAGGTATCAGTTAACCTGCATTATGGTTTTTTATGCGTGAGGTCACAAGAAACAAGTGATTGAACTGCGTTTTTGCGCGAAAAAGGTAAGGATGCACACGTGCATGCGGCAGCGCGAAAAAGCGGCTGTGCCCGCAAAACGAAAGAAGGGTTCATCGTTTGTCGATGCATGCGGCGGCGCAAAGAATCGGCCGCACCTGCGCCCGTGGGAACAACGCGCGTTATTCGCCCAGCGTTTCCGCCAAATCAAACCACTCCAGCTCCATGGCGTCTATTTGATCACGATAGCCTGCGATTTCCGCCTGAATTTCGCCCAGTTTCACGTAATCGGAAGGGTCCGCCTGCCCCATACGCTCCTGAGCTTGCTCGATTTTACCCCGCAGCGTTTCCGTTTTGCGTTCCAACGAGGCCATTTGCTTGCGCAATTCGCGCTGCTGACCGCCCGAGAGCTTCGGCTTTGCCGCCGCGCTATCGGAGGCGGAATCCGCCGCTGCACCAGCGGTTGTGCCGGCACCGCCAGCGCCTTCCCCTGCTGCGCAAGCGGAAGCATCTTGCCCGCTACCTGCAGAAACAGCCGCATTTGTTACAGCACGCGCGTCCGCTTCGCCCTGCGCTGCCGCCAGCCGCAAGTACTGGTCAACACCGCCGGGAAGATGCTGCAGCGTACCGCCTATCAGGGCGTACTGGTCATCGGTAACGCGCTCCATGAGGTAGCGGTCGTGCGTCACCAGAATCAACGTGCCCGGCCAGCTATCAAGCATGTCTTCCACAACAGCCAACATGTCAACGTCCAGGTCATTGCCCGGTTCGTCCAAAATCAAAACGTTCGGCTCATCCAGCAAAATGAGCATCAGTGCAAGGCGGCGCTTCTGCCCGCCCGAAAGATCGCACACCGGCTCGTTCAAATCCGCGTGCGAAAAGCCTAAACGTTCCAAAAGTTGCGCAGGCGTGGATTCCTTGCCATCAAGCATCACGCGCGAATTATAGCGGCCAATAACCTGGCGCACGCGATCGCTCCCAAATGCTTTCAAGTTGTCCAAATGTTGCGACAGCACGGCAAAGCGAACGGTCTGCCCAATACGAACACGCCCTTTATCAGGCGTTATCTGGCCCTGAATAAGACGAAGCAGCGTTGTTTTACCCGCGCCGTTTTCGCCTACAATGCCCACGCGGTCACCCGGACCAATAAGCCATGTTACATCCGAGAGCACCGGCGGTTTGCCATCAAAGGAAACCGTAACGTTCTCTATGTCGCACACGCGCTTTCCCAAACGTGCCATGGCCATACGCTTGAGCTCCAACGTGTCACGCAAGGGTGGCACATCTGCGATAAGCGCCTGAGCTGCAGCAACGTGAAATTTCGGCTTCGTTGAACGCGCACGGGCACCACGCGAGAGCCAGGCGAGTTCCCTACGCAGCTGGTTTTGACGCTTCTGTTCCGCCAAATCTGCCAAACGATCGCGCTCAACGCGCTGCATAATGTACGCGGAAAATCCGCCTTCGAATGGCTCAACGTTGCCGTTGACCACTTCCCACATGTTCAAGCAGACTTCGTCCAAAAACCAGCGGTCATGCGTTACCACCAGCAGCGCGCCTTGCCCCGCACGCCACCGGTTTTTCAGGTGGCCGGCAAGCCACGTAATAGCACGAATGTCCAGATGGTTTGTGGGTTCGTCCAGGGCAAGAACATCCCAATCACCCACCAGAAGGCGCGCCAAGTCAACGCGACGGCGCTGTCCGCCCGAAAGCGTTCCCACCAAGCCATCCCAGGGAATGTCACTCAGAAGTCCCGCAATAATGTCGCGGATTTTCGCATCGGCCGCCCATTCGTATGTTTCCAGGTTGCCCACCACGGCACGCTCGACGGTGCTTTCGTTGTCCAGGCCATCCATTTGCCCCAACATGCCAACCGATACGCCGTGAGTGCGATAAACACGTCCGCTATCAGGCTCAACGGCGCCGGTCAGCACTTTGAGCAATGTGGATTTTCCATCGCCATTGCGTCCAACAATGCCAATGCGCGCACCTTCATCGACCCCCAGCGACAAATCGCTAAACACTTGCTTCGTGGGGTAATCGACACATATTTTTTCGCAACCCAGCATGAACGCCATGGCGATTCCTTCCGTATTCATTCAAAGCCGATCCGCACGGCGTTCAAACAACAAGCGCCACGCAATCCGCATTTTTGCCTTCTCGAAACAAAAATACTCTTGCGCAGCGCCTTGTTAATACAAGCTAGAGCAATTATAGGGCACGAACAATCCGCTTGATAAACAGCAACGGAAAACCCTGCAATCAATAAAACTTACGGGCGCTTGTTTTTCTCTTCTTCCGTAAGCGGGTCGTCAACGTTATTCAGCGTTACGCCGTCATCGATGGTAAGCATGGCCTGATCAACCTTGCCAGCATCGAAATGGTAATCTTTGCCCGGCAGGAACGCGTTCATAAGAATGCCCACCAAAGAGCCCACAGCCAAACCGGAAAGGCCAATGGTGACTTCGCCCAGCATAATATTGATAGCACCCGCATCGCTGTAGGCAATACCCAAGCTCAGCACCAGAATCAAAGCAGCAATCAAAACGTTGCGGCTCTTGGAGAAATCCACGTGATTCTCAACAAGATTGCGCACGCCAACTGCGGAAATCATGCCATACAGAACCAGAGAAACGCCGCCAACAACGCAGCTGGGCATGGCGCCGATAATAGCTGCAAACTTGGGGCTGAAGCTGAAGACGATTGCGAAAACGGCCGCTAGACGCACCACACGCGGATCGTAAACGCGGGTCAGGGCCAAAACGCCGGTGTTTTCGCCGTACGTCGTGTTAGCAGGAGCGCCGAACAGCGACGCCACAATGGTAGCAAGGCCGTCACCCAAAAGCGTGCGATGCAAGCCCGGATCGGCAATGAAATTACGCTCGCACGTGGAGCTAATAGCAGAAATGTCACCGATATGCTCGATCATGGTAGCCAGGGCAATCGGCATGATGGTGATGATGGCCGTCAGCGCAATACCCGAGTTGAAACCAGGTCCGAACAGGGAAAACACGGTGTTCTCCCACAGCACGGGCAGACCGATCCATGCCGCGCTTTCCACGCCGGAGAAGTCCACAACGCCCATAAAACCGGCAATTACGTAAGAGATGATAACGCCCATAAGAATGGGGACGATCTTGATCATGCCCTTACCGAAGATACTGCACGCCACAATAACAACAATGGCAATAATGGCAATCGGCCAGTCGGTCTGGCAGCTCGAAATTGCCGTACTTGCCAGGGACAAGCCAATGCAGATAACAATGGGGCCCGTTACCACAGGCGGGAAGTAGCGCATAACGCGCGCCGCACCGAAAGCACGGAACAGCGCAGAGAGCACCAAATACAGCAAGCCTGCGCATGCAACGCCCAAGCAGGCGTACGGCAAATACTCAACGCCAGCTGCGGCAATGGCGAAATAGCCCGGCAAAAACGCGAAGGACGAACCCAAGAACGCGGGCACTTTGCGCTTCGAAATCAAATGAAACAGAAGCGTTCCCAAACCAGCGAATAAAAGCGTTGCGGAAACGGAAAGACCGGTAAGAACCGGCACCAAAATAGTGGAACCGAACATTGCAAACATGTGCTGAAGGCCCAAGATGCCCATCTTAGGAGCGCCCAGCTCACGCGCGTCGTAAACGGCGGTAACTTCTTGTTCCGCCTTTTCCTGTTCTGACATGCAGACTCCCTTCATTTTTTAGGAAAAACCTAAAAATCGATTATCCCTTTTTTGCGCCAGCAGGAAAACACATTCGGGCAAAAACGAGTGACCATTTTACGGAAAAGAAACGATAGGCAATGCATCGTAAAGCAGCGCATTGTTGACAAAAGGTGGGGTAATTTGTCAACAGGCGAGGCTACGAGCGAACCTTCAGCACTGCCACCAGGAAGGTGAGAACGGAGAACACTACCGAGAAGAAAAACGCTGCGTGATACGCAAAAACAGATTGTCCCATCTGGGAAAACGTCACAATCAGCAGCACCATAGCGGCCGTTCCCAACGAGGCGCACGCTTGACGCCCCACGGTAAGAAACGAGCTTCCATCGGAAACAATGCGCCCAGGCAACTTTTCAAGCGCCCATCCGATAAACGGACCAATGCTTCCCGAAATGCCTAACGCGCGAACCGCCTGGGACACCGCCAAGAACCAAAGCGGCGTCTCATCATCGCAGAACAGCGCCAAAACTGCACCAACCACGAGAAACGTTGTGGTCGCTATCAGCACTTTACGTGCGCCGAACTTATCCATCAAGGCACCAGCACCCACATTCGCCACCAGCGCCATCAGCGATGCCGGTAGCAAAACAATGCCCGCATCAAGCGCCGTACCGCCGCGCAGGTCTTCCACATACAGCGGAACAACCAGCATGGTTCCCACAAACGCCGCACTTAAAACGCAGCTGCCAATGAAGCCCCAGCAATATTGACGATCAGCGAAGATATCCATGCTGATCAGCGGATTCACCATGTGCTTTTCGCGGCGCACGAACAGAACAATCAGCAAAGAGCCCACGATTATGGGAAGCCATACCGCAACATGGGTCACACCCAAGTTGCTTGCGTTGCTGAAACCCAAAAGCAAGCCCACGAAGCCAAAACCGCAGATGATAAACGAGGGCGCATCGAAGCGTTCTTGTTTGTTGCCGCCCCGCGAACGAGCGTATTTCATGGTGGGAATCATCATGATCACCATGCAGACGAAGATAAACCAGAAAAAGCTCTTCCATCCGAACGCGCTCTCAAGTGCACCGCCGATTGTGGGACCAAGATTTACCATGAAGCCCATGGCAATACCGTTGATTCCCATGAACAGGCCCATCCGTTCGTGCGGCATATCAACCATAACCATGGTTTGCATAGCAGGCATCATCAACCCCGCGCCGGCCGCCTGCACAACGCGCGCCAGCAGCGCCACGGGAAACAGCGGCGCGGCAATAACAAGAAGCGAGCCCGCGGCAATACAACCAAGTGCCACCATCATCATGAAGCGCTCAGAGAAGCGTTTCGACAAAAACGGAGCAAGCGGAACGAAAACACCCAGCGCCAAAATGTAGCCCGAGGTGAGCCATTGGCTTGTGGCAACAGAAACACCCATTTCAGCGGACATGCCCGTAAGCAGGGCGTTTACTGCTGTCTGCGAGCAATTACCCAGACCGCCGGAAATAGAGAGCACTGCAAACGTTATAAGCAAGCTCGCTGGAATCTTCGTCTTTTTTTCTGCGGAATGATTCTCCGTCTTCGTCACTTTTTACCTCCGCGCTGTTATTGTACGCCTCTGTCGCTCTCGCTCTTGCCCTACGTTTAATTAAACTTCTGCTGCGTTTTTTCTAAGCCGTTTTCCAGCAGAAACAGCGTTGCCTGAGTTGCAAGCTGCACCGCCTGGGCAAAATCCTGCTCTGCCTCCTTCTTCGGACGCGACAAAACCCAATCCGCAACCGGCATTCTTCCCGGAGGACGCCCAATGCCGCAACGCACGCGGAACCAATCGCGTGTGCCCAGCTTGTCGCAAATCGAACGCAGACCGTTGTGGCCCGCGTGGCCGCCGCCGAATTTCACACGAATCGTACCCGGATCAATATCCAGTTCATCGTGGATAACAACCAGATGATCGGGCGAAACCTTATACGTGGAGCACAGCGTTTTCACGGGGCCGCCGCTGGTGTTCATGTAGCTTTGCGGCTTAGCCAAAATCAGATCGAAATCATGCCAAGAGACCTTGCCCACCAATGCACCGCCTTCGGTCTTCCAATAACGAACGCCCAGCTCATCCGCAAGGGAGTCCACGGTATCGAAACCGGCATTATGGCGCGTATGGGCATATTCATCGCCAGGATTTCCCAAACCCACAATGAGAAACGTATCTGCCATGCCTGCCTTCTCACAACCTTTCAAAAAAACGGGCGCGCCCCAAGGACGCACCCCTTCAAAACACTACACAAACGCGCAGTTCGAACGCACTTAGAAAATGGAAGCGACCGATCCGCAGTGGTACACCTCGTTGATGGCGCGCGCCAAAAGCGGAGCCACGGAAACCACCTTGATGCGCGAAGCGGCAGCTTTTTCCGGATCAATCGGAATTGTGTCGCACACAATAAGCTGCTCAATGGAAGAATCGCGAATGCGGTCGAACGCCGGGCCGGACAAAACCGGATGCGTGCTGGTCATAAACACGCGCTTCGCGCCCTTCTCCAAAAGCGTCTTTGCGGCAGCGCAAGCAGATCCCGCCGTGTCAACCATATCGTCGTTCAGAATGCAGATCTTGCCGGTAACATCGCCGATCAGAGCGGTGATTTCTGCCTTATTATGACCCGGGCGATCCTTATGCATAATGGCAAGGTCGGCTCCCATCAGGGTGGACATCTTCTTTGCTTCCTTCGCGCGACCCACATCGGGGCTTACAATGCAAAGCTCGGAAGCGTCAAAGCCCTTCTTGTTAATAGCGTCGATAAGAACAGGCATTGCGGTCAGGTGGTTCACCGGAATATCAAAGTAGCCTTCAATTTGGCTTGCGTGCAGATCAAGCGTGATCACGCGGTCAACACCGGCAACCTGCAGCAAATCGGCAACCAACTTTGCGGTAATCGGCTCGCGCGGTGCGGCCTTGCGGTCCTGACGGGCGTAACCGTAATGGGCAAGAACAGCGGTGATGGTGCGGGCGGATGCTCGCTTTGCCGCATCTGCCATGATTAGCATTTCCATCAATGCATCGTTGACGTCCATGCCCGAGCCCACGCTCGTGCCGGCAACGGACTGAATCAGAAAAACGTCGGCACCACGAACGCTCTGCTCATAGCGTGCATAGATTTCGCCATTCGCGAACTTCTCCAGCTTCACCGCCCCTAATTCTGTCCCCAGTTCACGGGCGATTCCCTCGGCCAGTGCAGGGTTGACCGAGCCGGAAAAAAGCGCCATGCTCTTCTTCATTTCCGTCTTCATGAATGTGCTCCTTGATTTTGCGCATACCAATAACTGCTGCCGCGCGGAAGCGCAGCTATCTCATAATCTCATATTGTACTCAACAGGCCATTTTCAGGGGAGATGCTATTAGGCGAAAACGCTGTTTTTACCTGAAAAAGTGACATTTTTCTGATTAAAAGCACCTTTAGGAAACAAAGTGCTTCGTGCCGTCTTCCAAACGCGCATCGCGCAAGTGGGAATTCGGCCCCAAAATGCAATCTTGCCCAATAGCGCACTTGCCCAAAAGCGTGACCCCTGGGTAGATAACGGTATCCATACCGATGGTCGTTTCCGGAGAAACCCACACCTGATCGGGGTCAACCATGGTCACGCCCGCCAGCATATGCGCCGTGTTGATGCGTTGCTGCATTTTCTTTGCCGCCTGCGCCAGCTGAACGCGCGTGTTCACGCCCAGACACTCGGTGGGGTCTTCCACCACCTGCGCCAGCACGGCACGACCGGCTTCGCGCGCAATTTCCAAAACATCGGTCAAGTAGTACTCGCCCTGAGAGTTATTCGATTTCACCTGTTCAAGGGCAGAAAACAGCGCTTTCGCATCGAAGCAGTAGAAACCGGAATTGCACTCGGTGATAGCCTGCTGCTCGGGCGTGGCATCTTTTTGCTCCACAATGCGCTCTACGTTTCCTTGCGCATCGCGCACAATGCGACCATAGCCGAAGGGATCATCCACAACCATGGTAAGAACCACCACGGCAGCCTGGCTTTCCTCACGTTTTTGCACCAAGGCGCGCAGCGTGTCGGCGGTGACCAGGGGGCTATCGCCTGTAAGAACCAGAAGCGAGCCATCGAAATCCGCAAGCGCTTCTTTGCACACGGAAACCGCATTTGCCGTGCCCAGCTGCTGCTCCTGCACCACCGTTGCGGTATCGCCCACCAACGGCTCAACCTCTGCGCGGCCATGGCCCACTACGGTAATCACCTTTTCCACACCCGCTTGCTTCGTCGCATCTACAACCCATCTGACCAGGGGTTTTTCAAGAATGCAATGCGTTACCTTGGAATGCTTCGACTTCATGCGCGAACCTTCGCCCGCGGCAAGCACAATAGCGGCTGTGTTCATAAAGCGCCTTTCTCGTTTCGATTTGTTGCGTTTTGTTGCGTTCGCTGGAGGATTTGCACCCACGTTTTGCGCCGGCAAAGCCTGCCAACCCTCAAATATGCATTTTCGCTCTTCGCAAATATAACGTTTCGCGTGCGCCGCGGCAATAAAAGCAGCAAAAGCGCACGAACGAGCGGTGACCGACGGGCGAGCAAATGAAGGCACGCACCCTGTCCTTACTCTTACCTACCCTTACCCGAAGGTCAGACCTCGAACCCCAGATAAAGCGAGAGGCAGAGCTTCAAACCCCCTATTTACTCTTCCCTACTCTTACCCAACCCCCGAATTCCTAGAAAAACAGGATGCTTTTTCACTCTTTGTTGACAATTTGGAAGCCATTGAGGCGTACCTTCTATAATAAACGACTTGCAAAGAGGCAATTCTTGACGGGAGATCCTTTTGAAAAGCTTTGACCTGCTGCTTTCGGCGCCGTATTGCGACGTGAAGACCGTCGGCATTCCACGCGGCTTTCTGTACTATCGCTTTGGCGTGCTTTGGAAGACGTTCTTCGAAGAACTGGGTTGCCACGTGGTGCTCAGCGGCGAAACCGACCGACTCACGCTTAAGCACGGCGACGCTCTTTCGGTTGACGAGTGCTGTCTTGCCTCGAAGATTTTCATGGGCCACGTGGCCAGCCTCAAAGGCCGCTGCGATGCCATATTCGTGCCACGCTACAACCGCTTTGGCCTGTGCAAAAGTTTCTGCACAAAATTCCAGGCCCTTCCCGACCTGGTAGAAAGCGCATTCAAGAACGCAAAGAACAACGCCGTTCTTTTAGACGATGCACAAGGAGGCGCAGCGAACGCAACTTCGCCTGCAGCGGGCGTCGCAAGCGAAGTTGCAGCCAGAGCTGCAACCAGCGTCTCGCCTGCATCGGGCACCTTCGCTGACCTGCGCATTCTTTCCGCAAACGTGGACGAATACGAAAAAACGCCGGAAAAAGAAGCATTCATCGCCCAGGGTACGAAAATGGGTCACAGCGCCGCGCAAGCAAAGCGTGCGTACAACCATGCCCGCAAAGCGCAAGATGCCTATGATGCCAAGTTGCACCAAAAACTCATGGCTGATCTGCGCTCCCCGGAAACCGACTCCACGGGCGCGCCTAAGCTGAAAATCCTGGTGGCTGCCCATCCTTATGTGGCGCACGACCCCTATGTGGGCAAACCGCTCATCGACATGCTTCAGCAAATGGAAGCTATTCCGCTGTTCGCCGACCATTACGATCGCGCACGCGCCTTCAAAACATCGCGCAGCTTCTCCGACACGCTACCGTGGCTGATCAATCGCGAGCTCATTGGCGCCATGCTGGACTTGCACGACAAGATTGACGGCATTGTGCTGGTGAGCGCCTTCCCTTGCGGGCCCGACTCCATGACCAGCGACGCCGTGATGCGCTACATCAAAGGACGTCCCATTCTGTCCATCACCATCGACGCGCAAAGCGGCACGGCCGGCCTGGAAACCCGCGTTGAAAGCTTCGTCGATATCCTTCGCTACCAAAAACAGGGAGGCTATAGCC
>CAKTYF010000020.1 GCA_934631995.1 uncultured Eggerthellaceae bacterium
GAGTCGCTGATTTTGTTCGATTCACTGTTTGACCAGCGCCTTCAGGCGGAGCGCGAGCGAAACGCCCGAGGTCGGTCGATGGCGTATTTCCCGCTGAACAACCGTGAGTCGCTTGAGGTGCAAGCGTTTCGCAAGACGCTCAAAGGCTTTGTTTCGTGGGAAGCGTCGTTTTTGCCGGAATATCATCCGCTGGCGGGGGAACTCTCGTTCGGGCGCGATGAAGAGCTGATGTATGCGGGGTATCCCCTGGTGGGAAGCGTTGACCGCATTGATGTGGATGATCGAGGCAACGCGGTTATTCTTGACTACAAAGGCTCGGCGGGCGCAGGGTACAACCATTTCACCAAGGAGACGAAGGAAGCGTCGGACGGCGCGGCGGCAGGCGCGGCAGCAGGCGCGGCTGCGGGCACGGACGGCATTGCGCTTGCGACCCTTCCCCAAAAAGTGCAGGCGCTCATATATGCCCAGGTTGTGCGTCGAAAGCTGGATGTGAACCCCGTGGGTGCGCTGTATGTTTCGTATGGTAAGGCAAGCGGGTGTGCTGGCTTGTTTGATGCGCTCAAGCTTGACCCGCAAAAAGATTTGGTGAACATTGCAGCGAAATATTGCGAGACAACCTCGTTTTTGGATACGTTGGACCAGGTGGAAGAAGCAATCGCGGCGCGTCTTGACGGCATACGGGTGGGGCGCATTGAGCCGTGCCCGAGCGACGATGCATGCAAATGGTGCGAAGTGGCGGGCGTGTGCCAGCAGCTGCGTCGGGGGCAATTGCAAGTAAACCAGCCCAACCAGGCTGACCAGATAAAGGGGATGTAACCATGGGATACACGCCTGAACAGGAAAAATGCGTTATGCGCCTTGTGGGCCCCGTGGATGTCTCTGCAGGAGCCGGATCAGGCAAGACGTTTACGCTCACGGAACGCATTGCACATGCGCTGGCGGATCCGGCGAGTGGCGTTGATGACATTGACCAGATTTTAGCCATTACGTTTACGAATAAAGCGGCGGCGGAGCTGAAAGGCCGCGTTCGTTCGACCTTGCGTGCGCAGGGGTTGTTTGACCAGGCGCGCAAGGTAGACGGCGCCTGGGTTTCCACGATTCATGGCATGTGCTCGCGCATTTTGCGCGCGAATGCGCTGGAGATTGGCATTGATCCGGGTTTTACGGTTATGGAGGATTCGTTTGAGATTCTTGGCCAGGCAATCGAGGAAGTACTTGAGGAAAGCCGTGCGAGTGATTACCGGGCATATCGGCAGTTGTTTGACGCGTATCCTGTAACGGATTCACCTGCGGCTTTCGGGAGCGATTCGGTCACCAGCCTTCTGAACACGCTTCTGGCGAAGGCGTATGAGCTGCCGAATGGTTTCGACGATTTGCAGCTTATCGTGTCACGTGAAGAGCCGGGCCATCTTGCGCGGCAACTTCTGGCAATTTACGAAGACTCGCTTGCGCTGATGGAGCAGATAAAGGAAAGCGCCACGCAGGCGCAGAACAAGCTGACGTGTGAACAAGCGCTCAATGCGCTGAATGACCTGATGGAAAGCGATTCATCGCAGGTGTACGGCGTTTTGAGTTCGTGCCGACGTTTGGATGGACGCTGCGGAAGCAAAGAGCAGAAGGCGCTTATTAAGGAGCTGAATGCGCGTTTTGACGAAGTGATGCTGCGCATTTTGCTGTGCAAGAGTGCGCTTATTTTCGACCAGCTGGTTCAACTTGCGCGTAAAGTTGATGAGCTTTTTGCCGCGAAAAAGCGTCGTCTTGCTGTGCTTGATAATAGCGACTTGATTCGCCAGGCTCTTTGTGCGTTGGAAAACCCCCAGGTCAAAGCGTTGTATGAGGATAAATTTCGTTTGATGATGGTCGATGAATTCCAAGACACCGATGCACTGCAGCTGGCGATTGTAAGCAAGCTTTCCGGCGCAGGGCAGCGGTACTTATGCACCGTGGGCGATGCGCAGCAAAGCATTTATCGCTTCCGTGGTGCCGACGTTGCGCTGTATCGCACGTATCAACGGGAAATGTTCTCCGAGCGGGTTCTTGCGGAAGGCGGCGATCCATGTGCGCTGCAACTTACGCGAAATTTCCGCAGCCATGGCGATGTGCTGGCATTTGTGAAGAAGGTTTGCGCCCAACAATCCGTGTTTGGCCAGGACTTTCTTGATTTGCAGGCGGTTTATGATGGCGCGGGGTATCGTGCGCGTGATCCGCGTATTTTCATGGACGTTACCATGCGTCACAAGGGAAAAAGCGCTGAAGTGGGCTCGAAAGACGATGCGTTTGGCGCGCAAGCTCAACGTATTGCGGAGTTTTTTGCGCGCATGCGCGCAGCAGGTCACGATTTGTCGCAAATGGTGCTTTTGCTGGGAGCCACAACGCATGCGGATTTGTACGCTCAGGCGCTGCGCCAGGCGGGCTTCGATTGCGTGATTACGGGCGGCTCGCTGTTCGCGCAGTCTGATGAAGCGCAGCACATGGTGCTTCTGTGTCGTGCCTTGGTGAATTTCAAGGACACCGAAGCTTTGGCGAATGTCCTGATGGGACCGCTGTTTCAATTATCGTCCGATGAGCTGCTCGATCTTACTACGGTTTGGGATGACAAAGCGCAAAAGACGGTAGCGTGCGGGCTTGACCAGGGGCTGGTGCGTTGTGCTCGCGCTGCTGTGGGTTCGAACGCGGGAAGTGTCGCCGACGCGCACGCGGGTGCTGCCGGCGCACATGTGGACGCCGGAGCTTCCGAGGCGATTGCTACCCCCTGTGCAGCTGCGCCTTCGCCGATGGTTGCGCAAGCCGCTCATCTTCTGTTTGCCGCGCGTGGATCGCTGCGAACCCAACCGCTCTCGCGCGTGTTGTTGCGTCTTTTGTGGCAAAGCGGCTGTTTCGCGCGCCTTGAAAGCCAGGGAGCGCAGGGCAGTGCCCGCATTGGCAATTACATGAAGGCGTTGCGTCTGATTGAGAGCATAGAGAAGCAAGGCGGCGTTGGGCCTGTTCAAACCGCCGAGCAGTACGACGCTTCAATTTCGGCAGGCTTGAAGGAAGCGCCCGGCGCGCTGAATGTTCATGAGCAGCAAGCTATTCGCATCATGACCATCCATGCATCCAAGGGCCTGGAGTTTCCCATTGTCGCCCTGGCTGATTTCGCGAAAACGCCGCGTTCGGGAAGCTTGCTTGTTGCTCGCTTTCGGGGAAAGACGTATGCCACGCTTTTCCCGAAAAGCGAGAAGTTTGGATCGACAACGTACGGTAAATCGCTGCAAATGGGTCTTGTCGACGAAGATGAAGAACCCAGCGTTGACGCTTTGACCAGCGATGATAGCCTGAAAGCGCAAGTACTGCTGCAGCGCTGCTCGCTTGCCGATGAGATGTCGGAAGGACAGCGTCTTTTCTACGTGGGAGCCACCCGCGCGAAAGAAGCGCTGGGCCTTTTCGTCTCAACGCAAGAGGGTGGCGATTTCGATGCCATGTACCCCGGTGCGTATGGCGATGTCGTCCGTGCGCTTTTCGGCGACGAAGGCGTGATTCCCCTTGGCGAAAGCTTTGTGGATTACGGTGGCTCCGAGCCGGCTCAGATTTGCTGCCAGTATTACGAAAAGCCTGATGGAGAAGGTGCTAGTGCAGCTTCCGATGCGGATGGCGAAGACGAGGGCGCGGGTGCGGCTTCTAATGCTGCCGCTCCTGGTGGCGCGGGCGTGGTCGCTGGTTTGGGCGCGGGTGTGCGCACGGATGCGGATGCCGCTGCAAGCCTGGTTCCTTCGCGTTTCTTGTTCGACCTTTCGGACGAGACGCCGCTCAACGTGGTATCGGGCGGCTTTGACCCGCAGCCGACGGGCGTGTTCTCGTATTCGTCGCTTGAGGGCGGGCATGTGCCGTTAACGCAGCTCGAGGGCTTTTGGGATACCGCTCAGGAAGAGGGGGACAGCCTTGCGGATGCGCTGCGGTACTTCTCTGCCGATGATGACAAGGCGACCGACTTTGGCTCGGCACTGCATCGTTTGTGCCAACTTTCGTTTATCGAATCTTCCGAAAAGGCGTTTGAACAGCTTGAATGCATTGCGAAAACATATCAAGTTGCAGATGTGCAGCGTTTGACGGCGGCGTTCGAGCGTTGGCTGGGGTCTGCCGCTTGCAAGCGCGCTCGGGCGGCGCAGCAATGTCTTCCCGAGCATTCCTTTGCGGTGCCATTTGGAAATACGGACCAGGTGCTTGAAGGTGCGTTCGACTTGTTGTGCGTTGAAGGGTGCAGCGTGCAGGAAAATGGCGAACAGACGACTGGGGCGCCGGAGCAGAAACGCGCGTACGTTGTTGACTACAAGACGGGTGGCAAGGCGAGCGAAACGCTTCAGGAGCTGCATGAGAAACACGGACTTCAAGCGTGTTGTTATGCGTATGCGCTTCTGAACTGCGGTTTCGATGCTGTTGATATGGACTTTGTGCGGGTAGAGCAAGCGGATTCGCAAGGAGCCGACACACTGCAAACGGTGTCGTTCCACTTTGAGCAAAGCGACCTTGCGCGTATTGAAGGCATCATTGCCGCCCAATGTTAAAAAGGGACGGGGTCTTTTTTACCTTGTTGACAAATTACCCCACCTTTTGTCAACATTTTGACGTTCAAAACTGAGGTGCCATAGGTACCTCGGATTTTTGTGCCTTGCAGCAGCGCGCTTGTGGTTTTGGCGCTCATTTCGGGTTCGCTGGCTGAATGTTGTCAGAGGGTTTTGCGGATACGGCACAGTTTCGATTTCTCCGATGGCATGTTGTCGGATTTTTTGCCCAAATACGCTCAAATCGACGGTACGGGGCAGGTGAAGAAGGGATTGGAATGCTCGCTCTTGTCAAGATGTCATTGCGACCTGGGCTTTTGCAGAGTTGGATAGGGCTGAAGGGCTGAAATCCGCTTCATTTGCGTCTTCGACCTGCCCCGTATCGTGCATTTGCGCGTTTTCACGCCTAATTTCCGACAAGATGAACGCAGGTTGGTGATTTTCAAAGAAGGTGGAGCTGCGAAGGGGCGTCCGTCGGCAAGGGTCGAGTCGAACTGCGAAGCTTTGGATAAGTTGAGCGAGGTGCGAGTGGAAAGAAGCATTATCCAAGCGGAGTCGTGAGGCGAGCCCCTGTCGACGGACGCCCCTTCGAATCGGATCGCGGCAATTGCTGGCAAAGAGCGGAGACCGCCCTGCGTCTCCGTCACTTTTGCGTGGATCTGACGTTCATAACCGCAATGCCGGCGATAACAAGCGCCACGCCCAGAAAGCTTGTCGCGCTGACCGGCTCGTGAAAAATCGCTACGCTCACCAGGCTGGCAACAACCACTTCTAGCGAAGCAATGACCGAGGCGCGCCCGTTTTCCACGTTTGCCAGGCCTTTTGTGTATAGGGCGTACGGCACAAGGCAGCAGACAATGCCCAAAAACAGACACCATCCCATCACGGCAGGTGTTGCCTGCACGGCGGGCAGCGGCGCAGCTGCGTTGAGCGCAAGCGATGCAGCAGCCGAGAATAAAAACGTGTAAAACGATACCGTATTCGAGCTGTACCCCTTCTGCAGGGCAAAGCGCCCAAAGATGCTGTAAAGGGCGTAACCAAAGCCCGACATGATACCCAGTAAGACTCCTATCAGGGAAAACGATGCACCCGATTCGATAAGTCCGGAAGAACACACCGCACCGCCCAGAACCAAAAACAACGCCACGACTTTAAGCGGTGTGATGTGCTCTTTGAACAGCGGCGCGGAGATAAGCACCACGAAAAACGGCGCGGTGTACAGAAGGACTACGGCGGCAGACAGGCTCATGTACGTTTGCGCTGTGGTGTAGCAAAAGTTGAACATCGTTAGGCTCAAAACGCCCGTGCCCACGAAGCACCAGAGATCTTTCAGCCGAATGCGCAGCGCCGCTCTGTCGGTGAGCAGCATTGCTATGAAGAAGATCACAACGGCCACGGTGGGACGGATTGCCACCAGCATAAGGGGCGTGAACCCAGCAGCAATCAGGTTGCGATTCGCCAGACCGATGAGCCCCCAGCACGTGGCGGCTAGCGCGATGCAGAGATATGACAAGCGAGTGGTATTCATGCAGGTCATTATAGAGGTGCTTGCTGGGAAAATGTTGCTTTTCGTTTACAAGCTTGCCAAAGGGTGAATGGCGAAGGCGAAGCGGGGATGCAAAAATGTCAAACGCAGGAACTCTAAGCAAGCTCGGAAGTCAATGCATGGGCACGAAAAGCGAAGACCTGGTTGCTTTTAGATTTCAAAGGCTGTGCACTGGCGGCGCAATGTTGACAAAAGGTGGGGTAGTTTGTCAACAAAAAAGTAGCTAAAATATTAGCTATAAATGTTTGACTTATGAATAAATAAGAGTAATATATACCATACATTAGCTAATATATTAGCTATAACATATTTAAATAAAACAGCAAATGCAGTATAAACACGCCACAAGGTTAATATGTTAGCTAACGTTGAAAACACGCAGAGGGCACTCGGGGAAACCCAGGTGCCCTCTGCTGTACTGAGCGCCGTAGGTGCCTCGAATGGCGCATCGGCCGCGTCGCGCGAAACGCCCGATGCCATTGCGCGCGACATTTCGCAGCGTATGCGCAAACGGCGCAAAGAGCTGCATCTTTCCCAAAGCGCGCTGGCGCATCGATCGGGCGTGAGCCTGGGTTCGCTCAAGCGTTTCGAGCAAGATTCTCTGATTTCCTTGGACTCGCTTATCAAGCTTTCCCTGGTATTGGGCTGCGAAGACACGTTCACAGGTCTTTTTTCCGAACAGGAAAAGCAAGAAGAAGCGTCGTTGGAAGATGTTGTTGTTCAGGGACATCAACTGCTTGATCGCATTGTGCTGCTGAAGTCTTCAGGTGCGGAATAGTTTGGAAGAATGACGTCTTGTCACGATGTGACTTGACGCGAAGGTTCGTCACGCGACTTCGTTTAAGTAATTCCTTTGTCTGAAACCTTTCGGCTTATCTGCAAGCGTTGCGTTTCGGCTTAACGCTTGCGGACGGGCGCATTTGAAGGTGCTTGGTCGAGCGCACGGATGGGGACATTGGAAAAGTGGTGGGATTTGCTTGAGCGTGATGATAAAAACGACCCACTTTTCTGTGGGTTTGTTGCAATTAACTTTTTTGCGACCTGGGAAAACGTTGACTATCCGCGCCCGCAACGAGAAAAATCAACAGAAAAGTGGGTCGTTTTTATCAAAGCAAGAAAACTCTGTAGTCCTACAGCAATCCGAAGGCTGTTCGCTGGCAAGGGCTCGCCTCGCAACTCTGCTTGGATAATGTCTCTTTGCGCTTGCGACTCTCGCAACTTATCCAAGGCGCTGCAATTTGGTTCGACTCTTGCCGGCATGTGTCCCCGAGGGTCTGCGTGTCGGGAATTTGGTGCGTGCAATCGGGCTTGCGGCGTATCGACTCTTGGTTCCGACATCCCCTTTTGGGTCTCTCGGCGGCATGTTGTCGTTTTTTCCGTCCGAATGCGCAAAATATTCCCGTTCGGGGTACCTTGGAGGGCGCTTGCGGCTCATATTGTGTCGTCTAAGTTGTCGCCGATTTGCAAAAGTCCAGGTCGAACATTGCAAGTGCCGGACGAATGAGGGCCGGCTCCCCCTCTACCTACCCCGAACAGGAATATTTTGCGCATCAGCGCCCGATTTCCGACAAGATGGTCTTCGCTCGTGCATTTTGTCCTTGGTAATTCGCTGGACTCACCAAGGCCGCTCGGTAATAGAAAAACTTACCCTTGGGGAAAGCTCTCTCGCATCGGGAGTGCTGATTTGTTGACAAAAGGTGGGGTAATTTGTCAACAAATGGCTAGATGGGTGGAAGGGGTTTGTCCAGCTCAGCGGCAAGTTGGGGAAGAAGTTCTGCCATGGTTTCGTCGATCTTCTTCTTTTTGAGCTGGCACTCCCATACTACGTGAACTTTCCAGCCCATCTGCGTGAGCTGCGTTATGCTCTCTTCGTCGCGTTGCTGGTTCTTCTCGAACTTGATGGTCCAGTATTCGATATTCTTCTTGGGCGCCGCAGGCTTGCAGTGCGGGCAGCGATGCCAGAAGCAGCCGTTGATGAACAGCGCCACCTTCTTGCCGGGCCATGCGATATCGGGCCTACCCGGCACTTTCCATTGCAGGCGGTATCCGGTAAGCCCCGCTTCTTGCAAGCGTTGGCGCATGAGCAGTTCGGGTTTCGTGTTCGCACGCTTGTTGCCTTGCATGCTCTTGTGCACAGCAGGAGAAACGCGCAGCTCATCAGCGCGTTCGCGCACGGCTTTGCTGGCCATCTTTCCGGTTGCCTGCTGGATGTCCAAGCGGTATATCAAAGCGCGTGCTGTGCTTTTCTCGATTTTGCGCTCGAGCTGCTCTTTGAGTCCTTTTGCATATTTGCGACCCAGTGCGCGGAATGCGTCTAAACGCTCGGATTCGTCTTCTACCAGGTGTAATTCGCCAAAAACAACAACGCTGCGATAGCTGGTGGCAAACAGATCGGGTACCACCTCGTCCTGGGCTACTACGCAAAGCGACGCACGCGGGTTGTGGGCTGCGGCATCGACTTTGCGACCTTCCCGCGCGCAGTGAAAATAAATCGCTTGGGCGGCTTTGTCGAATGCGAAGCTTATGGGCACGGCGTAAGGGAAGTCATCGTCGTCTTGAGGTGCAAGTGCCAACGTTGCGTTGCTGGCTGTTTCCAAGATGCGTGAAATTTCCTTTTCGCCGAGTGCTTGTTGGGTGCGTCGCATTTCGTATGTCATGAGAAGCCTTTCTGTAGCTTGCTGCTGCCTTCTGCGCTTGCCTCTAGTCGCGTGCTGCTTCCAGCTCTTGCGCGGCGTGCGGGGCTGCAACGTGCTGCTTGCAATTGCGCTTCATAATGCCGCGGCAGAAAAACGCCAGCACAATAACGCAAACGCATGCAACCGATCCCAGGTAGAAGCCCGCGGTGGGGCCCATGGCATCGATGATCGCTCCGCTTGCTGTGGGGCCAATGGCCAGGCCGCACGTTGAGCCTGCGGTGATCCATGTAAGCGATTCCGTCAAACGATTTGCGGGAACTGCCTGTTCGCAGAACGAATTTGCCGTGATGAAAAACGGTGCATAGAGCGCTGCGCCCAAAACAGAAATAAAGAAGAACATCGGTACCGACGTGATGAATCCCATACCCATGTAGCCTGCGCCAACGGCAATAGCTGCAGCAAGGAGCTGCTTATTCAGCGGCGCCTTCAAAACAAGTATGCCGAACGTTAAGCTTGAGCACATAGAGGCAAATGACGAAACAGACACACCGATACTTGCGACAACGGGTTGGCCAATGAACTGGGCAAACGTGATAGTCGTGGTATCAAACGCGCCGAAAATAAGTCCCACGAGCAGCGCCAAGCTGAACAGCACGCGCACAATGGGGAGTTCAACCAGCGCACTGCGATGCTTTTTCGCGGGCGCATTGCCGGTGGCGCCATCAGTCGCGATTTCATCCGCAATTCCTTCGTTGGTGCCTTCCGCGGCACGTTTCCAGTTAACTTGCGGCTCGGTGTCGCGCGCAAGCACTAGCAGAATGAACGAACCTACGGTAAAGCTCAGGCAACCCAGCAGAATGCCTGCTGTGGGGAAGAGCATGTTTGAAAGTGCAATAGCCAGTGCCGGCCCAATCATGAACGAGCAGTCCTCAATGACGCCTTCGTAGGAATACACGCTTTTAAGCGACGTGGAAAAGTTTTTGAGCTTTCCCGACTCAATAAGGTACGTCCAGCGGGTACGTGCGATTGCCGGCGCGCTGGGAACGAAGCCCATCAGAAACGCTGCAACATACATAATGCCTGATGGAAGGCCTAATGCGACAGTCGTCAAAAGTAGAATTGCGCCTGTCATGGCAATAATCGACGTGATCAGAATCACGCGATGCTGGCCTTTTTCGTCCATGAATTTGCCCGTACGCGGCGCAATGAAAAACGTGGAGATTGCCAGCGTTGACGAAACCGTTCCCGAAAAGAACGCGGAATGTCCCGAAAGCGTGAGCATAGAGACCACGCCCAGCGTGCCCATATACATGTAGATACGCATAAGGAAGCAGCCAATGTCGAACAGATGGGCTTGCTTAACCGCAAGGATGTTGCCGTATACGCCGAAGTCAAAGTTTTTCATGGTTACGTTATTTCTAAGTCGGTGGAATGCGCGCGTGCGCTTACTTATCTCGTTCGGGCTTGGATGTGAGGTGCCAGCCCTTGCAGTATTCGCATTTATAGCAGTGAAGCCCGCGCGTGCCGTAATCCTCGCAAGCGGAAATTGCCGCTTCGGCTTCTGCGCGGCTTAGGTAGCGATTCTTGCGCTCGCACGCTTTGTAGCGCAGCGCTGCTTCGCGTTCAAGATTTCCCTGTTCACGGCGACGTTCTTCGGCAGCAAACAAGTCGCCGAAGTCAGACGCACCCAGCTGCGCCTCAAAAAGCGCTTTCTGCTTCGCCCGTGCCGATTTCTTGTGACTTGCCATTGCCGCGCCTTGCTGCCTTGCTTCTTCGCTGCGTCCGTGTTTCCCGCGGAAAATTACTGGTGGAAGAAGCTGTGCTTCTCGTATTTCGGCTCGCAGCACAAGTTGATGCCGAGCTTCTTGTATAGCTTCTCGTCGTTGCTGGCGGGAATCACGCTGAAGAATGCGTCGCAACCGTTCAGCTCGGACAGCTTCTCAATGGCTTTTGCGGCGCGCTCGTTGGTGGCCGAGCTAATGGAGAGCGCAATGAGCGTTTCGTCGGAGTGCAGGCGCGGGTTTTTCGAGCCAAGTTTTTGCAGCTTCAGGGCGCAAATGGGCTCGAGTGCCTGGTCGGTCAAAATGTAGTCTTCGTCGGGAATGCCCGCCAGCTCTTTGAGCGCGTTCATCAGCACCGATGATGCGCAGCCCATCAAATCCGACGTTTTACCCGTTACAATGCGCCCGTCGGGCAGCGTGATTGCCGCCGCAGGTTTGCCCGTGGCTTCTTCTTTAACCAGCGCTGCCATGCGTCCGCGCGAAAGATCGAGCGTTACGCCAGCCGATGCCATAATGTTTTCCAGGCGTTCAACAATGTCGGTCGAGCCACCCGTTTTCTTCGCCTCCACGGCGGCAGCAAAGAAACGACGGAAGATTTCCATGCGGCTTGCTTCGCGGCACGCTTCGTCGTCGCAAATGGCGAATCCCACCATGTTCACGCCCATGTCCGTGGGGCTCTTGTATGGGCATTCCTTCACAATGTGGTTCATCATTTCGCGCAAAACGGGAAAAATCTCAATGTCGCGGTTGTAATTGACGGTGGTCTTCCCGTATGCTTCCAAGTGGAAGTGGTCGATCATGTTCTTGTCGTCCAGGTCGGCCGTGGCTGCCTCGTACGCAATGTTCACGGGGTGGGAAAGCGGCAAGTTCCATACGGGGAACGTTTCCCATTTCGCGTAGCCGGCAACGTTCCCGCGCTTGTGCTCGTGGTAGAGCTGGGACAAGCACGTTGCCATTTTGCCTGATCCAGGGCCTGGAGCGGTTACCACAACCAGGGGACGGCTTGTTTCGATAAAGTCGTTTTTGCCATAGCCCTCTTCGCTTACAATACGGGCCATGTCGTTGGGGTAGCCTTCAATGAAGTAGTGACGATAGCTGCGCACACCCAGCGTGCTCAAACGGCGGCGGAAGGCGTCGGCCTTTGGCTGACCTGCGTATTGCGTGATAACCACGCTGCCCACGAACAAGTCAAGGCTTTCGAATTCGTCCATCAGACGCAAGACATCTTCGTCGTAGGTAATGCCGTAGTCGCCGCGTACCTTGCTTTTCTCAATGGCGTCGGCGGACACCACGATAACAATTTCGGCCTCGTTTTTCAGGCTTTGCAGCATGCGCACTTTCACGTCGGGCTCGAAACCAGGGAGCACGCGGGATGCGTGGTAATCGTCGCGCAGTTTGCCACCAAATTCCAGATACAGCTTACCGCCGAACTGGTTGATGCGCTTGCGGATGTTCTCCGACTGCAACTCGATGTATTTCTGGTTATCGAACCCGATTTTCATGCAAAAACTCCTATCTGAGTGCCAGTGGTGCCTGGCAACTTACTGTAAAGCTGCGTCGCCGATAACGGCAACAATGCGGCGCACGCCCGCCGAAGAGCTCTTTTCCTTCTGGATCTTGAACGCCTTGAGCTCGGCGGTGTTTGCGGCATGGGGGCCACCACACAGCTCGGTGTCGTAGTCGCCCATGATGTAAACCCTTACGCGATCGCCGTACTTGTCGTCGAAGATGCCCACGGCGCCCATGGCGCGCGCTTCCTCAATGGGCATTTCGCGGCATTCAACTTCCACGCCCTCTTGAATGGCCTTGTTCACGATTGCTTCAACTTCGGCAATTTCTTCGGGCGTCATTTTGCGCTCAAAGTTGAAGTCGAAGCGCAAGCGCTCGGCGGTAATGTTGGATCCGCGCTGGAACACGCTGTCGCCCAGCACCTTGCGCAGTGCGCCGTGCAGCAAGTGTGTTGCGGTGTGCAGGCGTGTTGTTTGCTCGGAGTTGTCGGCCAGGCCGCCCTTGAAGCGCTGCTCAGCGCCCGCGCGGGACTTTTCCTGGTGCTCGGCAAAGAACTTCTCGTAGCCTTCGGTGTCAACCGTCAAGCCGCGCTCGGAAGCAAGTTCGCAGGTCAGCTCCAAGGGGAAGCCATATGTATCGTACAGATGGAACGCTTTTTCGCCATCGATCTGGCCACCTTCGGGAATGCCATCCATAATCTTGTTGGCAAGCTTCGTGCCCTTGTCGATGGTCTTAGAGAACGTGTCGATTTCCTTTGCCAGCTGGTCGATGATGACCTGATGATGCTCGGCAAGTTCGGGATATTCGTCCTGATAATCGGCAACCAGGATTTCGGCGTACTGCAAAAGCTCGCTGAAATCGATGCCCAGTTTCATGCAGTGGCGCATGGTGCGGCGGATCAGGCGGCGCAGCACGTAGCCCTGGTCAACGTTGGACGGCACCACGCCGCGCTCGTCGCCCAGCAAGAACGTGGTGGAGCGCATGTGGTCGCAGATGATGCGGATAGCGCGACGCGATTCTTCGTCGGCCGTGTCGTAATTGATGCCGGTGGTCTGCTCAATGCGATTGATGATAGGCTTGAACAGCTCGGTGTCGTAAACAGAATCCACGCCGTTGAGCAGGCATAATACGCGCTCAAGGCCCAGGCCGGTGTCAACGTTATGACGACCCAGCGGACGATACGTTCCGTCCTCTTCCTTATAGAACTCCATGAACACGTTGTTCCAGATTTCCACGTACTTACCGCAGCCGCAGGAAGGCTGGCAGTCGGGGCCGCAAGGCTCTTTGCCCGTGTCGAAGAAGATTTCGGTGTCGGGACCGCAAGGACCGGTCACGCCCGCGGGACCCCACCAGTTCTCCTTGCGGGGGTAGAAGTAAATGCGCTCGTCGGGGTAGCCCAGGCTGCGCCACGTATCAGCGGAAACGTTGTCGCGCGGAATGCCTTCTTCGCCTTCAAACACGGTCACGGAAATGCGCTCTTGCGGAATCTCCAGCACCTTGGTTAGGAATTCGTGGCTCAGGGGGATGGACGTCTCTTTGAAGTAATCGTTGAGCGACCAGTTGCCCATCATCTGGAAGAACGTCAGATGGCTGGCATCGCCCACTTCGTCAATGTCGCCGGTGCGCAGGCACTTCTGGCAGTCAACCAGGCGATGTCCCGCCGGATGGCTTTCGCCCATCAGGTAGGGCACCAGCGGATGCATGCCCGCGGTGGTGAACAGTACGGTGGGGTCGTTTTCGGGAATGAGCGAAGCGCCCTTGATCAGGGTGTGGCCGTGCTCAACGAAGAAGTCAATATAAGCTTTCTTCAGTTCCTTAGCGGTTAGTTTCTTCATTGCTTTTTTTCTCCTTGTATATATAAGTCAAAGATTTTATTACCTTCTCACGTCGTTCTGGACTAGCATTTCGCCTTTCTGCATTTTCTCGGGGCACCTTAAGGCCTCCTTGAAAATGCGGCGGGCGAACTGCCTGGTCCAGAACGCCTTGAGGCGTTCGCCCCCGAAAAGCGGAGCAATCGCCCAAAAGCGTTACGCGTTGTTCTGCTGATCAACAAGGTTCGAAGCGCCGTAGCGTTCGCGCAGTTGGGGCTTTTCGATCTTGCCGGTAGCGTTGCGTGGAACGTCCGCGAAGATAATACGCCTCGGGCGCTTGTAGCGGGGAAGTTTCATGCAGAACTCATTAATGGCTTCCTCGGTAAGACCTTCAAACTCGGGCTTGAGCTCAATAATGGCGGCGCAAATCTCGCCCAAACGTGCATCGGGCAAGCCGATAACGGCAACGTCTTTGATGGCGGGGTGGCCGTTCAGGAAGTCCTCGATCTGCACGGGGTAAATGTTCTCGCCGCCGGAGATGATAACGTCCTTCTTGCGGTCAACCAGCCAAATGAAGCCGCTTTCGTCCATGCGCGCCATGTCGCCCGTAAGAAGCCAGCCGTCTTTGAGCACTTCGGCGGTAGCTTCGGGGTTATTGTAATAGCAGGTCATAACGCCGGGGCCTTTCACCCACAGCTCGCCGACTTCGCCGTCTTCCACATCGTGGCCGTCTTCGCCCACAATGCGCGTCTGCCAACGATAACCCGGAATGCCAATGGCGCCCACGTGGTCCACGTTGCCAATGCCCAGGTGCACGCATCCCGGGCCGGTGGATTCGGACAGACCGTAGTTCGTGTCGTAATCGTGGTGGGGGAAAATCTGCAGCCAGCGCTCAATCAGGCTCTTCGGAACAGGCTGCGCACCCACGTGCATAAGACGCCACTGGTCAAGCTTGTAATCGTCCAGGTTCACTTCGCCCGTTTCAATGGCATGCAGAATGTCTTGCACCCACGGCACCAGCAGCCACACGGTGGTGCATTGCTCGGAGCTTACGGCGCTCAAAATGTCGGCGGGCTTCACGCCGCGCAAAATCACGGCCTTCGAGCCGGCAATCAAGTTGCCCATCCAGTGGAACTTCGCGCCGGTGTGATACAGCGGCGGAATGCACAGGAACACGTCATCGTGCTGCACGTTGTGATGGATTTGCTCCATTTCCGCAGCTTGCGCCAGACTTTCGTGGTTATGCAGAATTGCCTTGGGGAAGCCCGTGGTACCGCTGCTGAAGTAAATGGCGGCGTCGTCGCTTTCCTTCAAGGGGATCATGGGGTCTTTGCTGGAGCAGTTCGCCGTGAGCTCGCTGTAGCTTTCCGCGAACGTGGGGCAGTCGGTTCCCACGAAGAACAGAAGGCGATTGCGCTGAATGGTGTCCACAATCTCTTCAATGCGGCCCACGAATTCGGGACCGAACACCAACACGTCAACGTCTGCCAAGTTCAGGCAGTACTCAATTTCGGAACTGTCGTAGCGGAAATTCAGCGGTACGGCCAGCGCGCCGGTTTTCAGCACGCCAAAATAGATGGGCAGCCATTCCAGGCAATTCATCATGAGAATGCCTACTTTGTCGCCCTTTTTCACGCCACGCGAAAGCAGCAGGTTGGCAAAACGGTTCGCTTTTTCGTCAAACACATGCCAGGTGATTTCGCGACGATACGGCTGCGCTTCGGTGCTTTCGATCAGGTCATAATCGCGCCACGTGACGCGACGGTGTTCTTTGATTTCCGGGTTGCGCTCAACCAGCGCTACCTCGTTGCCGTATTCAGCGGCGTTCCTTCTTAGGAAGTCTGTTACGGGCATGAATCCTCTTCTCCGTTTCCTTTTGCCTGTCGTATGCAACTCACCTGCGGTTTTGGTGGGGCATCCGTGTTTTTTCGCTTACACGAATGCTAATTGCGTAATTAAATATAATACCGCAATTGAGCGGCGTGCTATACTGCCGTGCATGATAAACGACTTAAAATATTCGCATTATGCTTCAGACGGTGTTTCGGAAGGTCCCGGCGCGGGTGTGCCGGGTGCTTGTGGCGTGGCTGCGGAAGCGCATGCTGGCGCGCGTGATTGCGCGCGTGGCGAAGCATTCGGGGCGCGAGGCGGAGTTCCGGCTGCCGGCTTCGGTGGGACTCCGACCGCCGACTGCGGGGCTTCCGCGTGCGATGCTTGTCGCGACGCTTCCGTTGCCGCTCGCCTCGGCGCGCCTTCGTTTGTGTTCGCGTGCGTCTTCGCGCTGCTTTCGTTGTTGCTGCTGATTGCAACGTTGTGCGTGCCCACGGTGCGTGCGTTTGCAGAGGAACCCTTCTTGTCGGTGTCCTCTACCTCCCAATACGGCGTGCCGTACACCACCATGAGCCAGGTGCGTGCCGAGACGCGCATCGAGCGGCTTTTCACTCATTCCGACAGCATCGAGCGCGGTGACGTGTACCTGATTGTGGCTCCCGGTTGGGAATGGAGCGATATCAAGCAGGACGCCACCCCCACGCTTTACAGCTTTGTGTACGCGAACGCTTCGGCGAATTTGACATACAACGGCGCGTTGAACTGGGATGAGCATAAAGAGCTAACATCGTTGCACGTTCTTGCATTCAAGACGATCAGCCCCGAGGGCATGGAAGAAGTCATGAATCGCGTGGTGAATAACCTGAAAACGGGCGACTCGCTGGTCATTACGAATTCTGTGGCATTTTTAGGCGAATGCGATGAGGCCGAGGATTATTCCTGCTTCGTGGTGAAAGACGCTTCCGACAAGGGGCTTTTCACATCTTCGACCACGCGTCACATGGGCCTGATTGCCACGCGCGACGCCATTGCCGCAGTTGACGCGCTTGCTTCTACGTCGCAGCGTTTTCCGGCAAGCCTGACCGTTTATCCCGCGTCGGAGCTTATGCCCACTATCACGCGTTTGAATATTCTGGAGCGCGACTCCGCCATGGCAACTGCGCTGCAGGAGTCTCAGCCAAGCTTTGTTGTGGTCATGGTTGCGATTCTTATCTTTGCGGTGCTCTGCACGGCGGTGCTGCTTTTCTTGGAGATTCGCATCCGGCCGAAAGTGCTGGCGTATCTGCTGCCGGCCGCGCGCATCATGTGGATATTCTCGCTGGCCATTCCACTTGCCACGTATCTGATGATGCTGCAGCTGCCCACGCATCCCGATGCCGAAATTTGCCTGGACTATTTCTGGTTCTGCGTTCTTGAAATATCGCTCGTGTGCCTGATTGTGGCACTCGTCTTCCGTTGGACCTGGGCTTATATGGGGCTTTTGGGTGCTACGGTGCTTACGCTGGTGCTTGACCAGTTGGCGGGCGGGCCGCTTTCGGTGGGCAGCTATCTTTCGTATGCGCCGGTGGAAGGCGTGCGATTCTTCGGCATTGGCAACGAGGGCGCCGCGCTGCTTTTCGGTTCGTGGGTTATGCTGGTGGCGTTCTATCTAACGCGCCGACCCTTCAGCAAGTTGTCGCAGCGTTTGCGTCGCTGGCTGTATCCGGTGGCGTCGCTGATTATTTGCACGGTGATTGCGGCTCCGTGGTGGGGCGCGAATTTTGGCGTTATCATCTGGGGCTTAGTAGGAACGTTCGTGTCGTGGCGTCTGTTTAGCGGACATAAATTCAGCAAACGCGAAGTGGTGGTGGCCGTTTTCGTCTCGGGGCTTCTTGCCATTGCGGTGTTGTTCTTGGACACCACGTTCAACAGCGGTTCGCATATGGGCGGACACGTGAATTTCTTCGCAGGCGACCTTTTGGGACAAATCGTTCAGGTTTTTGTGAACGTGGGCAAGTATTGCTGGGATACGCTGGTGTTTTCTCCGCTGCTCACGGTGCTTTTTGTGGCCGTGGTGGGATTCCTGCTGTTCATTGCTATTGTGCAGCCCGGCCCTTACGAGGCGTTTTGGAAGCTGCATAGCGAATTCCACGGCGCATTTTACGCGCTGATTGTCACTGCCATTCTGATGTTTCTTTTCGAGGACTCGGGCATTCTGATGCCGGCGCTGCTGCTGCTCTACCCGCTTTCGGGCCTGATGTGGTTCGTGTGCAACTTCCACAGCTGGCACATTCGCTCGTTCATCAAGGAGCGCGGCGTACTTGAACGCTAGGCGCTTGCGGCGAAGGCTCAAGCAAGGGAAGGGGTTGGCGCGCAGCACGTGGCAGTGCGCGGTGCCGTGCGGCAGCACGATTGAGCAAGGAAAGGGGCGCGCATGAGCGAGCAAGGGCGGCTTGCAGGTTTCGACGCTGCGCAGCGGGGAGCGGCGCGATCTGGCACGATGCGGCTCGGCATGACGCAGTTTAACCCTGCGCAGCTTGATGCCCATTGCCACCTTCAGCATGACCCCCGCTTCCGCGAGTATGCGCAAACGCACCCTGATCAGCACTTTTTCTGCATGACGGAAACGCCCGATGAGTACGTGCGGTTTCGCGATGCGGGTTTGCCCGCTAACGTTTCGCTGGGGCTGGGCTTGCATCCTTGGCGCGTTTCGGCTGATGCTGCTATCGCACATGCCCAGGTAGATGGCGTGTTGCGGCTCTTGTCCGATGCATGGCTCATAGGCGAAGTCGGTCTTGATTTTTCCCCGAAGCACGCAAGCACGCGCGATAACCAACTTGCGGCGTTTCGCGCAATCGCGCAGGCAGCCGCACGGTATGGGGCTGCGCACGGTGCAAGTATCCGACCGCGTGTTTTGTCTATTCATGCTGTTCAGGCGGCAGGCGAAGCACTTGAAATCCTGCAAGAAGCAGGTTGCTTTGATGCGTGCACCTGCATCTTCCACTGGTTTTCAGGGACAAGCGATCAACTGGTGGCGGCACGCCGCGCGGGATGCTACTTCTCGTTCGGGCCGCGTGCGTTGGCAACGAAACGTGGTCGCGCGTATGCGGCCCAACTGCCCGCTCATCGCATCCTGCATGAAAGCGATGCGTTCTTGCTGGATGATTGGCTAGACGGTCGGCGGGGCACCGTTCCAAACGACTAGCCAGCTTGCCGTCGCTCCCGCATCTTTCGGGGTATACCTATAATCGCGGTCATCTTGTCGGAAAAAAGGCGCGAAAACGCCGAAATTTACGATTCGGGGCAGCTCCGGAGGTGCGCAAAAAGGCATCTTGAAGCTCTTCAGCTCCATCGCAACCAGTAAAAGACCAGGTCGCAGAAATCCCTTGGCAGCTTCGAGTGTGACAACCTCTTCGTCACCTGCCCCGAACCGTTGATTTTGTCGTTTTCCAGCAGAAAAAAAGACAACATGCCGCCAAGGAACCAAAAAAGACATTGGAGGCCAACGCGCGGCGGGTGGCTGACGGCTGGGTGATTTTTCGAACGACGGCAGGTGGCTGACGGGTAACGCAGCGCATCCTTTTTCGGTGCGTTGGGGCTGGGCGACTCGTCGAACGGCAGCGGTCCCCTTGCTTGCTTTCGTCTACCATGCTGCTCCTGTGTTTTCCCCTTACGTTCGCCGGGTTTGCGCAGTTTTTGGAGTATACTGCATGGTTACGTTTGCAATGAAGGAAAGGAACGCTCGTGAGCGTTATTGAAGAACTGAGCACCTTGCGTGATGAAACGCTTGCAGCAATCGCTGCTGCTGAAAATACCGCTGAATTGGACAAAGTACGCGTTGCCGTTTTGGGCAAGTCGGGCACCCTTACGGGTTACCTGCGCTCCATGGGCAAGCTTCCCAAGGAAGAGCGCGCCGTGGTGGGCAAGACCGTAAACGAAGCGCGCGCCATTGTGGAAAGCGCTCTTGATGAGCGCAAATCCGCGTTGGCTGCTTCCGAGCTTATGGCCGCCATCGACGCTGCCGCCGTTGACGTCACGCTTCCCGGTCGTTCCCAGCAAATGGGCACGCGCCACTTGATCAACAAGATTTCCGATGAGATGTGCGATTTCTTTGCGGGTTTGGGCTACAGCGTTATTTCCGGCCCCGAGGTGGAAACGGACTGGTACAACTTCACGGCGCTGAATGCTCCGGCCGATCATCCCAGCCGCAGTATGCAAGATACGTTCTACGTGAAGGACCGTTCGGGCGATGAGTCCGCGGTGCGCGGCGAGTCCGATGTGCTGCTGCGTACGCAAACTTCCGGCTGCCAGGTGCACGCCATGGAGAACCAAGAGCCGCCTATTTACGTGATCGCGCCCGGCAAGGTGTATCGTCGCGACGTGGCCGACCCCAGCCATCTTCCGCAGTTTACCCAGATGGAGGGCTTGGTTGTTGACAAGGGCATCACGTTTGGCGACCTGAAGGGCACGCTTGAGCTGTTCTGCAAGCAGATGTTCGGCGAAGAACGCAAGACGCGTTTTCGCGCGCATTACTTCCCGTTCACCGAGCCCTCTGCCGAGGCGGACGTGAGCTGCGGCATTTGCCACGGCGAAGGCTGCCGCATGTGCAAGGGCACTGGCTGGCTGGAAATTTTGGGCTGCGGCATGGTGGACCCCAACGTGTTGCGCATGTCGGGCATTGACCCCGAAGTCTATTCCGGCTTTGCGTTTGGCGTGGGTGTCGAGCGCGTTGCATGCTTGAAATACAACGTGCCTGACCTGCGCATGCTTATCGAAGGCGATATGCGTTTCTTGCGCCAGTTCTAAAAAACCGTCGTCACAAAACCGTTGCCAGCGCTGCGGCTTTTCGGAAGCGCTGGTCAACTTGTATGCGAAAAGAGTATGCGAAGCGGGGGCTTTTATGTCTGAAGAAGTAATTGTTGTCGAAGGTACAGGCGTCCTGAGTGGCACGGCGCGCGTTTCCGGCGCGAAGAATTCCGCGCTGAAGCTCATGGCCGCCGCGTTGCTGGGCC
Source organism: uncultured Eggerthellaceae bacterium (assembly GCA_934631995.1). Classification (GTDB taxonomy): domain Bacteria; phylum Actinomycetota; class Coriobacteriia; order Coriobacteriales; family Eggerthellaceae; genus CAKUOV01. Next base: position 20,643 of record CAKTYF010000020.1, read on the forward strand.
AGGGCAAGTGCGTGCTGCATAATGTTCCGCAGATTTCGGATATAGAGGTCATGAGCGATGTGTTGCGCCGATTGGGCGCAACGGTTCAACGCGACGAGCAGGACCCGCACACGCTGATTGTCGATACGGCGGCGGTTACTTCGTACGAAACCCCTTACGAGCTTGTTTCCAAGATGCGTGCGAGCATTTCGGTGCTGGGTCCGCTGATTGGGCGCTTCGGCCGCGCTCACGTGGCCATGCCGGGCGGCTGTCAAATTGGCGCGCGCAAGATTGACATGCATTTGTTGGGCCTGGAGAAGTTGGGCGTTCGTTTCGAAGTGAAGCACGGCGATTTGCAGGCGCAGGCGCCCGATGGCTTGCGCGGTGCGTACATTACGCTTGATTTTCCCAGCGTGGGTGCCACGGAAAACATGCTGATGGCATCGGTGGTGGCGCAGGGCGAAACCATTATTGACAACGCCGCGCGCGAACCGGAAATCGTTGACTTGTGCAACATGCTCAACGCTATGGGCGCGCGCGTTTCGGGTGGTGGCACCTCCACTATTACGGTGGAAGGCGTTTCTTTGCAGGATTTGCATACGTGCGAGCATACCACGGTGGGCGACCGCATTGAAGCGGGCACGTTCCTTGCCGGCGGCGCGCTTACGGGCGGTCCCGTAACGGTGACGGGCATCGATCCTTCGTTTTTACGCATGGCCATGGTGAAGCTGGATTCATTCGGCTGCACGGTAAGCACCACGGAAGACTCCATTACGGTTGTACGTACCGAGCCGCTGCACTGCACGGATATCCAAACGCTTCCTCACCCGGGTTTCCCCACCGACTTGCAAGCGCAGTTTATGCTGTTGGCAGCGTTGGCTCAGGGTAATTCGGTGATTACGGAAAACGTTTTCGAGAATCGCTTCATGTTTGCAGCCGAGCTCATGCGCATGGGCGCCGATATTACTATCGAGGATCATCACGCTATGGTGTGCGGCGTTCCCGCACTTCAGGGCGCGCCAGTGTCTTCGACCGACTTGCGTGCCGGTGCTGCGCTGGTTTTGGCAGGCATTGTTGCAGAAGGCGAAACAATCGTGCGCGGGCTTGAGCATATCGACCGCGGTTACGAAGATTACGTGGGCAAACTAGCATCTTTGGGCGCATCGGTTGCGCGCAAAGTTGTGTAGCAAGCGGGTCTTGAGCGAAGCGGGTTTTACGTGACATTCTCCGACGGCAACAACACATCCAGATCATCGCGATCTTCTCGTCGTGGGCCCGAGCGTTCGTCTGGGCGCGGCGGTGAACGCGGGTCCTATCGCGCATCAGCCCGCAGCTCCAATCGTGGCGCGGAGCGCGGTGCCCGTGGTGCTGGCGGCGCAGATCGCAGCGCGCGTCATGCTACTGCGCATTCGCCGCGTCGTACCGTTAACGCTGCTCAATCGCGCAAAACGTCGGAGCAGATTCGCTCGAACACGTACGGAACGCATCACGGCGCCTCGAATGGCGCGGTGCCGGGTTCTGCGCGGCGCGCCGCATCGGGCGTGGTGCCGCACGTAGAAAATATGTCGCGCCATTCGGGAAATGCCGCTGCCGCAAATATATCCAGCCGCCGCCAAGCCAAGCGTGCGAACAGGGGATTTGTAGATCAAATCACGCCAAGCACCGTGTCGGGCGAAAGCGCGGGCGCATATTCTCGCCGTATGAATCGTCGCAATTTCGGTCAGGAGATTCAGCGCAAATCAAGCATGAAACGTGCGGGATTCATTCTAGTGGCATTGCTTTTGATTGCGGGTATTGGTTCTGCGGCTGCGTATTTCGCGTTCTTCGCTTCGGTCGATTCGCGTCTTGCTGCGGGCAGCGACGAGGGTCTATCGGCGGCGCTAACCGCCCGGGAGCAGGGGCAACCGTTCTACACGCTGCTCACGGCCGATTTGAACGACACGAATGGCAACAACAACATTGACGCCATGTTGCTCGCACGCCTCGATGAATCAACGAAGCAGATTACGCTGGTGGCTATCCCCAGCAACTTGAGGGTGACCACGGG
>CAKTYF010000021.1 GCA_934631995.1 uncultured Eggerthellaceae bacterium
GCGTGGCACTCGCGCGAAAAACGCCTCGAGCGGCTCCACGCCCACAGGGAACGCATCCGTTCTGCAGCCCGCCGCCGGCACGCAGCGCCCGCCCCCTACCGCCGATGCGCAGCGCTCGTCAGTACCAGCAACGCAGCCGGCACCAGCGATTCCATCGGCGCGACCGTTGCCGGCGCCTGCGCCACAACCAGCAGCAGCATCGCCTGCGCTCGCAGCGCCGCCTACGCCAACGACGGCACCAACACCCGCAACTTCATCACTCACGCTATTCAACCGTTTCGCCTGACAAATGATTGCCCGAGAAATTCAAGCCACCCGTAATGATGTGGGCCGCCTCAGAGGAAAACTCATCGGCATCGAACAGGGCAAATGCAGCGCCCACACGCGCTTTCGCCTGATCAAAGAGCTGGTCCAAGCTTGCTGTGGACTGCTGCTTCGTAAAGGGGTTCACCCACGCGTTGCCTTCGTGGTTATCGAATTCGCATTCGGTCGCTTCCAGCGCGCGATGCGACATGGACCGATAGAACGAATACGGACGCGCCAGCTCTTCCACGCGCGCAAGAAGCGAGCGCTTCATGCCCGTGCGCGAGTAAAAGACGCTCTGTACCAAACGAAACGCCTTGACCGACTTGCGGAAAACATCGATTTGCATGCTGCGCTGGAACGCCATAACCGCCATATACGAGTACAGCTTGCCAATAATCGTAAGCGTTTCATCGCTTGCCTGCAGAATTTCCTTATACGGCTTGAACGTGGCAACCGTCTTGCCCGTGCGCTTGAACAGCATCACTTCGTCGAATTCGCTCTCTATGACGGCGTGAATCTCGTTGCCGTTCTTGCGCGTTAGGCCCTCAACGCCCGCATCGCATATGGCATACTGGTTCGCGTACACCAGCGGATGAACTGCGGAATCAAGCAGGTAATGGCACAGGAATCCCAAAAGATACGCACGTCCAACGGGCTTCTCATCAGGGGTAAGGGTATCCAGCGCATCATGGAACGCCACCAAGATCTTATCGGTATCCCGGCTGTGCATAATGCTGCCCAGCGCCGAAAACTCTGAAATGCTCGGATTTGCGCGCGCGTAAAACAGCGGGTCAGGCCCTTGATTTCCCAAAAGAAAGGCAAAGCGCTGCTCGGGATCGATTCCAATAAAATACGCGTCGCCTTCGTAAACGGCTTCTCCAAAAAGATCATGAGTGATAATGGCGGGCATAATCTTCTCCCTTCACCCCGTTTCGCCTTCATGCCTTCGACACGCATGTTATGCCTTTGGCGCTTTTGTCGTGCAAAAGAAGCGTAAAGACGGTGCAAAATCAAAGTGACAAAAAAACGGAGTCGTCCTTTTTCTTTGTTGGGCATAACTATACAATGAGCAGGTACGCCTAAACGCGCGGATTGCAGTTTTTAACCGTTTTGATTCCATTCGGTAAATTTGACCGATAGCTTTGCAAAGGAGCACTTGTGGCAAAAACGAAAATGACCAAGCAGGAAAAAAGCTGGGTCCTCTACGACGTGGGAAATTCCGCCTTCGTCCTTCTCTCCTCCGCATTGATCCCCGTTTATTTCAAGTCGATCGCCGAGCCCGGTTCATCCGTGGTGGTGGCATGGGGATACGCGGAAACCGTCGCGTCGCTCATCTTGGCTCTGCTCATGCCCATTTTGGGAAGCCTGGCCGACTACAAAGGCAACAAGAAGAAGTTTTTCATGGGCACGGTCATTATCGGCGTGATTTGCTGCGCACTCCTTGGGTTCCCCAGCCAAGCGCTGCCATTTTTGATTCTGTATGTGGTTGCCGCCGTTATGCTGAACGGTTCGATGGTTTTCTACGATGCCTTCCTGGTTGACGCCGCTGAAAGCGACGACCGCCTGGACATGGTTTCCTCGCACGGTTACGCGTGGGGCTACATCGGTTCGTGCTTGCCGTTTATCGCCAGCTTGGTGATTGTGCTGTTCGGGTCGAATTTCGGCATTAACATGTCTACCGGCATGAAAATCGCGTTCCTGATCACTGCCGTTTGGTGGTTCGTGTTCAGCTTGCCGCTGGTTCGCAACGTTCATCAAGTCAATTACAAGGAAGACGACGGCACCGGCATTAAGCTGGGCGGAGTGATGCGCGGCCTTGCCACCACGCTCAAGAGCATTGCGAAGGACAAGCGCCTGCTGTTTTTCGTGATTGCGTACTTCTTCTACATCGATGGCGTGCATACTATTATTAAGATGTCCACCAGCTACGGCACCGATTTAGGCATCGATGCCACGCAGCTTGTGTTGGCCCTGCTCATGACGCAGTTCGTGGCCTTCCCTTCCGCCATTGCATACGGCAAGCTGGCAGGAAAATTCGGCACGCGCAAGATGCTTTGCATCGCAGTGTTCGCGTACTTGTGCATTACGCTGTTCGCAGCGTTCTTGCTGCGCTCCGCTCTTGAGTTCTGGATTCTGGCGTTTGCCGTGGGTCTGTTCCAGGGCGGCATCCAGGCGCTTTCGCGCTCGGAGTTCGGCAAGCTTATCCCCAAAGAGCACGCAAATGAGTACTACGGCTTCTTCGACATTTTCGGCAAGTACGCTGCGATTTTGGGCACGTTCCTGATGTCGGTATTCACGCAGGTCACGGGAAACGCCAGCTTGGGCGTGCTTTCCATTGCGGTCCTGTTTATCTTAGGCATTGTATTCCTGGTTCGCATGCCGAAGGAGTAGCGCGTCTGCAGGGCATCAGCGCGAGTGCAGCAACGGCATGCCGGCAAGAGCTCACGGAGGCGTGCCGCAACAGCACAGGCGCGGTAACGGTACTCTGGCAAGAGCCCACGGAGACACACCACTGCAGCAGCAGCCCTGCCCCCCACGCATTCGCAACCAGCAAGGCCGGCGATTCAGTCAATCTGAGTCGTCGGCCTTCGTTTTATTTGCAAACCAACAGCGGTTCGGTATAAAATCGTTCACAGTTATCGAAAAATCGACGTTTAGGGCGATAAACCCCCGAAAATCAAGAACTGTGAACGATTTTATAATGAAACACGCACCTACCAATATCTTCGCGCAGGGGCACGTCCCTTACCGTAAATAATGCGTAAAACATAACGTTTCTATAGGCTATCAGCGGCTTTTTCGCTATAGTTAACCTGACTTGTTGTATCTAAAAGAAGGTTTGAATTATGTCGCTCATCGTAGCAAAGTTCGGCGGGACTTCGGTGGCATCACCCGAACGCATCAAAAAAGTTGCTGCGCGACTTATCGCCAAAAAACAGGCTGGCCACAGTGTGGTCGCCGTTGTTTCCGCCATGGGAAAAACCACCGATGAACTGGTGAGTTTGGCAAGCGCGCTTAACGGCAACCCGCCCGCACGCGAAATGGATCGCCTGCTTTCCACGGGCGAGCAGGTCAGCATGGCGCTGTTGGCCATGGCGCTTGAAGCACGCGGTTACCGCGCCATGAGCTTCACGGGTCGTCAGGCCGGCATTGAGACTGACACCTCACACCTGAAATCCAAGATCACCGGCATCGATGCCAAGCGCATCATGGATGCTGTGGACGCGGGCATCATCCCCGTCATCGCAGGCTTCCAAGGCATCGATGGCAACGGCGACATTACCACGCTGGGCCGCGGCGGCTCCGATACCACCGCAGTTGCCGTTGCGTGGGGCATTGGCGCCGACGTGTGCGAAATCTACTCCGACGTGGATGGCGTATACACCGCCGACCCGCGCGTATGCCCGCGCGCCCGCAAGCTGGACAAGATCTCCTACGACGATATGCTGGAGCTTTCAACGGCTGGATCAGGCGTTTTGCAGAGTCGCGCCGTAGAGCTTGCCAGCAAATTCCACGTGGTTATCCATTCGCGCTCGGCCTTTTCCGATGCCGAGGGCACCTATGTTATGGAAGGAACGGAAGATATGGAAGAAGCTGTTGTTACCGGCATTGCCCATGACACCTCTGAAGTCAAAGTTACCCTGCGCGGCGTGCCCGACATGTCCGGCGTTGCCGCCAAGGTGTTCTCGCGCCTTGCCGCCGCGAACGTTTCCGTTGACATGATCATCCAAAACGTCTCGGAAGATGGCGTGACCGACATCAGCTTCACCTGCCCGAAAAGCGACTTGCCGCGCGCATCCGAGACCATCACCAGCATCTTGCCGGAAATCAACGCGCGCGAATTCGTGGTGGACGAAGACATTGCCAAGGTAAGCGTGGTAGGCACGGGCATGAAGTCCTCCCCCGGCGTTGCCGCGAAAATGTTCAGCACGCTTGGCGAAAACGAGATCAACATCCTGGCCATTTCCACGTCGCCTATCCGCCTTTCCGTGGTGGTGCGCTCATCGCAGGCCGTGGCGGCGGTGCAATGCCTGCACACCGCATTCAACATGGACTCCGACAGCGTGTTTGTGGAAACGCAGCTTTCCGCAGAAGAGATTGCTGCGAAAATGGCGAAGGGCCGCTAGGCACGAAACGAACGCATTCGTCAACGATGTAATTGGAGGAACATCATGGCTTGGAATAAAAAGATGCCCGCTTATCCCGTTGTGGCCGTTGCAGGAGCCACCGGTGCCGTGGGCCGCGAGATGCTAAAATGCCTGGAGACGCTAAACTTCCCCGCTTCCGAAGTGCGCGCGCTGGCTTCGGCGCGTTCGGCAGGAGAAAAGCTTCCCTTCGCTGGCTGCGGTAAAGTGCCCGCTGGTGAGCTGACCGTGCAAGAAATGACCGAAGAAAGCTTCCAAGGCGTTGACATTGCCCTGTTCAGCGCAGGTGCAAGCGTTTCCAAGAAGTTCCGCAAGGCTGTAGTAGATGCCGGCGCCGTGATGATTGACAACTCCAGCGCCTTCCGCGTTGACCCCGATGTGCCGCTGGTTGTGCCCGAAGTGAACGCGCACGATATTGCGTGGCACAGCGGCGTTATTGCCAACCCCAACTGCACCACCATTCAGATGCTTGTTGCTTTGAACCCGCTGCGCAAGCTGGGCCACATCGACCGCATTGTGGTAAGCAGCTACCAGTCCGCTTCGGGTGCAGGTGCTAAAGGCATGGCCGAGCTCGAAGACCAAACGGCAAAATACCTGGCTGGCGAGCCGTTTGAGCCGTCTGCCTTCGCACACCAGATCGCGTTCAACTGCATTCCGCACATCGATGTGTTCGTTGACGGCGATTACCTGAACGACATCCCCGAAGGCTACACTAAAGAAGAGTGGAAGATGGTCGTTGAGACGAAGAAGATTTTCAATGACGACACCATTGAAGTGGCGCCCACGTGCGTACGCGTACCCGTTCTGCGTTGCCACTCCGAAAGCCTGAACGTGGAGTTCGCGCATCCCGTAAGGATTGAGGCCGTAAAGGAAGCGCTGGCCAACGCCGAGCACGTGGTGCTTGAAGATGACCCCGCGAACAACGTGTACCCCATGCCCGCAATGCATCGCGGTTCGTTTGACACGTTTGTTGGACGCGTGCGTCGCGATAGCACCGTGCCCGAAGATCGCGGCATTGCCATGTGGGTTGTAGCCGACCAGTTGCTGCGCGGTGCGGCGCTGAACGCCGTCTACATTGCGCAGAAGCTTCTGCCGGAAGCGTAACATCGCGCGCGATCCAATTGTTGACAAATTACCCCACCTTTTGTCAACAATGATAGCCAATCTCCCCACAACGCGCCCTGAAACAAAATCAAAACACCTCTCTGAACAGGGAATATAAAAAGAATCCGAGACGCGAAAGCACCTCGGATTCTTTTATTGTTGACAAAAGGTGGGGTAATTTGTCAACAACGATGTCACAATTTCTCGTGCGAGCCCTTGGCTACGAGTTCTTGAGCAGCACGGAGCTCACGGCATCGGCAGCATGCTCACATGCGTCGCAGCAACGCTCCATGCGCTTGTAGATTTCCGTCCAGCGCAAAACGTCCACCGGATCAGCGTTCGGGCGCGTGAACAGCTCGCGAACAGCGGCCATATACAGACGGTCGCCTTCTTCTTCGTAATCGTTGACTTTCACCAAAATGTTATGCAGCTCTTTCGCGTGCTTCTTGAAGCCGCGCAGCTGAGACAACGCGCGGTCAAGCTCCTGAGCAGCCTCCTTGATAACTTTCGCGAACCTGATAGCGTTCTCGGGCACTTCGCGCACGTTGAACATGTAGAAGCGGAACACAACGTCTTCGATCTCGTCGAGCACCGTGTCAAGCGCGCGCGCCAGCTCGATAATGTCTTCGCGCTCAATGGGCGTGATAAACTCAACGGCCGTATTCTCGAAAATTGCGTGGTTGATTTCGTCACCACGATTTTCCAGCTGATGCACGCGCGCAATCAGCATGTCAACATCGGCATCGCCAGCAAAGCATTCAACGGTCTCGATAAGCACTTCGGCTTCCTGAACCGCCAAAGCAGACACTTTCTCGAATGCCTCGAAGTAATCGAACGCATTTCTTTTCGCCATGGGCGCTCCTAACGCTTAAATCCAGGCAGGCATTTTACCTGCACAAACAGTAAACTTTAACCGACAAATCCAAACGTAAAACAAAACCGTCCGCCAACGCGAAAGCGCAAGCAGTCGGAACAAAACCGAACGAAGCAAATTCCGCACAGCAAGCATAGCAAAGCCGTGCGCTCACAGCTTACACGATACGGCGAAGGATTCCGCGCTGTTCTTCGCCAATCTCCGTAAACTGCATATGTCCTGGGAACACAAGCGTATCCGAGGGAAGCGTGTCCAAGCGTTTCAAGGACTTCACCATCTCGTTCATGCTGCCCCCGGGAAAATCGGTGCGACCGAACGCGCCGCAAAACAGCGTATCGCCCGAGAACAGAATGCCACGCTCTCCCCCATTTTCGCTGGCAGGAAGATACAGGCACATTGAACCCTTTGTGTGACCAGGGGTGATAAGCACCTTCCACTTCATGCCGCACAGCTCAACGGTGTCGCCTTCTTTAACGGTGCGGTCAACAACTTTGTTTTGCGCCGGCGAAAGTTTGGCGGCAGCTTGCTTTTGCTGCTTCTCGATAAGCGGAGCGTCAATTGCCGACGCAATAACCGGCGCGCCCGTTTCATGGCGCAACTGAGCCAGTGCGCCAATGTGGTCCGAATGCTCATGCGTTACCACAATAGCGTCAATCTTGCCGCCGGCAACGGTGCGGATTGCATCCATGATGCGCGCGCAATCATCGGCAGGGTCAACTACAAACGCGCCTTGATCGTTGCTTACCACGTAGACGTTTGTTTGGTAAGAACTCAAAACCAGGGTGGAAATGCTTACATTTCCGCAGTTCAATGAATTGTTTCTTGCCATTATCGTTTCTTCTTTCTTGAGCCTTGCGCACCGGCAATCATACGGTGAGCATCAAATACGCCATTAACCGCGCGGAGTTTTTTCAGCACGGTGTCAATAAACGTGATATCGGAAATCTGAATGCGGAAGCGCATGGAAACCATGCTGTCCTTATGCGAGAACGTGGAACACGCCAGCACGTTTGCGCCGCATTCGGAAAGCACCTGGGTTACATCGCGCAGCAGGCTCATGCGATCCATAGCCTCCAGCTGCACCTCAACCTCGTACGACACTTCGCGGCTGGAATCCTGCGCCCATTCAACCTCGATAATGCGCTCGGAGCTGCGCTTCAAATCGGCTGCATTCGGGCAATCGGCACGATGCACCGAAATGCCGCGTCCACGCGTTACGAAACCCATAATCGGATCGCCCGGCACGGGATTGCAGCAGTGCGACAAGCGCACCAGCACGTCGCCCAGACCCTTCACCACCACGCCGTTCGACGACGAGCTTGCAGCTTTCTTGCGCGGCTTCACCGTGGTAAGCATGGGCGGCACCACATTTTTGCTGGTGGCAGACGTAACCAGGAACGATTCCTTCTGTTCCACCGAGCCGTTTTCCGTAAGCAGCTTTAACACGCGGTTCGCAATATGCTGCGCGCTTTCCGTTCCCGTGCCAATCTGCACCAGCATATCTTCGGGATCGTTGAAGCCCAGCTGCTTGGAAACGTCTTGCGTGGCGCGCATCATGGTGGCATTCGAAATGCCCATGTTGTGCTTCTTCACTTCGCGCGTAAGCTTGTCGCGGCCCAGCTGCAAGTCGTCGCTGCGGCTGATGCGCGAATGGTACGCGCGGATTTTCGAGCGCGCCGATGGCGTTTTGACCAGGTTAATCCAGTCCCGCGAAGGCGTTGCGCTCTTCTGCGTAAGAATCTCCACACGGTCACCGCTTTGCAGCTGATACGTAAGCGGCACAATCGCGCCGTTCACTTTTGCGCCCACACAGTGGTTGCCCACTTCCGTGTGAATAGCGTATGCGAAGTCGATGGGCGTTGAGCCCGCGCGCAAGCTTTTGACCTCGCCTTTTGGCGTGAACACAAAGACCTCGGTAGGAGCCAAGTCCACTTTCAGCGATTTCAAGAACTCGCGGGAGTCTTGGGTTTCATCGGCCCAGTCAACCATTTCGCGCAGCCACGCCAGCTGCTTGTCCAGCTCAAGATCGCCGCGCGTGGCGCCCTTCTCCTTATAGCGCCAGTGCGCCGCAATGCCATATTCGCTTTGCGCATGCATTTCCTCGGTGCGAATCTGCACTTCCAAAGGACGCGCCGCCGGGCCGATGACCGTGGTGTGCAAGCTTTGGTACATGTTTTCCTTGGGCATGGCAATGTAGTCTTTGAAGCGCCCCGGCATGGGATGCCACAGCGTATGCACCGCGCCCAACGCGGAATAGCAATCCTTGATATCCTGCACAATAACGCGCACGGCAATCAAGTCGTAGATTTCAGAGAAGCCCTTGCCGCGCTGCGTCATTTTCTCGTAGATGGAATACAGGTGCTTGGGGCGTCCCTCAATGCGGCACGGAATGCCCATGCGATCCACTTCTTCGCGCAACACGCCCATGACCTGGGAAAGGTACGCTTCACGTTGCGCACGGCTTTCCATAACCATGCGCGCGACTTGCTTGTATTTATTAGGCTCCAGGTAGAAGAAGGACAAGTCCTCAAGCTCCCACTTAATGGAGCTAATGCCCAAGCGGTGTGCGATGGGCGCATAGATTTCCAGCGTTTCGCGCGCCTTGAAAATGCGACGATCTTCGCGCAGGGCACCCAGCGTGCGCATGTTATGCAGGCGGTCAGCCAGCTTGATAATGACTACGCGGATGTCTTTGCTCATGGCAACGAACATCTTGCGGATGGTTTGCGCCTGCTCGTCGGAGAGGTTTTCCACCTCGATGCGGGTGATTTTCGTAACGCCGTCTACCAGCTGCGCCACAGCGTCGCCAAAGAGTTCCGCCAGTTGCTCCACCGTGACATCGGTGTCTTCCACCGTGTCGTGAAGCAGCGCGCCGCACACGGTTTCCACATCCATACGCAGGCCCGACAGGATGATGGCAACCTCCACCGGGTGAGCCACGAACGGCTCGCCCGACTTGCGGCACTGGCCTTCGTGCGCGTGCGCGGCAAAACGATACGCGCGCTCCACCATGTCCAGTCCCTCTTTGTCGGTATAGGGCTCCATAGCCTCAATCAGCGTGTGGAAGCGCTCTTCGGGCGTGAATGTGCCCGGCGTCACCTTGCCCGTAAGCGTGGTAGGCGCATACGGCTTGTCGCTGCCACCCTGGTAGCCAAGCAGCGGCTCATCGATGTCATCAGGGGAAACGCTATCGAGCGCCACGCCCAACAATTCAGCATCGCGGAAGGTGTCGTAGCGGGCGGCGTATTCCTTGGAACCGGGCGCGGGAACGGTTTCACCTGCGGACGCAGGAGAAACGGCTGCGGGGCTGGCGCCTTCACTTGCGGATGCAGTTGCAGGCGTAGTGCCACCAGCTGGCGCAGGCTCGGCCACCGTTTCACCGGCAGCAGAGCTTGCGGCAATGGCAGCTTCTACGAATTTCGTATCTTTTGCGATTTCCGCGATTTCCGCGACTTCCGCAGCTTCTGCAGCTTCCGCGATTTCCGCGGCTTGCGCCGGGGCATTATCAACAACAGGAGCAGCGTCCATAACGCTCTTCCCAGATGCATCTTTTGCAGCATTCACGGTTTTTGCATTATCGGCAACATCCGCGGAATGGGTTTTTTGCGCCATAGCCGCCTCCTTTCGAAAAATTTCGCCAAACAATAATTATACGATGTTATCTGCACAAATGAGAAGACAACGGCAAACGAAACCCACCTTTATCATGAGTTCGGGATTATGGGGTATACGATGTGCGCCAAAAGCTCGTCGGCCGAAGCGGAAAGCGCCCAATCGCCAAACGAACGCGACTCTTCGATTTCGCCCAGGCCCTCGCGGAAGCGCACGCTTTCCATAAGGTCAACTTTCTCGGGACGATGCTTCACGCGAATCGCCCAAATGCGCTCGCCGCAGAAGCAGCCGGGGCGCGCCTCGATGAAGCCCAGCTCGCGGAAGACCGCAATGCCGCATTTCACCGCCGCAGCCGAAAGCTTGGATGCCGCCGCCGAAGCCGCCTGCACTTGGGCGGCCGCTGCCGCTTGAGCGCGCGCTCGCTCGGCCGCTACCTGGGCAGACGACCCACAACCGCAGCTCACGCCGCTCGTGGCGCCCACAGCGCCGGCGCCAGTATTGGCACCACCTGCCACGCCGCGCATGCCCGTAACAGCGCCCGCACGAGCTGCCGTCGCGCCGTCATCCGCGGGACGTACGGGTGCTTCCCCGGAAGCCGATGCGAAGTCATCCAAGTTCACCATGAACGGTTCTTCGCCGTGTTTTACCTGCTCAGATCGCAGATACTTATACACATCCACCAAAGCCGCACGATCGGGTGTTTCGCCGCACACCACAGCTTTGTTCGTTTGAGCATCGACATTTCCGTAGAGCAAATGGATAATCGCGGAGTCACCATCGCGACCAGCACGACCACTCATCTGGTTAAACTCAATCTCGTTGAACGGCAGCCCATACAAAACAACACGGCGAATATGCGGAATGTTCACGCCTTCGCCAAATGCCGACGTTGCCACCAGCACGCAGAACGCATCGGTGCGGAACAGCTCTTCTGCACGATTGCGCTCAACGCGCGAAAGACCAGCGTTATAGAAGCCAATACGGCTGGCCAGCTGCGGCACGCGCGCGCGCAACGAACGCGCCACGGCAACCGATTGCTCGCGCGAGGAAACGTAAACGACGGTCTTTTCGCCACGTGCAACAATGTGCGCCAGATAGTCGTCGCGGTTCTTCAAGTTGCGGTGGTCATCCACCTGCAGATTTTCACGACTTGCCTGGTCATACACGTGATCACGCAGCGACAGCACCTGCGCAACATCGCGCGCCACGGCATCGGGAGCCGTTGCCGTGAGCGCCAAAACCGTGGGATTGCCCAGCTGCTTGAGCACCGTGCCCAGCGAGCGATACGCCATACGGTTGCCGGCCTTCGCCTGGCCCACGTGATGCGCTTCATCGATTGCCACGAAACCGATGCGCTTGCAAGCGGCGAATTCTTCCGCGTGATACACCAAAAACTCCGGCGTGGTCAAAACGATATCCACATCGCCCGAGGTCAGACCCGCAAACGCAACGGCACGCTCCTGCGGCGTGCTCTCGCCCGTAAGCGTGACCGACGACACACCGAACGGCAAAAGCGCGTTGTTCAAATGCCACGCCTGGTCGGCAATCAGCGCGCGCAGAGGGTACACGAAAATCGATGCTTTCCCCTGCTCAAGCGCCAGTTCTGCCGCTCGCACCTGGAACGTGAGCGATTTTCCGCGCCCCGTTGCCATAACGGCCAACAGCGACTGGCCCTGCGCCAGCTTATCGAGAATCTGACGCTGGGAATCATGCAACTCCGCCGCGCCAATAATGGTTTGGATAATGCGTTCCTGCAGTTCATTGGGCTTTTCCTGTGCAAAGCGACGCCAATCAGCACGGTTTTGCGCAAGCAGGCTTTCGTAACGCTCAATTTCTTCGAACGATTCGTCCACCACGTCTTCCACGCCGTCTTCGGCGGAGGCGTACAGGTCGGCCACAAACGATACTTCCTCGGGAGACAGACACGCCTCAAGTGCCGCGCACGAACGCGCCGGCGACACGGTTTTCAGCATGGCCTTCACCGACTCGCGCCCACGCCATGAATCGATTTGCAGCGTGAACGCGGCGTTGACCACGCTGTTTGTGTCCAACAACGTTTCAATGTCGGAGCAATGGAACATAATGGCAGCCGTTTGCCCCGTTCCGTCCGAAAGATTGCACGAGAAATGGTTCTTGCCTGCGCCCACCGCACGATGATTCGCCAGCGTCACATTCGGCGCCATGAAGCACGGCACAGGGTTTTCCTGTCCGAACGGCGCCAACAAGTCCAGCTTGCGCACGTTTTCCAGCGTAAGTTCCGCCAAGCTCACGCGCGCATCCACCGGAATGGCCGGATGAAACGCCGAAGGCGGCAGCTCATCCATGAACGCGCACAGGCGGCGCGTGAATTCTTCCAAGTTTGCCACGGGAAGCGTCACGCCCACGGCTGCTTCGTGTCCGCCGTAGCGCGTGAGCAAATCAGCGCAACTCTCAATGGCTTTGAACAAGTTCACGCGACCCACGCTGCGACCCGAGCCGCGCGCTTCGTCGCCATCGATGGTCAGCAGAATCGTGGGTACGCCATATGTTCCCACCAGGCGACTTGCCACAATTCCCTTCACGCCCTCGTGCCAGCCAGCGCCCGCAACAACCAACGCGCGCTGACCGTGGTAAATTTCCTCGGCCTGCACCCTCGCAATTTCGGTCAGTTCCGACTCAATGCTGCGCCGCTGCGTGTTGATCTCTTCCAGCTGCGCCGCTAAATGCTGGCAACGCGCGGGGTCGTCGCACATGAGCAGTTCGAGTGCCGATGAAGAATCCCCCATGCGACCTGCGGCGTTCAGACGCGGAACCGCCGAAAAGCTCAAGTTCGTAGATGTTGTTTGATCGGTTGCGCCCGCCTGCGCCAGCAGCGCGGCAATGCAAGGACGCGGATTCTCGTTGATGCGGCGCAGACCATCGGCAACCAGCGCGCGGTTCGCACCCACCATGGGCATAAGGTCGGCAACCGTGCCCAGTGTTGCCAGGTCGGTGTATTCGCGCCACAAATGAGGCATGCCAAAGCGCGCCCCCAGCGCTTGCACCACCTTCAGCGCAACGCCCACACCAGCCAAAACGGCGTCTTCCTTGGAACCAGCCCTCTTGGGGTCAACAATGGGAACGTCAACGGGCACAGCATCGGCCGGTTCATGATGATCGGTAACCACCACGCGCAACCCCTGGCCCACCGCTTGCGCCACGGTCTCGCGACACGATATGCCGCAGTCAACAGTCACAATGAAATCGGGCGTGGGGCCCAGCTGCATAACGCGCTGAAACGCCGCTTCCGTTAAGCCGTAGCCTTCATCGAAACGGCGCGGGATGAACGGCGTGGCCAAAGCACCCATCTGGCGCAGCGCACGCGTAAGAACGGTGGTGGCGGAAATGCCATCAACATCGAAATCGCCGAAGACCACAATGTGGTCGCCGCGCCGAATTGCCTGTTCAAGCTCATCAACCACGTTTTCCATGCCAGGAATGTTATAGGGATTGCCCCAATCCCTATCAAGCGAGGGATTGAAGAAGCGTTCGGCCTGCTCGGGCGTGGTCACGCCGCGCGACGCGAGCGTGGTCGCAATGAATCGAGGAAGCCCCAACTGCTGTTCAAGCAGGTCAACAACGGAAGGATTCGCCTGGCGAACGTCAAATTGAACAGACATAACCGTAACCTCATGTGCGCATAAATACTTACTTTTCGTGCGATATTTTGCCACAAACAGAGGCACTTGTCATACGTCACCAGCCGCATGACGGCAACCTGTAACATGAATCGGCAAGACGCCAGGTGCGCGGGGTGGGCGAAGCGGCGCGCGGCGACGTTGGGCGCCCCCTCGGGTTGCGAGGGCTGCGGGGGGCCGGCGGCGCTTGGCGTCCCCCGCGGGCTGCAGGGCGCAGGTTGCCCGCAGATCCCGCAGGCCGCGGGTTGCTCGCAGGTCGCAGACCCGCGCGGCGCCGTTGGGTGCCCCGCCTGCCGCAGGGCGCCTGCCGCCGCCGACCTGCTGCAGGTTGCCCGCTTGCTGCGGGTCGCAGGTTGCCCACTTGTCGCCCGCCCGCCGCGGGTTGCCTGCAGGTCGCCCGCCGCCGCAACTACAAAGTAGACTGCAGCAACGGCGAAAGAGCTCCCTGCGAAAGAATCGTCACTTTCTGCGTGGCGCGTGAGATTGCCGTATACAAGCGATGGCGCGACAAATCATCCGTCCCGTACACGCTTTCTTGCGCGTCCGCAATGATGACCTGGTCAAACTCCAGACCCTTCGCGGTAGGAAGATCAAGCAACACCACACCGTGCTCAGGCAACACCACGGGTGCGCCCACACGCTTGGGGCGGTTGGAGCGACACGCAGCTGCGCCGGCAGCACCCGCACCCGCAGCACCACCCGCACCAGGAAATGCGCAGGTCACTGCGCAATCCGTAAACTCCGCCAGCTTCTTTTCCATCCAGCGAGCGCGCTGCTTATCCGCCACAACAACGGCCGCTAATCCGCGCTGGCCAACATCTTCAGCCGCCTGGACAACGGCGCTGCGCAGCGCCACGAAGTACTCTTCGTCTGTAGCGCACGGTTTGATAACGGGCTTGTTGCTCGGACGTTGCACCGAGGCAACATCCATACAGGAATCGCCGTTCATCAGCGTCTTGAACAACGCCGTGATTTCCGGTGAGCTGCGATAGCTCGTTTGCAGACGGCACAGCTCAACCGACACATCAAGCACATGCGCAAATCCCTGCTCTATCTGCGAAAACGTTGCCGTGCCTTCTTTGATGACCTGATTCTCATCTCCCAACAGCAAGAAGTGCGCGTTGCAGAAATAGCGCGCCATGACCATGAGCTGTGCCAACGAGTAATCCTGAACTTCGTCCACCATCACGTAGCGCGCGCCGCGGTTCGCGCCGCCCGCCAACGCCAGCTTCAAGTACAGCCATTCCACTGCAGAAAGCGAACTCTTTCCCAGCATATTCATGCCAATGCGGTCAAAACGCAGCCAAGCCCCTTCCTCAATGGCATCTGCCACGGCAGCGTAGCGGTCCTCCAAGTATAAGCGCGTGTATTCGGGCAGCTCTTCTTCCAACGCCGTGAACGCCTGATGACCGAAGAGGCGAATGTGCTCCTGCTCGTCCAGGTCCATGATTTCCGCTTGCACATCGGCATTGTTCATGCGCGATGCAATGCGCTGTTCCAATCGCTCGTGCAGCAGCTCCTTCGCCAAGTTGCAACGATGCTGCCCTGCGGGAAGCCGCTTGTACTGCTGATACGCGCTAAACGCCTGACCTGCGGCAACAACGCGCTCGTCCCCCACGCAGATGTCCTGGAAATCTTTCTGGGTAAGCTCAAGGCTGTCAAGCTTTTCGTCGATGACCAGCAAATCGTCCGCCAACGCGCCCTTCCCCAGGCCGCGCTCGGTAAGCCCCAGCTTGCGCATAAGGTCATCCCAGGTTTCGATTTGCGGGTTGCGCTCGCCCATGTTGGGCAGCACGTTATCAATGTAGTCGCGGAAAACAGGGTTCGGCGAAATCAAATGCACATCATCGGGGCGCAGCGTGTCGCGCTCTTGGTACAGCAAGTACGCAATGCGCTGCAACATGACCGAGGTCTTGCCGCTACCCGCAATGCCGTTGACCAGCAGCACAGGCACGTCTTCGTGGCGCACCACTTGGTTTTGCTCGCGCTGGATGGTGGCCGTAATGTCGCCGAGCTTCGACGAGCGGCTTTTCGCAAGCGACGCCAGCAACAGAGGGTCCTCGATGGCAACGGTCGTGTCAAAATAGGCGTTCAGCGTGTCTTGCGTAATGTCGAACTGACGACGAAGCAGCAGGTCAGCCTCTATAGTGCGACCATTCGCCACGTACGAGGTCTTGCCATTCGCCTGGTTGTAATACGTCTCGGCAACGGGCGCGCGCCAGTCGATGATGAAGTGGCGACCGCGCTCGTCGGTCATGCCCGTAGCGCCCAGGTACAGCTCGCGCGGCGGAGCGCCGGGACGCAGCTGCAGCACCACTTTCGCAAAATACGGCTTTTTCATAAGCAGACGCGTTTTAGCCAAACGCTCGGAATTCAAATCCACCGCCAAGTTATATTGATCGATGACGCGCTGCAGCGCCTCGGCCTCGGCATACGTTTCCAAGTTCACGCCATTGCCCAGGTCAAACTTGAGTTCGTCGAACAAGTTCTTGCGCTCGCCCAGCGCTTCAAGCGCATCGGCGCCCAAGCTGGCAGTAGTTTCTTCCGCAATGCGCGTCAGCTTCTCGTACGTATTGGTCAGCGCCTGCTGCTCTTCTTGAAAAATGGCGTCTTGCTCCACGATGTCGCCTTTCTGCTTAGCAAAAAATGAGACTAAATATTTTACGGGAAAAAGAACGCTCAATCAACGCGCCGCACATTTTGCCCAGACATGATAGGGGTAGAGGGCGGCGGCTCCCGGGTGTTCAAATCAACGCGTTCCCTATTTTGCCCAAACATGATAGACGCACCTTGCCGCTGCGCTCGTGCAGCATGCCAAGCGCTATGGCCCGAGACACGCTGCACCCCGAGCCTCCGCGCGCCACGACGGCGCGCCCAAGGATGACCTGAACGCACCCTCTCAAGGAGCATCTTGTCGGAAATTCGGAGCGAAAACGCGCAGATGAACGATACGGGGCAGGTCAGAGAGCTCGAAGAGGGGCTTGCGCGGCACCTGAAGCTCTTTCAGCCAATCGCGCCCATAAAACCCCAGGTCGCAGATTCCCGCCGGCGGCACATGAACCGGCAACCCCAGCTCCACCTGCCCCGCACCGTCAATCTGGGCGTTTTTGGCCTGGAAATCCGACAAGCTGGATCAATCGCGGTGCTGGCGTGGCGAGCAGGCTTTCCGCATCTCATTCCAGCACACCCTCCAAGGGGCATCTTGTCGAAAATCGAAGACGAATATGCAAAATATTCCTGTTCGGGGCAGGTGCCAAACAAGCAATCGCGCACGTTGCGGCCAGCGAAATGTTGCGACCTGGGGTTTCTTTGGTCAACGGACATGGCAGAGTAGGCCAATGAGCCCAAAACACGCCCCTGTTCGGGCTCGACCTACCCCGAACAGGAATATTTTGCACATTGGGACGAAAAAATCGACAACATGACCCTAAATGCCCCACGCTTGCTGAGTCAAAGAAGCTGTACGCCAAAACCTATGCGTAACGGGAAGTAACGCGGTGCTCGCGCAGGCGCAAAAATCCGCCTGGCTCCAACGGCGCGTCACTTAAGAACGTGTAGCGCGCCATGGCTCGATTTGCCACCTCAACGGAAACGGGCATTGGATCGCCTGCTGCGTTCTCAGAAATCCACGTGAGCTGCGAAACCGTCACATGGGCAGGAGGGATATGAGGAACAAGCGCTTCCAGAACATCGCCTTCCGCAAAACGGTTGTGGCAAACCGCCGTAATCAGCCACTTTCCTGCTGCGCCATCGCGCGGAGCCGCCGGCGTGCCAGCAGCATCGGAGGCGTCATCAATCGCTACACCCGCATCAGCAGGACCAGCGGCCCCATCGGTCACTGCACCTGCGCCGGCGCTAGCAACCATATCGCTAGCAACAGCGCAACCAGCCGCATCTGCCCCACCAGCGGGTTCGCAGGCAACAATGTCCGCCACATGAAGGCACGTCTGCTCGTAGCCATCGGTTTCAACCGACTGATGAGCCGGCCCAAAGAAAAAGCCCGTTGAGTACGGACGATGCGACACGGTATCAAGCTCTTCTTCGAAATCAGCGGGATCGGCACCATCGAGTACCTGGCGATACGCGTTCACAATGGTCGCCACGTAAAACGCCTTCTTGTTGCGCCCCTCAATCTTGATGGAATCGATGCCTGCCGCTTCCATCTCGCGCACGTGCGCCAGCATATTCATATCCTGCGCGTTCATGATGAACGTGCCCGTTTCGTCTTCCTCGATGGGAAAGTGCTGGCCAGGGCGCTTTTCTTCTTCCAGCGTATACATCCAACGACACGGTTGCGTGCAATGTCCGCGGTTGCCGCTACGTCCCGTAAGGTACGAGCTAATCAGGCATCGGCCAGAAACCGCCATGCACATAGAGCCGTGCGCGAACGTCTCGACTTTCATATCGGCAGGCAATGCGGCCTTGAGCGCGGCAATTTCCGCCAGGCTCATTTCTCGCGCGCACACCACGCGCCGCGCGCCCATCTCATACCACGCCAACGCCGCTTGCGCATTGCTCACCGACGCCTGCGTGCTCACATGGTATTCGCAATGCGGGGCATATTGGCGCGCCAGGCGAAGGGCGCCCAAGTCGCTGATGATCAGCGCATCCACGTCCGCAGCGTCAAGCGCCCGCAAATATTCGGGAAGTGTTTCCAAGTCGGAATCGCTCATCAAAATGTTACACGTCACATGAACGGAAACGCCCGCAGCATGCGCGATTTCCACCGCGCGCGGGATATCGGAAAGGGAGAAATTCGTGGCGCGCGCACGCATACCGAAGCGGTCGGCCGCTAGATACACGGCATCGGCACCGAACTTGATTGCAGCTTCTAGCTGGGAAAACCCGCCCGCCGGAGCCAACAATTCCATTGATTTCTTCCTTTCTTCTCCCCGTAAACTAAGGGACGTTTAACGACAAAATTTCAAGACAGGAACCTGCCTTTTAGCAACAAGAACAATCTGGCGGCGAAGGGTTGAGACGAACGTGCGACGCCTTGGATAAGTTGAGCGAGCCCCAAGCCCCCTGCAGCATTATCCAGGCAGAGTACGTTCGCCGAATGCCCTTCGCCGCCAGATACCCACTAAGATAAGCAGCGATTAGCCGTTAAACGTCACGCGCGCCCCTTGAGCCGTGTCCTCAATAACGAATCCCAACTCGCTCAAACCGTTGCGCACGGCATCGGCAACCGCCCAGTTCTTCTCCTTGCGGGCGGCAGCGCGCGCATCAAGCAGCGCCTGAGCCGCAGCGGCCTTATCGGCGCCATCGTAACCGGCAAGCTCTGCCGCCAAAGCCAGAACAGCCTCGGGATACGCAGCGCCTTCATCGGATGCATCCGCGGCGGCAACATCAATGCCAAAGACGCCCATAAGCTCCACAATAGCCTGACGAGCTGCGGAAACAACCGCAACATCGGCAGTGGAAATAGCACCCGCAGCCGTTGCAGCGTTCACCGCCGCAACCAGGCTAAACACCGCACCCAATGCCTCGGGAGCGTTGAAGTCGTCATCCATGGACGAAACGAAATCCTCGCGCGCGGTAGCAACAGCGGCCTCAAGCGCAGCGGAATCAACGGCAGCTTTGCCCTCGGCGGCGTTTGCCAGCAGCCAATCCAGATTCTTCACCGCGTTCTGAATGCGCGTCAAGGCGGCGTCGGCCTCGCTCAAGCGCTGGTCGCCAAACACCAGCGGGCTGCGGTAATGCGTTTGCAGCATGAGCATGCGCAGCGCCTCCGGACGCACAATTTCCAGCGCTTCGTACAGCATCAGGAAGTTGTTCAGCGACTTGCTCATCTTCTCTGCTTCACCGGTTTCCGCGTTGGCGATTTGCAGCATGCCCGAATGCATCCAGTTGTTGCTGAACGTGCAATCATACGCAGCCTCGGACTGCGCGCGTTCGTTTTCATGATGCGGGAACACCAGGTCAGAGCCGCCACCGTGAATATCGAACGGCAGACCCAAATACTTGTGGCTCATGGCGGAGCATTCAATGTGCCAGCCCGGACGCCCCTTGCCCCACGGCGAATCCCACGACGGCTCGCCCGGCTTTGCAGCCTTCCACAATGCGAAATCCAGCGGGTCGCGCTTGCGATCCTCCAAGCCCTGGCCATCGGCGCGCAGCTCGCGATGCCCCGCTTCCATCTCATCGATGTTGCGACCGGAAAGCTGCCCGTACGCAGGATACGAGCGCACCGCGTAGTACACGTCGCCTTCCACTTCGTAGGCGTGACCCTTCTCGATAAGCAGGCTGACCAGCTTAATCATCTCGTCAATTTCCTCGGTAGCCTTCGGGCGCACCGTGGGGTCCAAAACGCCCACGGCATGCATGTCATCGATGAACGCCTGCGTATATTCGGCGGCAACTTCGGCCGCGCTGCGGCCTTCCTCGTTCGCGCGCTTGATTATCTTGTCATCAACGTCGGTCACGTTCTGCACGAACGTCACGTCGTAGCCGCGCCACATAAGGTAACGGCGAATGATGTCGAAGGAGATGAACGTACGCGCATTGCCAATGTGAATGCGGTTATACACCGTGGGGCCGCACACGTACATGCCGATTTTACCAGGGGTAATAGGCTCCAGTTCAACTTTAGAACGCGTTTGCGTGTTATAGATTTTCATTATCGTAGCCTTTCGGTTAGAAGGTTCGGAAGCAATAGTGCAGCGGAGGTCGGTCGTTCAGGCCCTGTTTGCGAAACTCGCCAAGGGTTGCTCGGCGAACGTCGCTTAGGCCTGCATACATCGACAAACCAAACAGCTGCATGTGGCAGAAATACCTTCCTCGCGACCCTCGAACCCCAAATGCTCGGTCGTAGTGGCTTTCACGCCCACGTTTTCCGCAGGGATGCCCATTGCCTGCGCCAAATTCGCGCGCATCTGATCGCGATACGGCGAAAGTTTCGGCCTCTGAGCTGCAATAACGCTGTCAACGTCAATAATCTCGAAACCTTCATCGCGCACTTTCTGCGCCACCGCGCCCAAAAGCTTCAAAGAATCGGCACCTTCGTAGGCGGGGTCGGTATCGGGAAAAAGCTTGCCAATGTCACCGCCGCGAATGGCGCCCAAAAGCGCATCGGCAACGGCATGTGCCAATACATCGGCATCGGAGTGACCCAAAAGCCCCTGTTCATGAGGGATATCAACGCCACCCAATATCAGCTTGCGCTCCGGCGCGAAAGCATGAACGTCCATACCCTGCCCCACGTGCAGTCGAGCGAAATCTCCCAAGCGTTCTTGTCGTTGCAGTTCATCCATGACGCTAATCTTCTTTTCCGTCTTCATTGCGAAGCGCGGCAATGGCCGCCGCCAGCAGCAGATAATCTTCAGGCACCGTAAGCTTGATGTTGTCGCGCTTGCCCTCGACCACCATCACGCGACCGCCCAAGCGCTCGATAAGCGATGAGTCGTCGGTGCCAGAAAAGCCATCGTACAAGGCCGATGCGTGCGCACGACGATACATGCCCGTGCGGAAAATCTGCGGCGTTTGCGCATTCCAGAACGCGCGACGATCGGGCGTGCCCACAATCACGCCGTTTTCGACCATCTTCAACGTGTCGATGGCCGGCGTGGCCACAATCACGCCATCCGCGTCCAAACTGCCCTTGATGGTGTTCAGCGCGTGTGTGACCAGCCGCGGCGTAATCAGCGGACGCGCGCCATCGTGAATGACGGTGAACTCATACGTGTCCGGCACACATTCCAGTCCCGAAAACGCTGACTCTTGGCGCGAGTCGCCCGAGTCCGCCAGTACAATGGGCGTTACGAAATCGAACGGATCAATAGCAGTCTGCGCATACTCATCGCGACGCGCCTTCGGGCACACCACCACAATAAGTCCAATGTCGGCCACTGCATCAAGCGTTTCGATCGACCAGGTGAGAAGCGGTTTTCCCGCAATATCGATGAGCTGCTTGCCGCCCGATTCGCCAAAACGCTCGCCCGAGCCACCCGCCAGCACCACCGCCGCGGCGCTGGCATTTTTCGCCACGCACCCCGCGTATTCAACGTTATCCTGGTCAGACGACGCGCCCACCAGCTGCGTAATCAAATCGAAAATCCGATTGTTATCTTTATACGCCATTCGGCCCATGACATTCCTTTTTCTGTTCCCTATTCCATTGGGGAAGGCACGCGCCGATTACCTGCCCGCGCGCTATCTCTTCCCCGCTTGCGCCGTTTCATCGCTGCCCGCGTCCCGCTAGTCTACCGCACCGTCGTCCGCGGCGCCACCGGGAGTGCCGGCACCTGCCGCACCCAAGTTGTATTGCGTGAGCAGCAGCTCCGTTTCGCGCGCAATGTTGTCGCGCTTGCGCGGCGCGGGGATGGTCCCTTCACCCTGCTTGAACGTGAGCTCCTCGCCCTCCAGGTCCACCTGGATAACCGAGCCGCTGGTCCACTTCCCTTCCAGGATCTGCTCGGACAGCGGATCTTCCAGCAAACGCTGGATAGCGCGACGCAGCGGACGCGCACCGAACGTCACATCGGTGCCTTCCTTCGCCACGAACTTCAATGCCTCGTCGCTTAGGTTGATGGTCATGTTCAGCGCAATCAGACGCTGACGCAGGTCGTCCACCATCAGCGACACAATCTGGGAAATCTCGGCAGACGTCAAGCTCTTGAACACGATGATCTCGTCCAAACGGTTCAAGAATTCCGGGCGGAATGTGCGCTTGAGCTCGGTCATTACGCGGTTCTTGATTTCCTTGTCGGAAAGACCCACGTTCTCGCTGCCCGAGAAGCCCAGCGTTTGCGTTTGCGCAATTTCGTGCGCGCCCACGTTGCTAGTCATAATGATGACTGTGTTGCGGAAGTCCACCGAGCGACCCTGGCTATCGGTCAGGCGACCTTCTTCCAGAATTTGCAGCAAAATGTTGAAGACATCGGGGTGCGCCTTCTCGATCTCGTCGAACAGCACCACCGAGTACGGGCGCTGACGCACGGCCTTCGTAAGCTGGCCGCCCT
>CAKTYF010000022.1 GCA_934631995.1 uncultured Eggerthellaceae bacterium
GTCCAGCGACATCATGACGATAATCTTAGAGGCAACAGAGGGCAGCAGGTACTTCGTGGCAATCTTGAAAGATGAGTTGCCAATAGCGCGTGCCGATTCAATGAATTCCTCGTTGCGAAGCAGCACAATCTCGCCACGAACTAAACGCGCGTAACGCGTCCAGTGGATACACATCAGCGCAATAATAAGGTTGATGGTTCCCGTTCCCAAAACCGCAGAGACCGCCAGCGCAAAAACAATGGTAGGAAACGCCAGGAAGATATCGGTCACACGCATAAGGAAACCGTCCACCTTGCCGCCGGCAAAACCTGCAATCAGGCCAATGGCGCTTCCCAGCACCGCACCGAACAAAACAACGAGCGTTGCCGTTACCAAGGAAATGCGCGCACCTTCAATAACGCGACACAAAATGCAACGTCCCAGGTTATCGGTGCCAAAAGGATACTCAGCGCAAGGCGCTATGAACTGATTCGCCGTTTGCATATACGTAGGATCGTGCCCTTCCAGCAAAGGAGCGAACACCGCAACAACAATAAGGACGGCAACCATAATACCGCCCACAATCAGCGTGGTGTTCTTGCGGTTCAGGTCGGTGAAAAATCTCAAAATGGAATGCATGACAATCACGCTACCGATGCTGAAGACTGCAAGCCGCTCTTAACGCGAGGGTCAATGCAAGCGTAGATAATATCTGATACCAGGTTTGCGAACGCATAGCCGAACGCAATCAAAATAACGCATCCTTCCATCATGGGCGTGTCTTTTGCAAGAACGGCATTATTGAACAAATCCCCCACCCCGGGCCATGCGAAAATCGTCTCGATAACAACGGAGCCGCCCAAAATATGACCGACAGAAAGCGCGATCACGGTAATAATAGGCGGCAACGCATTGCGCAGCGCATGGGTGAAAATAACCTTGTGACGCGTAAGACCTTTCGCGCGCGCTACCGTGATGTATTCCTGTCCCAAGACGTCCAGCATGCTGGTGCGCATCATGCGCGTGATGGACGCCGTAGTGCCAATGGAAAGCGTGACAGCGGGCAACACCACGCTGTTGATCTGGTTCATTCCGCTGGTGGGAAACATTTTCAGCTGAATGGAGAACACAACCACCAGCATGAGGCCCACCCAAAAACCCGGGAATGAAGACAGAAACAACGTGATAAGACGAGTGATGTGGTCAATAATGCCGTTACGATGAATCGCACTGATAATGCCGAACGGAATGCCCAGCACAATGGAGATAAGAAGCGCGATAGAACCAAGGTACACCGTATTGGGAAGGCGCGCCGCCAACATGTCGGAAACGGGTGCGTTGTACTTATACGAAGTGCCGAAGTCTCCCGAGAAAACGCCCCCCAGCCAATCGGCGTACTGCACGATAAAGGGGCGATCCAAGTCGAATTTTTGCGACATTGCCTGAAGGTTTTCCGGGCTAACCGCTTCTTCGCCGTATGTTTGAATAATGATGAGTTCTGCCGCATCGCCTGGTGAAACATGCACCAGTAGGAAGGTGAGCGTTGCCACCGCCCAAAGCACGATGATAATCGTAAGAACCCTTCGAACAAGATATTTTCCCATTACGGTCCTTGCTTTTCAGATAAAGCGCAGGCGGAAGGGACGCAATACCGCCCCCTCGCCTGCTTGTTTTCGTACAGATAGATTAGTCGGCGATATCAGTGGTGTAAGGCACGATAAAGTCATGAACAGCCGCGCTATAGCTGAAGCCCGTGATCTTGGGATTCAGACCGAAAACAGCGCCGTAGTTCGCCACGGTATACACAACGGCATCGTCGGCAGCCAAGACCTGAGCCTTCTTGCTGGCTTCGTTCTTCGCATCGCCAGCCGTCAAGTCGGTGCATTCGGCAATCGCAGCATCCAAAGCGGAATCAACAAAGCCCGCGCGCTGCATGTTCGTGGAGCCGCTTTCGTAATACTGGGTCAAGTAGTAAGAAGCCGAAGGAATGTAGCATGTTGCAGCAGAGGACAGATTCAAATCCCACGCACCGCTGGTCAACGCCTCGTTCATAGCGCTGCCAGCCAGAACCTGCACTTCGGAGTCAACACCAATCTGGGTGAAGAAGCCGTTTGTGGCCTGAGCGATAATGGGGTTGCCTGGACGGCGTGAACCCGTGGTAATGATGAGTTTGACCTTTTCTCCGTTGTACTCGCGGAAGCCATCTCCATCAGCGTCAACAAAACCGGCCTCGTCAAGAGCCTTTTTCGCAGCCTCAACGTCGTAAGGATACTTCGTCACGTTGGGGTTATTCCAAGGGACATCGTCCATGAATGCGCCGTTGGGCACCGAGCCAACGCCCATCAGACCATTGTTGACAATCTCATCCAGATTCAAAGACTGCAGCAAGGCTTTGCGGACAGTAACGTCACTCAAGTAGCTCTTGTTGGTGTTGAACGTGTAGAAGTACGTACGAGCGGTGTCAAACTGCTTGACCTCAACATCCTTGCTGTCCTTCATGGTCTTAAGGTCAGAGAACGGAATGTCGGTAGCAATGTCAATCTCGTTGTTGAGCACAGCCATGGAGCGCGTATTCGCATCGGACATGGACACAACGTGGCGTTTAGTAATGGAGCTGTCCTGCTTGCCGCCCCAATAGCCATCGAACACAACACCGTCAAACGTGCCCGTTGCAGCATCGAAGCTCTCGAACTGGAAGTAGCCCGTGCCCACCGGTTTCACGAACTTGCCAGTAGAGTCCACCGAAGAAGGGGCGATAACAGCAGTGGAAACATTGGTCAGCGCCTCGGGAAGCTCGCCAGAAGCAACCGAGGTGACAATCTTTACCGTATAGGCGTCCACCACTTCGGTTGACTGAATATGGGTGTACGAAGCAAAGCTGGGGTTTTCTGCCAGAGAGCGATCGAAGCACCACTTCACAGCATCGGCGTTGAAATCAGTGCCGTCGTGGAATTTAACGCCCTGGCGCAGTTGGATAGTCCAGGTGTTAGCGTCATCGCGCTGCCACGAAGTAGCCAAAGCGGGCTGCAGCTGGAAGTCGGAGTCCACGTTGACTAGCGTCTCGATAACGCCGCCCACTTCTTTCAGCATGGTGGCACCGTCGCCATCGGTTACATCAAGCGTGGTTAGCGTAGACGGAAAGGCAATACGCAGCACCTTTTCGCCTTGTGCAGACCCGGCGGAGGCCGATGACGAGTCCGAGCTGCTGGTGCAAGCGCCTAACATGCAGCAAGCAAGAGCCGCAGAAGCAACAACTGCTGCGATCTTTGCCCACTTCCTCTTTACCGTTTGTTTTTTCACAATTTTCTCCTTAAACTTTTATCAAAGCTCCCCTTTGGAGCGTTGATGCAACTAAAATGCCTGATGAACGTTATTTTTCAGGCTTCTCCGCAATAAGCGCGCACCAATTTTCGCGATCGCTGCTTTCCAAGCGACAACCTGGCATAGACTCAAAGCGAGCGTTTTTGAAGCCAACTTCTTGCGCCTCGCGAATCATTTGCTCTTTGCTCGCACATGCCCAAGGGAACTGTTCATTGGCAGTGCTGTCGCAGTAGTTTTCCATGTTGGTACAGTTGATGGAATCGCCCTCGAATTCGTTGATGGCAACAATGCGTCCACCGGGTTTCAATACGCGCAACCATTCCGCAAGAGCTGCTTTCGGCTCGCTCAACGTCCACAGCAAGCGGCAGCTCACCACAACATCCACTGCGCAATCGGGACACGGAAGTTCCATAGCGTTGCCATAGATGAAGGGGATAGAAAGATTCTTCTCTGCCGCGCGATCCATTGCCACGCGCATCATTTGCTCGGACAGGTCGATTCCTGTGATATCTTGGTAGCCGCACTCGCCCAACGTGCACGCAATCATGCCGGTACCTGTGGCAACATCGATGATCTTCGCCTTTGCGTTGGGCCCCACGAAGCCGCGCAGCACGTTTTGCCAGGCAGGAATATTCCCAATCATGTGGCCGGCATCGTAGCGATGAGCAGCATCGTCCCAATAAGCAGCCATGCCCACTTCTCCGCGATGACGCGCCGTCATGGGCTTAGTGGCGCACAGCACATACCAGTCCTGGAACCACTCTTGAACGGCAAATTCGGGTCGCGTCAGACCAGACAACATCTCTACATGAACGTCTTCGAAGCCATTGCGCTCGAACAGATCAATGAGTTCGGCCGTGGAGGCACACACGTTATCCAACGCAGTTCCCACCGCTTTATCGCCGTAATCGAACACATCACCGTCTTTGCGCTTCAAGCCATCCACCGGATCAAGGCGGTTGAAGTTAAACACACGACCACCTGGACGCAAAATGCGCTTCCATTCGTTTACCATCTCGTCGGAGGCAACCATGGTCCAGATAAGGCGACAGTTTGTGATGTTGTCAACCGAAGCATCCATAAACGGCAGCTCAACTGCGGGAACCTTGAAAAAGAATGTGCCCACTCCCTGAGTTTCCGCATGACGCACGCCGTTTTTCATCATACCCGCAGAAATATCTACACCCACTGTAGGGAATCCCAGCGACGAGGTCATGTTTGCGATAAAGCCCGAACCCGTACCAATATCCAACACGTTTTTAGTGCGATCGTAGCCTAACAAGTAGGAAAGCTCAGTTTTCCAAGCGTCCAAGTCCTCGGTATCGTGCTCTTTATCGAAGGAAGATGCGCGGTCATCCCAGTACTCCTCGATCTTTTGTGCAACAGATTGTACGTCCATGGCATGCCTCTCATATGTTACGTAAGTTATATTAGTGTTACCAAAACGGTAACATCATATTTTTATCCGTAACACGTGTAAAGAAAAAATGTTATTTTTTTCGCAATCGATCGACGAACGTTACCCAAGCGAAGGTGCAGTAACGAAAAAATACACATCTGGGCGATTCGAACTTTCGTTTGCAGAGCGCATTCATCACAGGCGCATCCGAACGAATTACGCGCGAAACCTTTATGCGATAAACTACTTGCTTGTTGACAAGTCAACGAGCATATGGTGTACTTAGAATTTGTTGACTTATCAACATCGAAAGGACTGTTTGTGGAAGAGCGCTTTGAGACATTCACCGTGCTTATTGGCAGGATCAATCGCAACATTCGTAAGATTAAAAACCAGGAAATGGCTTCCTACCAGCTGAAAAGCATTCATATCTCGTGCCTGTACTATCTGTACTCCGCGGGTAGCTTGACTGCGGCCGAGCTGTGCGAACGCTGCGAAGAAGACAAGGCCGCCGTATCGCGCGCGCTGGATTACCTGGAAAAAGAAGGCTATCTGGAAGCTTCCGATAAAAATGCGAAACGCTACCGCCATCCGCTCCACCTTACAGAAAAGGGAATGCAAGCCGGCAGTATTATCGCCGCCAAGATCAATGCCGTGCTTGAGGAGATCAACAGCAGCTTAACCGAACAAGAGCGTCTGGCGTTTTACCGCAGCCTGACCGCCATCAGCAACCGGCTTGATGCCATTGCCAATATGCCCATCCACGAGCCCAAAGGCATTACTGCCGCAAACACTTCCGCAAACCGCAGCTGCAACGCAGGCTCGGCAGCCGCTGCCGCATCTGCCGGCCTTCCCACCGCCGCAGAGTCCAGCGACTCAAAGGGCGCTGGCGTATGCGCGGCCACAAATTCCGGCAGCGCAAAAGACGCCGACACAAGCACGTCCGCGAGCAAGCCCCTTCGCAACGAAAAGAACAACCACTAGAAAGAGCAAATCCCTTATGTTTTTCCTGAAAGCGGCATTCTGCCGCGCCTTCCAACTATGCTTTCGCGCTGTTTTGCCCGTACTTCCCTATCGCGAACCTGAAATCATCGACTCTTGTGCGCACCTGGGCCCCGTCCTTGAAAAAGAGGGCTTGACCAGCATTCTTGTTGTTACCGACCGCGGCATTGTGGAAAACGGCTTAACCGCGCCGCTTGAAGAAGCATTGCGCGAAGCGGGCGTTTCCTTCACCGTGTACGACAAAACGCTTCCCAACCCCACCGTCAATCACGTGGAGGAAGCGCTGGCGCTCTACCGCCAGAACAACTGCAACGGCATTATCGCCATTGGCGGCGGCTCGTCCATGGACTGCGCAAAGGCGGTCGGCGCGCGCGTAGCGTACCCCAACAAAGCTGTGGGCCAGATGAAGGGCGTGTTGCGCGTGCTGCGTCGCATTCCTGTGCTTATTGCCATCCCCACCACTGCAGGCACCGGCAGCGAAGTCACACTGGCGGCCGTTATCACCGATAGCGAGACGCACCACAAATACGCCGTTATGAGCTTTCCGCTGATTCCCCGCTATGCCGTACTGGATGCGCAGCTCACGTATTCGCTGCCGCCGCACCTTACCTCTACCACGGGCATGGACGCCTTGACTCACGCCGTGGAGGCATATATTGGCCGCTCGACCACGAAACAAACGCGTGATCTGGCGCTCACGGCAACGCGATTGATTTTCGACAACATTGAGCTCGCGTATGAAGACGGCAACAACCACGAAGCGCGTGAAAACATGCTGCATGCCGCATATAAAGCGGGTATTGCGTTTTCCATGTCGTACGTGGGTTACATTCACGCCATTGCGCATTCCCTGGGCGGTCAATACGGCGTTCCGCACGGCCTGGCGAATGCCGTTATCATGCCCTATGTTCTGAACGCCTATGGAGAAGCTGCGCACAAAAAGCTCCACGAGCTGGGCTGCGCAGCAGGGGTGTGTTCCGAGCTTGATTCGCCAGCGGAAGGTGCCGCACAATTCATTGCTGCCATCAGGGAACTTAATGAAAACATGAACATTCCCAACAAGATTCGCGGCATCAAACGCGAAGATATCGCACATCTGGCGCGTACGGCGGAAAAAGAAGCGAATCCGCTCTATCCTGTTCCCCGCCTGATGACTGCGCAAGAACTTGCCGGCCTTTACGAGCAAGTTGCCGACCAATCCGATTGGAGCTAAAAGTGACCAGCGAAGAAATCCAAGCCCTGGTGGCGCAGCAGCGCGCGTTCTTCAACAGCGGCGCAACGATTCCCGTAGAATTTCGCTTGGAGCAACTGCGCAAACTCTACGCCGCCGTAAAGGCGTATGAAGACGACATCCATGCGGCGCTCACCGCTGACCTGGGAAAAAGCGCTTACGAAGGCTTCATGTGCGAAAGCGGACTGGCGCTCACGGAAATCTCTTATATGATCAAGCACGCGCGCAAGCTGGCACGCTGCAAAACGGTTTACACACCGCTCGCGCAGTTCGCGTCCCATAGCTTCACGCAGGCGGTTCCTTATGGCAACACGCTTATCATGAGTCCTTGGAACTACCCGTTCCTTTTGACGATCGATCCCTTAGTCGATGCCATTGCCGCAGGTAACACCGCTATTTTGAAACCGAGTGCTTATTCACCGGCAACAAGCAAGGTTATTGAAACCATTGTAAAGGAATGCTTCCTGCCCGAATACGTGACCGTTGTCACGGGCGGGCGCGCAGAAAACACGGCGCTGCTTGACCAGAAGTTCGATTTTATCTTCTTCACGGGCAGCCAAGCCGTTGGAAAAGAAGTGCTGCGCCACGCGGCAGAGCACCTGACGCCCGCCGTACTTGAGCTGGGCGGAAAAAGCCCCTGCATTGTGGATGCCAGCGCCAACATCAAACTGGCAGCGAAGCGCATCGTGTTCGGAAAGTTCCTCAACTGCGGCCAGACGTGCGTGGCGCCCGACTACATTCTGGTCGAACACTCAGTACACGACCAGCTGATCGCGGAGCTGTCCACCCAGATAAAGCGCCAGTTCGGCGAAAAGCCGCTGACCAACGCCAATTACGGCAAGATTATCAACCAGAAGCATTTCGCGCGCTTGTGCGGCCTTATGGACCCGCACAAAGTGATCTTTGGCGGGCGCACTAATGCCGAAACGTGCCAGATAGAGCCTACCTTGATGGATGCCGTTGCCGAAAGCGACGCCATTATGGGCGAGGAAATCTTCGGACCCATTCTGCCCATCCTTACGTTCGACTCGTTTGACCAGGTGGTGGCCAATCTCAAAGGTAAGGAAAAGCCGCTAGCGCTCTACCTGTTCTCAAGCGATGCAACGCACAAGGACCGCGTTACGCGCGAGCTGCAATACGGCGGCGGATGCATCAACGACGTAGTCATCCACCTGGCAACCAGCGAGATGGGCTTTGGCGGTGTGGGAGAATCCGGCATGGGGGCGTATCACGGCAAACGCGGATTTGAAGCGTTTTCCCACGTCAAGTCGATAGTCGATAAGAAGACATGGCTTGATTTGCCCATGCGCTACCAGCCGTATACCAGCAAGCTGTACGAAAAAACGCTCAAGATGTTCCTGCGATAGAGCACGCTTCACAACAGACTGATGCGAGCATCTCGGGGGGTATCAGGCGGCATCGATTCGATACAACCTCATGTCCCCTTCGGAAAGAACAGGCGTAAATCCGGGTGTTGCGTCATCGATATCGCTAATACCCTGCCACAGCAACGGATCGAAATTGTAAACGATGTCTTTATCCCGCTTCAAAAGCAAGACATAGCGACATCCCGTGCTTTGAACGGCTTCCAACACATCGCCGCGGGTGCTTATTTCGTTCAAATCCGTGCGAATCAGTGAGCTTTCAAGCGTTTCGTGCGCACCTTCGTAGCCATAGCGCTCCAAATAGTACGCCTTAAGCCCGGTCAGGCCGTACGCGATAAGCGACCCATCGTACGGAAGATTGATAACGGCCTGGTCGGGGCCAATCGTTGCTGCCGCTTTTTGGATAAAAGCAACTTCTTCGCGATCAAGAATGGGGGTTTCGTAATTCATCTTGGCATAACGCGCCATACCCTGCAGCGACGAAGCGTGAGCCAAAGTTTCATCTGGTTCCTGCACGTCCTCGCTTTGTTCAAGGTGCTCCTGGTTTACAGGGGGAACGTACGGCGCGAAGAAGACCATACCCACAAACGCCAACGCGAAGACAACCGCAAAGACAGCACGCATCCGGCGAACAACTTCTCCGTTTGCAGGTAGACAATCCCGTTCGCGGCATCGATCGCGGCCATCCACGCAATCGCCCACTTGGCCGACACGAGCAACTTGACCAGCACTTTCGCGTCGTGCGGCGGCGCGGCGCGCATCTGCACGCGCTCCCCAAATGCGCGCCACCAGTGCTGCCACCAGCTCGTAGAGCGCCGACAACCCACACGCCACCAGCGGCATTGACGCCAATCCCACAATAGAGCCAATGCGCTTGGGCTCGGAGTACCAAAAGCCGGTAAGAATCTGCCTCAAGGGGCCTTCCTCGAAAGATGCGGAAGCAACGTAGACAAGCACGGCAAGCGCAAACGAAACAATAATCCAGCAATTGCGGCGCGATGCCAAAACCGCTACCACGCCCACCAGGGCAAACACGAAAAGAATCGGCTGACCTGCTTTATTCATGAATGAGAACTCGGCGACAGCCGTCCACGCTTCTTCGGGCAGCTGACGCGCCTTGGTGGCCTCATCCATCACGTACTTGAACGAATCGGCATTGGCAAGCAGCACCCAGGCAACCACGATGATTGCACCCACCACAATGCCGCCCATAACGCCCGCAACCACACCGTACTTCCTGCCTATTGCCCACGCAACCATCCATATCACGAACGGGGCCAGCAGCAACGCCGCCGTAAAGATGCTGTTGGGGTGAATTGCCGCGCACGCAACGCAAGCGAAAAGGAATCCCGCAAGCAAAATGGATGCTCCAAATCCTTCACCAGGGACTTCTCCAGACACCATGCGCGCTGCAAGCCCCTTCGCCAAGCGAATAAAACACGCCGCCAGAACCGGAGTCAAGCAAAACGCAGCAAGATTCGGAAAAAGCGGCCATTCCAGCAACATATACCAGGGAAATGCCGCGCAAACGCATGAGCACAGCGCGCCGGCAACCAGCGTGCTTTTCTTCCTAAACAGCGCGGTCATCAGCAAATACATACCCAGCGGGAAAACAACGCTGGTAAACGCGAAATTTGCCACATTGACCGCCACGGGCAACGCGCAGCCAGAAAGCTCCATGAGCAGTGCCAGCAAAATGTGCCAGCCTAAAGGATAATACCCATCCAGAGGATATGTGCCCCCCGGCATAGGGTTCAAAGCACCAGGAAGCGCCAGATAACACGATGTGTCCAGCGGCGACCAGTAGCCGCTTTCCGCCAAGGCACGGATTGCGTTGTAGTGGTACAAGTTATCATACGTTGAAATGAAGGAATCGGCGCCGTCGAGCGGTTTCAAAAAGAGCATCGTACCAGCGATAATGCCACACGCAAGGTAAAATGCCGCCATGCGTGCGTCGGCGCAGCTGCAGCCAGGAATCACAGATTCACGCGGCTTTCCAGACGCCTCCAAACGGTCTTTCTCCTTCGCCAGCTTAACGGCCGAACCAGCAAGGAGCAACGCCAAGGGAATCGCGAACACCGAAACGACCGAGCTTGGAACCCCCAGCAAGCCATACAAAATGCCAAGCACGCTGTAGAGCGACACCGAGAAAACAGGGGAAAGAAGCAGCGCCTCCAGGAGGGACGCCTTCAGCAGACGAAAAAAACAAAATCCCGGAATTACTAGGATGAGCAGGAACAGCCCGAGCGAAATCACAAATTGAAGCCACATGCCAGGCGACAGCTCCTCTTCACGGAATGCGTATCAACTATTATCATACGAAGAACATACGTATTCATGTTAGCACATAATTGCACCCTGCCAGTAAAAGGAACGGCTTTGAACATTTTCCACAAACAAACAGAGCAGCACCGTCCTGCGCATCGCAAAGATAACCCCAGCTCACAGGGTGCTGTTCTGCTTGTCGTGCTTGCTGTTTTATACGGGATTGCCGCAACGCTGCCTGCCTACACACAGTATCAACTGACGTTTCCCGTTTGGTTCCTTGCGTTCGTTGGCACATCGGGCATCGCCTTTGCGGGATTTGCCCTTGCGAATGCCGCGCTGGACAAGCTTGCGGGCTCAATCCGCGATGAACGGCATGATGAAGGCACGCCGGAGTGCGTTCGCGCGCTTTCCGTACGCAACGTGTTCCTGATCTGCTTCGCATTTATTGAAGTAGCGTTTCTGTTCGCTTTGCTCTCGAATTATCCAGGCTTGTGCTCCCCCGACTCAAACGCAATACTTTCCCAGGTCAACGGCCAGGAGTATTACAGCGACACGAACCGCTACGAGGGTCTGACAAACGCGCATCCCATTTTCTATACGTTTCTTATTTGGTTGTTTTTCAAGGCAACGGCATTCATTGGAAGCCAAAGCATCTCTCTGTTCGTGTTCATGTTCCTGCAGGTGACCTATGTGGCGGCCGCGCTGGCATGGTGCCTTGCCTGGCTTGCAAAAACGGGAGCGCGCAAAGCGTATCTAATCGGCGCAACCGCGTTCATTGTTTTAAGCCCGGTTATCGCAAGCCACGTGATCATCCTTTGGAAAGACATTCCTTTTGCGGCAACGTTGCTGCTGCTTGTCATCCACTTGGGCGAATATCTCAAAGATGAGAAGCCTACTAGAAAACAAGTGATTGAACTGGGCGTTTTACTTTTGCTGATAAGCCTGTTCCGCAATAACGGCTATTATTTAGCGCTGTTCACGCTTGTGTTCCTTATGATATTTCGCCCCCTTTTCCGCAAGCCGGCAGTCCTTGTTGCCATAGCGCTTG
This sequence comes from uncultured Eggerthellaceae bacterium, assembly GCA_934631995.1. Lineage (GTDB taxonomy): Bacteria > Actinomycetota > Coriobacteriia > Coriobacteriales > Eggerthellaceae > CAKUOV01. The sequence goes on from CAKTYF010000022.1 coordinate 11,634, forward strand.
TGGTGTTCATGACCGTGCTGCAAGGACCCATTTTCGGTGCGTTTTCCATTAGTAAGGGCCATTTTGCGGAATCCGTGGGCATCCCCCTGCAGCAGCTTGCCGCTACCGTAAGCGTCAATGGCGCCATAAGCGCATCTGACCAGGAGGTTTTGGAGCGCATCCTTCCCCTGAAGGAATGGTCGGAAAGCTACGACCCCTCCACATCAAACCCCATCAAGCAAAACGAGCTGTTCAACGATGACTACCTGGACACCCATAAAGGGGAATTTCTTGCCGTGTGGGCGCACGTGTTACCGCACAATCTGACAACGTATATTCGCGCGTGGGTCATGGAAACGAACGGCTATTGGCAGCCAGGGTACAACACGCTTATCGGCAGCTTGACATGCACGGCAAACGACGTGCCCGCGACCGACTTTTTCGGCATGGGATACAAACCGCAGTTCATCGCAAACGCACTGCGCGAGCAGTTCCCCGCGCTTTTGGGCATGGGATCACTTATTTGGTTTTCGATTACAACCATGGTTTTCAGTGTTATTGCCGGTCGGAAAGGCGGAAATCGGGCGGAGAAGCGTTCGGTGGCAGCAATTATCACGCCTTATATGCCGCTTATTGGTCTGTTCGGGACCATGCTTATTGCCGCGCCCATCGTAAGCGATTATCGCTACATATTCGCGTTATACCTGGTCATACCGTTCTTGCCGCAACTCTATGCGCTCAGCAGGGCAGATGCCGCAGACGCAGGCAAAGGCGACACACCGCAGAGCCGTTAGCGGGGCAATTCGGCGGTGTCTTCGCCGGTCGATGATCCCTCGACCGCTTCCCCGGTCACTTCTTCGGTTGCTTCTTCGGTCTCTTCGTCAACTGCTTCTCCAACCGCTTCCGCATCTTCCGGCGTAACGCCCTGGAGCCGCTGCTTCCTCTCCAGCATTTCAACGCGCTGCGTAAGCAAGGACACGTCCTGAACAAGACCGCGAATCATGTCGGCCTGAGAAGACGCAACCATTGAGATGGAAAGCACCGCCACAATCAGGAAGAAAATGCACACGAAAAAGATGAGGTTCACCGGCAACTCGAACCCCAACAGGCCTGAAAGCGCGAACACCCACGATGGGATAAGCGCCGCGGCAATACCCGCGATGCCTAAAACAAGCCACAACAGCGAATGGCTCACCGACAAGTGCTGGCGACGAATAAAGCGCAGAACAATAATAAGGAAGCAAACGCTTGCAATGAACAGGATGATTCTTTGAGTCGAAGGCATGTTAGCGCTCCTTGCTTCCGTAAGGGCGAACGATGATGGCCAGGCCGACTTTAAGCATATAATACAGAGCGGACTTGGCGCCAATGGAAGAGGTTCCGCCCTGGCGCTCGTGCATGACCACGCCGACTTCCTGCACGCGCTTGCCCAAAGAAATCATACAAGAAAGCGACTCCGGCTCTGGATAATCATGCGGATAATACTGGACGAACTCGCGCAGCACATCCTGGTTCACCGCGCGAAAACCCGAGGTCACATCATAGATACGTTGCCCCGTGATTAGCTTGATAAGCGCAGAGAGAATGGTGATGCCCGCGCGGCGTGCCACGGTGCTTTTGAATGTGTTGCCTTCACCCACAAAACGCGAACCAACCGTCATATCCGCTTTACCGTCAAGGATGGGCTGAATCAAGCGATCGATGCATGACTCGTCGTGCTGACCATCGCCATCGAACTGGACCGCAATCTGATATCCGTTACTCAGAGCATACTTGTATCCCGTTTGAACTGCGCCACCAATGCCCAGGTTTTGACATAAATCGATGTGGTTCGCGTAGATTTCATCAAGAATGCGCGGCGTAGCATCACGCGATCCATCGTTGATAACAACATAGTCATACGGCAGCCTCTCCAGCTTGCGAACGACTTTTTCGATGTTCGCTTCCTCGTTGTAAGCAGGGACAACGATAAGAACGTCCGCGCCTTGCGCACACGCATTCAAGCCGTCTATTCCCTGTTGCGAAGAAAACCCTTGCGGTATTGAACCCATAAGAGAGAACCGTTTCCTATTCCTGTACCATACCTGAGCGCCTTACGAAACCCGGATGCTTTGACCAACTACATGTTCCATGCCTGTCCAAGCGTCCCGAACGCCCAAACATCCGCACCTTTAAAAATCCCAAAAGCCGCAGAGAATTGTCCTTTACCTAACCGTTCAGTATACCTCACCAGGCAAAAATACAGCAACGCAGTAGGATAACGTTACTACCAAAAGCCCATTTGTCTCAAGGGAAAGCGCAGGACAACACAGCATCTGTCGCACTCGCAATGCCAGCTGCAACCGCGTACCCCAGGAAGCGCGTGAAAATCAGAACTCGTCGCACAATCGCTGTAGCGCACGAGCTACCGGAAGAACCGGCACTTGACAAAGATAATCCCTGCAGAAACGCAGAGCACCAACGATATGAGCATAGCCCACACCCACGAATCAATAAACGGCAGGTTGTCCACGTTCATGCCGTAAAAACTAAACACGATTGTTGGAACAGCCAGTACGAGCGTGATAATGGTCAAGCGCTTCATGGCGTCGTTCATGCTGTTGTTGATGATGTTGCTGAACGTATCCATAGTTTCGTTGAGCAGTTTCGAGCTAATTTCGCACATCTCGGAAGCTTGGCGAAATTCAATGCGCACGTCATCAAGCAGGTCTTTATCCTCTTCGAACATCTTGATGTATTTTCCCGCGCCGATCTTCGCCAGCGTGGCTTCCATGGCACGCAGAGAAATGGAGAAGTAGATCAACGACTTCTCCAAACCCAGCATGCGGATCATCTCAAGATTGCGCATGCTCGCGCGCAATTTCTGCTCGTTTTTCTTGAATTGGCGGTCGATAATGCGCAAGTTTGTCTGGTAACTTTGAGAAACGTGAAGCATCATAAGAAGCAGCATTTGCGTGCGCTGCTGCGTTTTAAGCTCACGCGAGCGACCCGCCTGAAAGTAGGTCACCGTCGCGTTTTCCTGAAGTGCCACCGTCACGATGACCTGGTGTTCCGGTAAAAAAAGCGCCGAGAGCGGATGCGTGTCATACTGCGTTGTATCGGCGGCAACCTTGTCGTCTTTGTCCTCTACGCAAGGGCAGTCCAAAATAACCAGCGTATGGCGCGAATCTTCGTCGTAGTCAACGTGGGAGCGTTCCTCATCGTCGAACATGGCGGTAATGAATTCCGGCTCAATGTTCAGCGCGCCCTCAAGCCAGCCGCGATCTTCGGCGGTGGGCGCAACAACGCTCACCCAGCAACCCGGCTGAATTTCTTCAAGCTGCGTAAGCGCGTTCGTTGTTTCATCTGTGCGGTAAATAGTAATCATAAGCGCATTATATGCCTGAACGGCGCCCTGCAATGCCGCAATGCGCAAAGGTTACCAAGTCCTGACGAATGATTTGCAAGAGGTTTGCGAAGCGAAGGGGCAACAGATGAATGCAAGCGCGCGTTGGAGCCTGCCCTCTTTCGAGCCGCCTACAAATCCAGCCCGTCATCAACGGCAAGCCCCTGCGCCAACTCCATGAGAAGCGCCGTTGCCTCCACAGAACCGCGCGCCGAGCACTCCGCCGCCGCGCGCAATGCCGCATCCTTCGTTATGAGCTGGTTCTTCGCAATAAATTTGAGCGTTTCGGCATCATAGCCAAGCGCCGCGCACACCTTATCGCCCTGCTCGCGCAAGAAGCGGCGGCAATCGGTATCAAGCGCGTTGGGTCCCGCTGCAAGCGGCGCGTCACCCGCTGCACCCCCCGCCGCAGCAAGCCACGCGCGCCATGCCACGTGAATCTCGGGCGGAATAGCACGCGGGACCGGCGCGGGAAACGGCTCATCTTTTCGAAGCGGCGGGCGAAACTCATTGTTCAGAAGCGCGGGCGGAATCACTCGACCACCCAACGTGACGGATTCCAAGCGCTTGCAACCCCAGAACGCGCGCTCGCCCAACGTGGTAACGCTTGCAGGCATATTCACTCTACGCAGGAAGGCACAACCTGAAAACGTGAGCTGTTCAATAGTTTCAAGATGTGAAGGAAGCTCAATTTCTTCCAACATGCGACAAATGCGAAATGCTTCTTCGCCAATGAACGTCACGCTCTGCGGAATAACCACTTTCTGCAGTGACGTGCAGTAATAAAACGCCCACCGCGAAATTGTTGTCACGCCATCGGGAATTATGACCGTTTTCACAAACGGATTGCCTGCAAACGCACTCGGTCCAATCATGCGCACGCTCGCGGGAATCGCAATATCGCGCTCCTTGCCTTTGTACTTTACCAGCACATTGTCGCTGATGGTAAAGCCGTCTTGATACACCACGCCTTGCATGCGGTCGGTTACTTCGGAATCGTCACCGTAATGCGCTATTACCGTTTCATAAATCATAGAATCATAGTTTCTCTGAATATAACATAAAATGTTTTACTTTATATTTCGAAGGCGATGCGTTTGCGCCATTTGCGTTGACGTTAGCGCCGCTCTTCTGCATAATATACCAGCTGCGTGAGGTTTTTCTTGCTGGGTTTTCGTTTCCTGCGCACGCACGGCTTCTGTGCGCGACAGGGCACGCATGAGAGCACGCCTTGAAGCATACGGAACAAATACAAGGCAACGACCTTGGTATATACCGTCTGCCTTCACATTATCACCACCACTTCGAAACCGCTCCGCAACAAATTCGGACGCTTTCTTTACCATCGACCACCAAATGGAACGTTAAAAAACTCTTTAGCACCCAAAGTCACCATCTAAATCATCTGAGCCGCAAAAAACCTCCTATAGGTTATAGTTTGCAACGTACGAGAGGCAATCAATTTTAAAGCTCGCGCACATTTGATTCAGAAATACCCCCCTTCCTGTCTGGATCATAGATATGTAGCGTTACTGCTTCCCCAGCCTTTCCAAAAGTAGCCCTGCCTTCCCCCTCCCTCCTGGCAGGGCTTTTCTTTGCCCTGAAACCCCAACAGCATGCTCTGTGTTTGTTTTCCTGCTCCGTCCAAATGAAACAGACTCGCAATAGTGCGCGCGTAAAATCGGCAAGTGTTTAGGTATGAACTTGTACGAAAAGCGAAAAAGGAAGGCATACAGCGTGAGTTTCTCAGAGAAAATCGCACGATGCGCAGCGGATGCGTCGCGGCGGATTCTGCGTGACGTTTTTCATCGCGATGCCGCCAATTTTCCGGGCAAAATAGGCCTCTACCTGGACTCATCGCTTATTTCTCATGCCGCGCGCAATCTGGAATACGGATCGATTTGCGTTGTGGGCACAAACGGCAAAACAACCACCACAAACCTTATCGCGAACGCGCTTGAAGCAGCGGGGCTTTCCGTATGCTGCAACCGAACGGGAGCAAACCTTGATTCCGGCGTGGCATCTGCCCTGCTTGAGCAAGGGCAGGCTCAATGGGCTGTTCTGGAATGCGATGAGCTATGGCTTGTCCATGTGCTTCCCCAGCTGCAAAGTAAATACGTGTTGCTCCTTGACCTTTTTCGCGATCAGCTGGACCGTGCCGGAGAAATTGAACTTGTTCAGAAAAGCATTGTTTCGGCGCTTGAGTTGTCACCGCGAACTACACTTATCTACAACGCCGACGATCCGCTGTGCACCGCTGTTGCCCAAACGGCTCCCAACAAAAGCATTGCTTTCGGCGTGCAGGAAAGCATGGGGCTCGCGCAGAATTCTGTAGCCGATGCTCAGATTTGCCAGCGCTGCTCAAGCACGCTTGCCTACGAATACCATCAATATGGCCAGTTGGGAAGCTATTACTGCCCAACGTGCGGATTTACGCGCCCCAAGCTTGATTTCGCTGCCGAGCAAGTTGCTTTGAGCGCCCTGGGCGTAGATTTCACACTGTCCATACGTTGCGCAGCCGGGCAAACCGGCAAAAGCACGCAATCCCTGCGCGTGTCGGCAAATCTTCCTGGTTCTTATATGGTTTACAACTTGACTGCAGCCGCCGTGGCAGCAACGCTTCTGGGCTGTCCGCCCAGCGCGATTCAACAGGCAATAGGATCGTTCATGCCGCAAAACGGTCGTCTGGAACGCTTGCGCATTGGGCGCCACGACGTACTGCTGAACCTGGCGAAAAACCCTACGGGAATGAATCAGAATCTTCGCATTGCCCTGAATGATAAGCGGCCTTTTGCGCTGGTTGTTTTCATCAACGATAAAGAAGCCGATGGACACGATGTTTCGTGGTTGTGGGACGTTGATTTCGAGGAGCTTGCAACGCGATCTGACATTTGCGTTTTTGCAGGTGGAATCCGCAGAAACGACTTACAGGTTCGTTTGAAATACGCGGGCGTAAACGCACAGCTGCTCGAATCCGCGCGCGATTTAATCTCGGTATCCGAAGACGCTTTGGGCAGCGAATGCCCCATGTACGCCATTGCGAACTACACTGCACTGCCATCGGCGAAAGGCGCCTTGGAAACGCTTGCTCAGGGCGTCGAGCAGCCTGTTTGCGAGTCTGCATCCAAGGACGATGCACCCGCTTCGTCCGCAGATTCGTCCGCGAATCCTGCGACTCCCGCGACAGGCGCCCCTGGCACGGTCGCGACCGCAATCCCCTGCACCAGCGCGCACGTCTTTGCAGGCACGCCCACGTCTGCGGCCGCAAACGTTGCAGCCGGCACCGGTCCCGCAACGCCCATCCCCTCCTGCAACACCGCAGCAGACGACAAACCCTTGGTCATCGCCCACCTCTTCCCCAAGCTTTTGAACCTCTACGGCGATAGCGGCAACGTGACCATTCTAAGAAAACGTCTTGCTTGGCGCGGAATCCCTGTCCAGGTGCGCGTTATAGACGAAACGACTCCGTTCGATTTAACTGATGTTGACCTGGTGTTCTTAGGGGGCGCGCCCGACCGCGAAGAGGAAATTGCGGCGCAGCATATTGGGGAACACGCCAAGAAACTTGCCGCGTTTATCAATGCCGGCGGCGTGTGCCTTGCCATCTGCGGCGGATATCAAATGCTGGGGCGCAGCTGGCTGCTCAACGGAAAAACCGTGCCCGGTCTGGGACTTGGCGCGTTTGAAACGCGACGCGCGGGAGATGCGCATGATCGCTTGGTGGGAAACATTGCGCTGCAAGTCACCGACATTGCGCAGCCAGTCATCGGGTACGAAAACCATGCAGGACGCACGTACCTTAGTTCCGATACCCAAGCGTTTGGCCAGGTCATATCGAAAACAGGATGCGGAAACAACGACACGAAGAAAACCGACGGTTACCAGAGCGGAAATCTGATAGGCACGTACCTGCACGGTCCGCTGTTGGCGAAAAACCCGGAGCTGGCTGACACGTTGCTGCAGCGCGCGCTTGACCATTGGGCCGCGCGTTGGAATAAGCCGGCACCGCAACTTGAACCGCTTGATGACACCGCTGAGCTGCAAGCGAACGCATTCATGGCGGCGCGTCTGCTGTGATACCACGGCGCGATAGACACTGCGCATAGACGGAGTGGCAGCCGTTTTCCGCAAGCATGCGCAAATGAGCAGCAAAAAAGTTGACACGAATAAAAACGATCGTCGCAAAACAAGTGGCGAACCGAAAAGGAGCAATAGTATGTGTGGGATATGCGGTTTCACAAATGCGCAGGATGCCGACCAGGGCATCCTTAAAACGATGTGCGACATCATGGCACATCGCGGCCCCGATGGCGAGGGACAATACCTGGCTGACGGCATAGCGCTGGGACATCGGCGTCTTTCGCTGGTTGACCTCGAAAACGGCAACCAGCCCATGGTGCGCGCGACCGGCGCGCATGCATCGGCAGTCACTTCCCCTGCTCGCACGCCCACGGGCGAGCCTTGCAACCCTGAAACATGCATGCAGCGCGGCGATTACGTTATTGTCTTCAACGGAGAAATCTACAATTACCAGGACTTACGCACGGAGCTTGCCCAGATGGGCTGGGAATTTGCAACGCATTCCGACACCGAGGTTTTGCTGGTAAGCTACCTGCAATGGGGCAAAACCATGCTGCAGCGCTTGCGCGGCATGTTCGCCTTCGCCCTTTGGGATGCACGCAACAAAGAGCTTTTCTGCGCACGCGACTTCTTCGGCATCAAGCCGTTTTATTACACGCAGCAGCAGGGGCAATTCATCTTTGCAAGCGAGATTAAAAGCATTTTGGAGCACCCTGCCTATCATCGCAAGCTCAATAGAAAAGCACTTGAACAGTACTTGTGCTTCCAATTCTCGGCGCTGCCTGAAACGTTTTTCAAGGGCGTGTTCAAGCTTCCGCCTGCTCATTGCCTGACGGTTCACGCCAATGGCTCCCTGGAAATGGAGCGCTATTGGCAGCCTGAGTTTTGTTCCGACAGCACGCGCTCCGAAGAAGCGACCGTTGACGCCATTGACCAGGCCATGCGTGAAAGCGTGCGCTATCACAACGTAGCCGATGTTGAAGTGGGATCATTTCTGAGCAGCGGCATTGACTCTAGCTACATGGCAGCGTGTCTTGCCAAAGAGAACCCTGCCATCAAGACGTTTACCGTGGGATTCGCCGAGTACCAAGGCGAGCGCGACGAGATTTCGTGGGCGCAAGAATTAGCCGATGAACTGGGTGTTTCAAACGCAAGCCACCACATTACCGAGCCTGAATATTGGGAGAGCCTGCCGCGCGTTCAATGGCACATGGACGAGCCGTGCGCCGATCCCAGCGCCGTTGCGCTGTACTTTGTTGATAAACTGGCAGCAATGCAGGTCAAAGCAGTGCTTTCAGGCGAGGGAGCCGATGAATTCTTCGGCGGCTATAAAATCTACCAAACGCCATTCGCAAATGCCCATGTGGCAGGCCTGCCAAAGCCGCTTTTGCAGGCAGGAGCGCATTTGGCAAGCGCGCTGCACCTGCGCGGCGCAAATTATCTGAACCGCGCAAGCCACACCGTGGAGGACTGGTATTACACGAATGCAAATGGCGTTGCGTTTTCACCCGAAGAACGTGCGGCGCTTTTGAAGGAGCCAGTAAGCGTGGGCGACCCACAGGACTTGGTGGCGCCAACGTATGCGGAAGCAGTTGCCCAAAATCTTGATGAGACAACGCGTATGCAGTACCTTGACCTGCACTTTTGGCTTGTTGGCGATATCTTGCTCAAAACCGACAAGATGTCCATGGCGCACTCCCTGGAAAGCCGCGTGCCATTCCTTGACCGTGGCGTATTCGACCTTGCGCGCACCATTCCTACCCCGCTGAAAACGAACGAACATCAGACGAAGATTGCACTGCGAGAAGCCGCCGAGCGCGCAATCCCCCCACAATGGGCCCAGAAGGAAAAGCTTGGATTCCCCGTGCCGGTGGTCAACTGGCTTCGCGAAGACCGCTATTACCAGCAGGTAAAAGAGTGGTTCACCGGACCTGAAGCGCAACAGTTTTTCAATGTTGATCAGCTGCTCAAGCTGCTGGACGACCATCGCGCCGGCGCCGATAACAGCCGAAAGATCTGGATTTGCTTCATGTTCCTTATGTGGTATCGCATTTTCTTTACAGAGCAGAGCGTAAAGAGTAATTGATGTCACGTTTTGCCGGGATTATCCAATAGTGTTTGTCTGGCAAAAGACACAGAGGGTTTGAACTAAAACCACAGGCGAGGCTATACTCATTGGCTCTTACCCACCAAAACAAATCGCGAGTTCGATCAAAAAACCAGGAACAAAGGGCGCTACCCCACAGATTTCGGCTGAAAAAAGTAAAAATAGGAGGAAATCAAGTTTTTTATGATTTTCTCCTATTTTCAATACATTTCTTAGACATGAAATAGGAGGAAATTTAATTTTTTTAAATTTCCTCCTATTTTTTCCACTGAAACGAAGCCGTGCAAGAAGAAAACATCAATAACCAGCGTTAGATTCGGCAAAAAACGTCAAAATGATAGGAGATTTTTGAGTTTTTTTTGATTTTCTCCTATTTTGCATTTAACCGTGCTCGCAAAAATAGGAGGAAATCGAGTTTTTTCAAAAAATCTCCTATTTCAAGAAAAACGAAGCCCGTGATTAGCTACGAAAACAGCTCCTGCGCTTCATAATCTGTAAGCGGTGCTAAAAATCCTTTTTCTTCAAGGGCAGAAATGATCTCATCAACGATATCGTCTGATGCCGCACTTATATGATGAAAGTGATACCCATCGGTCACGGTAGAGAGGGGAGCCGAAATGCCCTGGTTCAAATCGGACAGGAACTGACGCACATCGCGACGGCTCTTCACGTCAAGCGGAGCCGACAACCTGCCATACGTGCGGTGATTCACCATAACGTCAACCACGCATCCACCCAGGTCAACAATGGCGTCTAACTCGTCCTCAATTTGCTCGGGCGTATGGCGAACTTTGACCAGTCGAACTACCTGAGTGCTTGATCGCCTAAGAACATAACCTCGGTTCGTGGAAACAATATCATGGCCGCACGCACGCAGCAGAGCAACATCCGTCACAATAACCTGCCTGCTAACCTGCAATTTCTCTCCCAGCGCTTGGCCGGAAATCGGCTTTGACGCCTCTTGCAGAAGTGAGACGATTTGGGTACGCCGAACATCACCAGTAACGCTGGGTGCGCCCAACGGCGCCGGCTGCCCCGCCGGTGCGTCGGCACCGGGTGCGGCACTGTCGGGCGCGGCGCTCATTGCGGGCAACGCAGTTCGCGCGGCACCCGAAGCCTCTCCTGGCACCGCGCCCGCTCGTACGTCCACCGCGCCGACTATTTCATTAGCCACTCCGACCTGGTCTTTATCCGTATGCTCCATTATGCCTGCTCCAGCTTCATATCGCCGTCTTTGATCCATCCTATTTTACGCAGCAGCTGGGCAAAAATCCAAGACAAAATTGCAGGCAGAACAATGCAAATCAGAACAAGACCCGCCCAATCAAACGCCGTGATACTAGCCATGGTGCCCGCTTCGATGTTAGCAAGCCAACCCGTGTACACGCCCAAGGGGCCTACC
>CAKTYF010000023.1 GCA_934631995.1 uncultured Eggerthellaceae bacterium
CAGAAACACTGTCGGATTCAAGCTTGACATCAAAGAACTCGCAGAAATCCTCCAAGCTCACCGAGCAGTCAACGCGATACAGGTCTTCGCCCAGCTTCTCGAAGTCTTCCTCAACTTCATCATGCTCATCCCAAATCTCGCCAACAAGCTCTTCCAGAATGTCCTCCATGGTGACAATGCCCAGCGTGCCGCCGAAATCGTCAACAACAATCGCAATGTGCGATTTTTTGAGCTGCAGCGTTTCAAGAATGTCGCGAATTTTCGTATGCTGATACACAAACAGCGGCGCCGTCATAATCTCCGCAATGGGTCGCTCGGTCATCTTGCCGTTTACGTAGAAGTCCTTCTGATGAAGCACGCCCACAACCTGGTCAATCGTATCGCGATACACCAGCAAACGGGAGAAGCCGGACTGCGTGAACACCTTCGCAATGTCCTCGTGACTATCGGTAATATCCACTGCCTCGATCTCAATGCGGTGCGTTAAGATTTCCGCCGCAGTCAAATCGCGGAATTCAAGCGCGTTGCGCAAAAGCTCGCCTTCGTTTTCGTCGATGCCGCCGTCTTGCTCGGCGTCTTCCATGAAAAGAAGCAGCTCTTCGTGGGAAATCTTCGATTCGTCATCGGTCTTGAAAAAGCGCGAGACAAGCTTCTTCCACTGGGAAAGCAGGAAGTTGACCGGGGTAAGCACCCAAATCCATACCCGGATAAACGGTGCGCTGAACATAGCGAACTTTTCCGGCATATCTTTTGCAATGCTTTTCGGCGTGATTTCACCGAAAAACAGCACGACAACCGTTACCACTACCGTGGAAATCGTCGCGCCAACATCGCCGTAAATGCCAATGAAAAGCAACGTGCCAATGGAAGCCATCGCGATATTCACGATGTTGTTGCCAATGAGAATAGTGAAAATCAGCTTGTCGTAGTTTTCCGCAAGCTTCAAAGCGCGCTCCGCTTTTTTGTCCCCGTCATCCGCGAGAACCTTCAAACGCGTCTTGCTCAAAGATGAAAATGACGTTTCCGTGGCGCTGAAATACGCTGATAGAATCAAACAAATAACCATCGCGATAAGTTTACCAAGGTAATCTATGTGAGGCTCCACTATGAAAAAACATCCCCCTTAAAATAGGCTGACATCAAACTAATTCTCTTTATTATAGCAAGTAAGGTAGCCGAAAACGTAATAGCCACGTAACAGAAGGGGCACAAAGCGCATAAAATCAAAAACGTGCGCCCTTTTCCCTGTTTGTATTCCGAAATAAAGCAAAACCATCCGCTTCATTTGAAGCAGATGGCCCGCTTACTTTTTCGATTCAAAAGCGGGAAGGCGCATCCACGAAGAACGCATTCGCCGCATAATGACGGAGAAATGAAATTCTCGCGATTTACACGCGCTTCACGAAACGGCCGTCGCGCGTGTCGATCTGCACGGTTTCGCCTTCGGAAATGTACATCGGGATCTGCACCACAGCGCCCGTCTCCAGCGTTGCCGGCTTCGTGCCACCCTGAACGGTGTCGCCCTTGAAGCCCGGGTCGGTTGCCGTAACAACCAGCTCAACGAACATCTGGGGCTCAACGCTTACCAGATCACCATCGGCATACAGAAGCGATGCTTCATCGTTTTCCTTGAGCCACTTAGCAGCGTCGCCGATCTGCTCAACGTTCACTTCGAGCTGCTCGTAGCTGTCCATGTCCATGAAGTTGTAGGTTTCACCATCGTTGTACAGGTACTGGAGCTTGCGCGTTTCCAAACGGATAAGGTCAAACTTGGTGCCAGCGTTGAACGTATTCTCAACCACGCGGCCCGTGCGGATGTCGCGAAGCTTGGTGCGCACGAAAGCGCCGCCCTTACCAGGCTTAACATGCTGGAACTCAACGATCACGCATGCCTTGTTGTTGAAGCTGATGCACATGCCGTTCTTAAAATCGGCGGTAGAAATTGCCATGGAATCCTCCTCTATAGCGATGACGCCCAACAGGCGCCCTCAATAACACTGAAACTGCTATATTATAACCATTTCATGAGAAGATTGCGTAAATACTTGAAAACCCCTCTCAGTAATCACACCAAAATCTTCCAAACGCATGCCGAATTCGCCTTCCAAGTAAATACCTGGCTCAACCGTGACCACATTTCCGGCGACAAGCGGCTTCTCATTGCGCGGAGAAAGGTTCGGTTGTTCGTGGATATCAATGCCCACGCCGTGTCCCAGGCCGTGTCCCATTTTTCCCGCGAAACCGCCCGCCGCAAGGATCTCTTCGGCTTTCGCATGGGCTTGCGCGCCGGTAACACCTGGTAGAAGCATTGCCTCCACCGTTTCGTTCGCCTCACGCAGCACCGCATACGCATGACGCATGGCCGCAGATGGCTCGCCCAAGAACACCACGCGCGTCATGTCGGAGCAATAGCCCTGGGCACGGGCACCGAAATCAAGGACAACGCACTGCCCCGCCTCCAAGCGCGTATCGCCGGAGACAGCATGGGGGCTTGCACCGTGAGCGCCGCATGCCACGATAGATGTGAACGCCAAGCCCGATGCACCATGACGCACCATAAAGTCTTCGAGCTCGACTTGAACTTGACGCTCAGTCATGCCGGGGCGCATATACCCCACAATGTGGGCGAAGGCGGCATCCGTTATGGCTTGTGCAGCACGCATACGGGCGATTTCACTGGCATCTTTCGCGGCACGCAAGTTCACGCACAGACCTTCCGTTTCCATAAAGTTGATGCCCGCGTCGAGCATGGGAGCTGGCACGGGAGCAGAGGCGGCAGTGGCAGGGGAAGGCACTGGCGCAGCGGCGGATGCCGGTGCAACTGCGGAGGCGACTGCGGAGGCGACGGGAGCAACCGCCGCACGTTCGGCGCCTTGCACGGGCGCCTGACCGGCGGCTTTCGTTGCTTCCCGCTGCAGCTGACGATACTCCCCTAGCGTAAGACTCGTTTCAATGCCAACGTTGACGCCAGACGCAAAACCCTGCTGGCCAAGCGCGCGAACCGCAAATGCCGCATGCGACACCGGCTCCACGCTCACCGCAAAAGGCGAACCCGCGGCGGCAGCATTCGTTGCCAGCGCATAGCGAGAGTCCGTGTGCAAAATGGCCCGATCAGGCGAAACAAGCAGCGCGAACGCGCCTTCCCCATCAAACACGCCATCGAAACCGGTCATCCAATGAATATCCGATTCATTACGCACGTAGAATGCAGAAAGTCCCTGCTGGGACAACGTGTCGCGAAACAGCAGCAAGCGATTCTCATTCATATTCGATTCCTTTTTCCTCTTTTACTGCAACATGTTTTGCCACGGTGCAACGCAACGCAAAACCCGGCGAAGGCACCCTTACGCCAAAAGCGCCTCCAAGCCCGAACGCAACTCATCGGCGGGGACAAAAACCCGCTCGCAACAGCCGATATCAACTGGCAGCATGAGCTCTGCACCATCGCAGCGCCCTGCAAACGAAAGAAGCCCCTCAAGCGCATCTTCCACCGACAACGCCTTTTTTTGCACGAAACCAAGGGAAGCAAGTAGCGCGTCTTGCGCCTGAACGATATCTTCCGAAATCATTCCCTTGAACTGGGACAACAGCGCGGAAAAACGCATGCCCTGCGCAAGGCTTGCCCCCGTCGCGGCACTAAAATCCCGCCCATAGCTCAGGCAGGCAAGCGCCCGCGCATCACCTTGTTCCGCACGCGATGACAGCTGGCTGCGAAAGCCCAACGTACGCACGAGCGCTTCGCACAACGCCTCGGCAGAACGGTTGCGCAATGCGCTTGCGTTATCGGACAGCCAAAAGAAGAACTCATCGGAATCAAGAAACGCCGCTTGCGCGCATCCCGCAAAGCCATCAAGCCATGCCTTAGGGGCAGCTGCCGCTAAGGCATCCAGATCAATGCAGGAGAAAAGCGGATGCATCTCCGCATTTACCAGGCCCCTTGTACCCGCAATGTCAAGCGTTGCCCCATCGGATACGCTCATTGCAACAGCGGCCGCAAGCGTAGTGGGCACATACGCGCAAGAAAGACCGCCGGAATACGCCGTGGCAACAAAACCCGCGAGCTGCAGCAACGGCGCATCGCCCACGGCAACAACCACACTCGCATCGCTCAAATGAGCTTGCGCCAAAGCGCGCCACAGCTCACCTGCTGTTTCAAGCGCGTCATCAGGTGAAACATTTACCACAAGCGGTCGGTACCCCACTGCAGCCAACGCAGCTTTTGCCTGTGCGATAACGGTTTTCTCCACAGCCACATCCGCAAGAAGCAGCACGCGCGTATCTGCCGCGCTGGCAGTTGCTTCACTTGCATGCGCCGCAGCGCCCCTGTTCGTGCCCACCGCGCCGCCGGAGCCTTCGCCGCCGATTTCGGTCGCATTGCCCGCATTGTCAAAGTCAGAAGAACGATGCAGCGCCGCGCGCTGAATATCGGCGCCTAAATTCGCTAGCACACCTGGCCCGATACGCACCTCGTACAAGGGCGCCTGCTCAAACGTGACAACTAGCTTTGCTTTTCGCATAAGACCCCTCTTCTTACCAGGGCGTGGCGTACTTCACGCGCAATTTCGGCCACACTTTTACCCGCCGTGTCAACTACGATATCCGCAACTTCTTCGTACATAGGGGCACGATCCGCATTCAAACGACGTGCATTCTCGATATCGCCGAACAACGGCCTGCTCGCAAAATTCGTGATGCGAGCCTTCGCCTCATCTGCGGAAATACGCAAATACACCACGGTGCCATTCTTCAGCAAAACCTTGCGGCTCTCGTCGTTGACCACAATGCCGCCGCCGCAAGAAATCAGAAGCGGCTCACGATGCGACAGCTCTTCAAGAATCTCGGTTTCAATGGTGCGGAATAAGTCCTCGCCGCCGCGCGCGAAAATATCCGCTACGCTGCATTGCTCGCGGCGCTCAATGTAGCGATCCATATCGATGCTTGCCGCACCACACGTGCGCGCCAACCGACGCGCCGTGCTGGTCTTGCCGGCGCCCATGAATCCCACGAAGAACACCGATTCGCGCAGCTCATATTTCGGGGGTAGATACGTCATTAGCGCGCCGCCCGTCTCAATCGGTCAGCGTACGCGGCAACCGATGCGCAAATGTCAGTCATATTCGCATTGCCAAACTGCTTGAGATACGCATTGGCAAGAACAAACGCTACTTCGGCCTCGGCAGCCACGGCAGCGCCTGGAACAACGCATACGGGCGCACCCGCACATTTCGCCTGTTCAAGCTGAAGCGTGTCAAGGTTGACCGATTCTTTGCCCGCACCTGTTGGCGCGGCGGGAGCCAAAGAAACAGAAATCAGCAACGGCTCGCCCGAAGTCAAGCCGTCTTCAATACCACCCACATAATTCGAGGCGCGGGAAAAACCCTGGGAAGGACTCACCAGCACGGCATCGTGGCACGCGGGGCCCTCGCTTTCCGCCAAGACGCTGCCGCACCCAAACTCAACTGCCACCACCTGGGGCAACGAGAAAAGTGCCGCTGCAAGCTGAGCATTCAAACGCTGGCGACGCTGTGCGAAGCAACCCAAACCAGGCAAAAGCCCTGTGGCAACAATTTGAAACGTTCCACCCAGCGTTTTGCCCGCGCTGCGAGCGCGTTCTATACACGCAACCATTTCGTTGGAAACGCGCTGATCGGGGCAACGAACAGCGGAAAACTCGGTATCAAGCGCAGAGAAGTCATGGGAATACGAGCGAATCGCTTCATCCGACAGAGCGGCGGAACCAATACGCGATGTGAAAGAGACAACCTCCACGCCCAGTTGCGCCAAAAACTCACGAGCAACGGAAGCCGCAACAACGCATGCTGCCTGATCAGGCGCGTCCAAGCGATCCGCCACCGCCGTCACTGAATCGGCAGCCGTTTTAAGGACAGCGGCTAAATCTCCCCGCCCCGGACGCGGAACCGCTGCTTGCACCGCCGAGAAAGTCGCAGCACTCAAGGCGCGCAGGCCTTCGACACCTTCGGAAAAACACTGCCCCTCGTCCGCGGAGGAATCAGCATCGCCGTATATCAAAAAAGCAATCGGCGCGCCGGTGGTGTTGCCATCCTGCACGCCGCTTTCAATTTCAACGTAACGCAGATCGCTTGCGGGCACCTTATAACCCATCAAACAGCGGCGCAAATCGCTTTCGACCTGCTCATTGACAAGGCGCAATCCCGCAGGCACGTCTTGAACCACGGCCACCACGGCCTGGCCCCGCGCATCTCCTGCTGTTGTGTAATCCATAAAACTGCACCTTCCCTTTTGTTCGCACTGTATTGTAACCCAGCGAATGCGCCCACACGGGCTTAAGGGAAAAAATGCAAAAGCGGAACACTCTGCGGTGCGTAAATGCGCCCACGCACCTACGCACTACAGCGTTTGCGCCGCTTCGAAGAGTGCACTCATCAAACGCTCAAACTTTACGGCGTTCGCGTCGCCTTCTTCGATGTTCGCCAACACCGAAACGATGTAGGTATGTCCGTTTGCTTCGATCACGCCGGAATCGCACATTGCATTCAAATACGACTGGTAGCCGGCATATTCGCTTGCGGAATCCCACCCCGCTTAGCGCAGATATTGGTCCGCGTTTGCACGCGGGCAGCGAAGAGAACGTTGCAGCGATTTCTTGCGAATCCGTACCGAGCGTTTGATAAAATGCCTGTTGAGAAGTGCTTTCATCCTGAGGTGAGGTGTCTTCTGCGACAAATGCAACAGAGCAGGAAGTACTGTAATCGTCAGTAGTCGAAGTATCGGAAGGGTATCCTGAGCCTTGCGTGCACAGGAAAACAGCCAGTGCCAAACCCACCACCAGCAAGAACGGAATATGCACGCATTCCGCCTTGAGAACATACCGAGCGGTTCGACAAATCCTATGACCTGCGTAAATGCGACAACAACTCTTACTCAGGGCGCATTGAGCCCAAAAACGCACGCTCAACGCGGCGCAGCACAACCGTATGGCGCAGATCCTTTTCCACAAGCGGCTCCACTAAATACGCCGCAACGCCCACACAATGCGCGCCGTAGATATCGGTCAAAAGCTGATCGCCAATCGCAAGCGTCAGCCCCAAAGAATGCCCCGTACGATGCCGCGCCAACGCATACGCATACGGCAGCGGCTTCATAGCCTTCGCAATAATGGGAAGACCCAGCTCGGAAGCAAAATCATAGACGTCATCGTGCCAATTGTTGGAGAAGAGCCAAACCGTTACATCGGCAGCCGCAACGGCGCGAAGCCACTCCTGAACGTCAGACGGCACGCAACCATCTTCGCGCGATCGCACCGTGTTATCAACGTCAACCAAGACGCACGTAAAACCGAGCGCGACAATGTCGCGCTCGATGTCAATATCCGTTATGCGTTTGAAATAACGTTCCGGTTTGAAGAAAGCCATATATTCCGCACTCGTTTACTGTCGCAAAACCGCAGCTGGAAAGAGGTTTAGCTAAACACAGCCGCGTTATGCTCGTCATTTGTTTCGCTGAAGTAATACTTCATTTCGCCATTTTCTTCCCTGAAGTAGAAGTAGTAATACGAAGATTCCTCGGGGGAGCAAACCGCCTGCAGCGCGGCAAGACTCGGGCAGCAAATCGGCGTGGGCGGCAGTCCGTTATTCGTATACGTGCTATACGGAGTCTCGGCATGAACTTCTTCCGCCGTGGGGTCGTGACCAACTTCATACGCAGTCGTCGCATCGGATTGAAGCGCCATGTTGATGTCCAGACGGTTGTAGAAAACAGAGGCAACCATGCCACGCGTGGATTCCGTTGACTCCTTCTCTACAATGGAAGCAAGGTTGACAATGTCGTAAACCGACAAGCCCTTGTTCGTGGGATAGCTCGTGTCAAGCGTTGCAAATTCAACCTTGAACTGGTCTAACATCATGCGAATGATAGAATCTGTCGTGGCGCTCTCATCAATGCTATACGTCTTGGGGAACAAGAAACCCTCCAACGACTTGCTGCCGGCATCGCTCAAGAACGAATAGTCGGATGCGTAGACACTCGCGTCCGATGCCGCCGCTGTAAAGTCATTAGCGGTAATGCGTCCGCTTGTCACTTCTTCCACGCGAGAAGCAATTTGCTTGAGCGTATAACCTTCGGGAATGGTAAGCTTCGTGCCCGACATGCCCGGACCAGCTTGCAGCACTTTGATGATGTCATCGTTTTGCAAACCACCCTGAATGGTATACGTGCCCGGCTTCAGCGACGTATCGGCGCCCAAAGCGGTAACGCGCTTCACAAATTCTTTCGAATCGCTAATGAGGCCCGCATCTTTCAGCGTTGAAGCAATGGTGGATGCTCCCGCTCCATCAGGAACAACAACCGTTGCTGTCTCGCTGGACGACAGCAGATTAGCGTCGTTCGAGCAGCCCTTGAACAGCGTCAAAGCACCAAAAATAAGACCGCCCGCAACAATCAGAGCAAGAATAATGCCAAAGACCATCGGCGCTTTGCTCTTTTTAGGTTGAATGGCGGACACATCGTACGTACGAAACATCTTCTCGCCCCGCGCATGAGCAGCGCGGGCGGCATGGTTAGGGTGGGTCGAATAGGTCGTGCGCCTATTGTTCATGAAATATTATCCTTCCGAAGGGGAACAACGCGAATCAAGCCATGCTTGCAAAAACAGGCTGGACGCAATCATATCCACTTTTCCGCGCATTTCCTTTTCGGAGTAGCCCTTTTCACGCAAACTACGTTTCGCCTGCGAAGAACTCAGCCGTTCATCGGTGAATTCAACGGGAAGACCGCTCTGTTTACTTACCTGGCTGGCAAATTCTCGAATGAAACCCGCCTGTGGTCCTTCTTCCCCCGCCATGGTATACGGAAGACCGCACAGCAAAAGCTCCGGCTCCCAATCTTCTAAGAGGCGGCGAAACGATTTCGCATTCGAACGCACCTCATCGGAAGGAAGCACGCATACCGGCGTGGCAATGCGCTCTGCCGGATCGCATACCGCAACGCCTACGCGCACCGTACCAATATCAAGGGAAAGAACTCTCATTTCTTTTTCTCTTCCGAATCTTGTTTTGAATCGCTTTCTGAATCAGGGTTGGAAACCTCAATGGTAGGAAGTTGATCCGAACGCAAACGTCTCACAAACGGCAGCTCAATCTTCGGCAAAACCACGCCCGAACCATCGGCGCTAATGGGGTCAAGACGGCCCGTGCGCTCCATGCGTTCCTGCTCGATAAGCTGATGCTCTTTATCGTAATCGGCGGGCGAAAGAGCGTCAGCCATGGGGTTAACGCTGCCGTCATCCGAAGGAGTGCCTTGGAAGAAAACGCCGTCGTAGGCAACAAGCTGCCTGCCCGTGCTCTTCTCGAAGTAGTACACAAAGAGCGACTTCATGATAGCAACCGCCGGAATGGCCAAAAGCATGCCCACAATCGAGCCGCCCATGCCGCCCATGGCGCCACCTAAAGACGATCCCACCACTAAAATGATGAGCGTCAAAATGGGGTGGATATCCACCGAATTCCTCATGAGCTTGGGAGACACAAACGTATACACGAACTGCTGAATGATAATCATGCCAACAATGATAATCAGGGCAGTCATAGGCGAAACAACCAGGCCGACAATGCTGACTACCACAATTGCAATCCATTGGCCGATAACAGGCACAATGTTGAAGATGGCCGCAATGCCCGCCAACGCCAACGCGCTAGGTAAATCCAACACCAGGTACAGCACGGCGCACCCTGCACCGATGAACAGGCATTGCAGAATCGTCGCTTTAATGAAACCGCCCACCACGCGCGTAACCGTAATGGTGAACAGATCGTAGCCTTCACGATGATTCGGGCCCACCAAACGACGCGCCTCACGGTCGATAGCGGGCAGCTCCATGAGAATCCAAAATGCAATAACGACAGCAAAGCAGATTGCAATTATGCCGTTCACTAGGCTTGATCCAATCGAAACAATGCCCGTTGCCCCGCCTTCGAACAAACTTGTTACCGCGCCGGCAATCGTAGCAGCAGCATCGGAAAGCCATGTTTTCAGCGTATCGTCTTCAAAGAAATGGCCAAACGTATCGTATATCGAATTTGCCCAGCCCATGAAATTGCTCACATAGACGGGCATGCTCTTGATAAGCTCGGTGAACTGAGCGTTCAGACCTAAAGCAGGCGAGAACATGAGTAGCGCTAAAGCCGCCAGAAAGACAACCATAACCACGTAAGCAATCGTTGTTCCCAGGGGACGCGACAAGCCTTTCGACTCAAACCAATCAACAAGACCCATCAAACAGAAAACGAAAAGCAGCGACCAAAGAATGACGCTGACCGGAAACGACATTACGTTAAGAAAAAATATGACAGCCGCCAAAAGCAGCAAAACGCCAACCGTTGTCCAGACGTTCAAAAAACGGCTGCGTGCACAAACGGCAGCCTCTTCCGGTGTTAAGTTGTGCCTATCCACGTGAGTCATTGCTGTATCGTTTTCCGATTATGCTGGGTTCTTATTCTTGCTTGCTGCTATTTCTCGGCAGGAGTGTAGGTGAAGTAGCCGTCGCCGTTTTCTTGAGCGGCAACGCTATCGGATGCCTCTTGGGCAACAGCGCCCGAAGCAGCCTTCGCCTCTTCAGGAGATTCCACGACCTCGAAAGAGGCCTCGGGAACAACATCGCTCGTTACATCCGTTGCAGGTGCAGCAACGTCTTCCGCAGAAAACGGCGAAACCGCAGCGGCTGTTTCAGAAGCGTTCGCGGCGGCAACACCCGCAAAGCCTTCTTTCGCTTCTGACGCAACTGCGCTGTTTGCAGAAGGAAGCGGTTGAGTTTTCTTATCCTCGGACTTATTCCCCAAAGCAATGGATTCATCGCTTGCCTTGCGCGGCTTGAAAACACCGCGCACCTTCTCGGAAGCAGAATTCACCAGCTTCATGGGAGCGTTCGCGGCGGTATCCATGGCATCGACCGCAGAAGAAACGCCTTCGGTGATGTCGGTAACGTTTTCCAGGATTTGATCGACGCGCATAATCTCAAGATTTGCTGCATCAACCGTCAACGACACGCGCTCCACCAGGGGATCAACGCGCGCAACAACGGGTTCAAGGGAAGCCGTAATCGTTTCCACATGAGCAAGCGTGGGATCAACCTGCTTTTTAAGGTCAACCACCGTCTTTCGCGTTGTTTTCAAAAACCGAACAAGCTCAATGAGAAACCAAATCAGGGCTAAACCGACCAGGACATACACTACGGGTAGTGCGACATTGAGGATTTGCATAATATCCATTTCGAACCTCCTGAATAACGTGTCGTTTCACTATACCACGCAGGTCATTTCCATAGTTTAACGCAGAAAACTTTTACCTTTTTGTGAACTGCCGCAAAAAACGCTTTATATCCTGCTGCGCCTATTTCCGGGCCACCGCTCTTTCCTAGCCGGTTCGCTTCCCGACGTGCGCCCGCTCCTCCGCAAGAACCACCCGCGGCTGCTCTTTTCAATCGGAGCACCCTTAAGCCCGAACGCCCTAACGTGCACGCAAGGGCTACACGCGATCGCGCGCAGCGGCATCGGCACGATACGATTCCCACCCGCGGTCACTGGGGTGGTAAAAGCACCCCTTCTCAAGGCCTTCGGGAAGATAGCGCTGCTCGACCCAACCTTTTGGATAGTTGTGGGGGTACAAATACGCGCCATATTCTTCCGAACCCGGTCGGTGACGGTCGCGCAAATGATCGGGCACCGGGCGAAGCGGTCCGTGGCGAACTTCCGAAAGTGCTGCATCGATGCCCGCTTCTGCCGCATTGCTTTTCGGCGCAAGTGCAAGATAAATTGCCGCTTGCGCTAAATTGATGCGACACTCAGGATATCCAATCACTTCCGCCGATTTGAACGCCGCCTCTGCAATAAGAAGCGCCTGGGGATCGGCGTTTCCAATATCTTCCGACGCAGCAATAAACATGCGTCGCGCAATGAACTTCGGGTCTTCTCCACCTTCGATCATGCGCGCAAGCCAGTACAGCGCCGCATCGGGGTCACTCCCGCGCATCGATTTAATGAACGCCGATATAATGTCATAATGCATATCCTTGTTCTTATCATACGGCAACATGCGATTCGGAACAGCACGCTCCACCTGGGCTTCATCGATTATCGCCGGCTTATCAGGCGTTCCCGGCTCCACTAGATTCGCTGCCAGCTCAAGCGTGGTGAGCGAAGCACGTCCATCGCCCCCGGCAAGTAGAACAATGGCGTCACGCGCGGCAGAGGAAAGCTCGTAGCAGCCTTTTAAGCCGCGTTCATCGCGCAGAGCATGCGTTAAAAGTTCAGAGATTTCCTGGTCAGATAAGCTTTTCAACTCAACAATACGCGAGCGCGAAATCAAAGCAGAATTGACTTCAAAATACGGATTTTCCGTGGTAGCGCCCACCAGCACAACCACGCGATCTTCCACCGCATGAAGCAGCGCATCTTGCTGCCCTCGGTTGAAACGATGGATTTCATCAACGAAAAGGATGGTCCGCTGGCCGAATGACGTAAGGCGTTTCTGCGCGGCCTGAATTTCACGACGCAAGTCAGAAACGGTGCCACCAATGGCAGACACTTCAACGAACTGGGCTTTTGTTGTTTCCGCAATGACATGCGCAAGCGAAGTCTTACCCGTGCCGGCTGGCCCATATAAAATGATGGAGCTCAATTTGTCTTTTTCGATGGCATTGCGCAGCCAGCTACCAGGGCCAACGGCTTCCGTCTGCCCCACCAACTCGTCCAGGGAACGCGGGCGCATGCGCACCGCCAGCGGGGCGTTTTCATCAGTCGAAAACGTCACGCGCGGTTGCTCTATTTCCTCAAAAAGCGTATCCATAGTTGCATAGTACCATACGAACGTTTGTTTGCCTACTCCAGCAAATCAACTTTTCGAAAATGTCAAGACTTTTATCTCTCTTTTCCTTTTTCTATACTCTAGCCAAGCCTTGTTCCTGGTTATTATGCGATGGACCGATGCCGTTTATGAGGGAGCTCAAGATCGCCTGCGGATTCAGGGATTCGTTTCCGTTGAAACGAAAGCTATGAAACCGGCTGCGAGCACCCACCTTTTTAAGGTGGGTTCATCCTTCTCCAGGGGCGAGGTTTTTTCGTGCCAAAAAACGCTTGCTGAGCGTTTTTTACGAGAATGCGAAGGGCTCTGCGAAATTCCGTTCAGAAGCTTCGCAGCCTTCACTCCATTCCGCAGAGCCCCACGAAGCATCGCAGGGTGCAGGGGAAGGCATTCGCAAACGGACTCCGCTTGGATAATGCTTCTCTGCAGCTCGTAAGCGAATGCGCTTATCCAAAGCGTCGCACGTTCGCTCAACCTTCCTCCGCACCCCGCTCTTGCGGCTCAGATAAACAATAACGACAAAAAGCAAGATCGTTTGCGAATGCCTTCCCCTGTATCCCGCTCTGCAAGTTAGACGTTAGCCGCTCAGCAAGCGTTTTTGTGATCCCGGGTTATGCGGGTTTATTCAAGGGAGGTTTGCAGAACGAAGCGAAGGCTGCGTAGCTTCTGAACGTAGTTCTGCGAACCTCCACGGAACATCGTTTCGCACTGTTCAGCAAGCGTTTTTGCGATCCCGAGGTATGCGAGTTTAGGCGTTTTCGTTACTGCCTTCGGGAACCAAGAAGGGCGCTGCGGCACGAAGCGCCTGGTCGCGCGCAAGAGAGTAATCAACCCCTTCTTCCACGTCAACCGTAAGCGTAGCGCCGAACGTGTAATCGCTGGTGTCGCCGAACACCAAGCGCGGCGTGTTCTGCTCAGGATCAATTATGATGCCGTTCACCTGCGCTTTTACGGCGTCAAGAATCTCTTGCGTCACCGTATTCAGGTCGCGTGACGTATTCCAAATGCGCAGCGGCACCTTCACGCACGTCAAAGGCGGCAGATGCATTACCGCTTGAGAATTGATCATGGCGTTTGGAATGACAATCGTCTCGCCCGCCATGGTTTGGATGCGCGTATAACGCCAGTTCACGTCAGAGACAATACCGCGCTTGCCACCCACCTCAATGAAATCTCCCGGCGTGACAATGCCCGCAAGCGACACTTGCAAGCCGCCGACCAGGTTCGATATGGTGTCCTGGCAACCCAGCGAAATGGCAATGCCGCCTACGCCCAGCGCCGTAATGGCAGCACTCAAATCGAAATTGAAGCACGTGGAAAGCATGATGCTTAAACCGCAAACCCACACGATCACATTCGCAATATTAAGAAAAATCGAACTCGAAGGCAACGGAGAGCCATCGTGGCTGAGCAATTTATTCAAGAGCTTGCGAAGCGCCCGCGCAACGATCGCCGTTATGGCAATAATGATCAGGGCTTTCAGGAGCACGCCGCCCAACCCCATCGCAAATGCCTCTATCTGCTCAAACGTAATCATAAGCCACCAACCGCCTTGTTGAAATCATGTCGCCTTGTGGGAATGCCCTCGCTGAACGCGCCGAATCGATGCCAAACGCCCCACTGGCGCCTGCAAGCCACGCCGAAAGCAAGTCGAGCTACCACGAAGGAGGCTTTGTCGGATAATCCTCGAACGATTGCCAAAGCACCACGCGCCCCGCTTTGCGCGTTTTATTCATGTCGATGAGCCGCTGGTTAGAGGACCCGCAGTATTTGAGTCCTAACGAACGTTTTTCCTGCACAAACGGGCCATCTACCAGCACATCTGCATATGCCAGCAAATCGCGTATCGCTCTCAAGCGCTCGCGTTCGGCCGCAGAAGGGGTCTCTGCATCCCCATTTGCAGCAGCGGCAATGTCCGCGCTCGCTCCTGCATCTGCATCCGCAGTACCTGCATCCGCGCCTGCGCCCGCGGCCACAGCCGCGCCATCGGAAAGCGCCGCAATCTGCTGCAGCAGATCCTCGTACAAATATCCCGTATACACCCACACGTTGCGCCCTGCCGCCTTCACACGACGTGCGATTTCCGCGCAAGCAGCTGGCTGCTCAAACGGATCGCCACCCGAAAGCGTTACGCCGGAAACAAGCTTGTTCTCAAAAACGCGCTCCACCACATCATCGATGGCAACTTCTTCGCCCGCATCAAAAGCCCAGCTCTCGGGGTTGTGACACCCCGGGCAATGATGAGAACACCCTTGAACGAACACGGAAAAACGCATGCCCGGACCATCAACGATGGAATCGTTTACTGTGCCAAAAAGACGTATTGTTGTCGGGGTTGACATTGCTGTTTCCTTTCCTGTTCGCTAATGAAAGGGTATCACAAGGCAGTGCGCGCAACCGCGAAGGGCGCGAAACACCACAGAGGAGCCGCAAGCGCGACTCCCCTGTTTCGTGATAATGATAGTTTTACCCTGAAGGCTTGGTCTCATGAGCGCGACCTCAAGCGTCCGCGACGCCATCGGTGCGTCCATCGCGCCTACAAGCGCGCTTGCGCGACCTTCACCAGACCGCACCCGGCAGAGGCGCTAAATGTGATGCTTCACGCGGTCGTGCTCTTCGGCGCGCTTTGCATCGTTGAAGCGATCAAGCGTGCCTACCAGATAGCCCGTAATGCGACGGATGCGCTCGAAACCAACCTCGGCATCTTCCTCGTGACGGCCGCACTTCGGGCACTCATCGTTGATGATGCCGTTATAACCGCAGATGGGGTCGCGATCAACGGGATGGTTGATAGAACCGTAGCCAATGCCGCATTCCTTCATGTGGCGAATGACGGCCTCAAACGCTTCCAGATTCTCGCTGGGGTCGCCGTCCATCTCCACGTAGCTAATGTGGCCGGCGTTCGTCAGCGCATGATAAGGCGCCTCAAGCTCGATTTTGCGGAACGCCTCGATATCGTAATACACGGGAATGTGGAAGCTGTTCGTGTAGTACTCGCGGTCAGTCACACCGGGAATTGAGCCGTAACGAGCGCGGTCCATGCGCACGAAGCGACCCGAAAGGCCTTCGGCGGGCGTAGCAAGCAGCGTGTAGTTCATGTGCGTCTGCTGAGACAAACGATCAAGATATGCGCGCATATGGCCCACAATTTCCAGGCCAAGCTTCTGAGACTCAGCCGATTCGCCGTGATGCTTGCCCGTGAGCGCCTTCAGCGTTTCCGCCAGGCCAATAAAGCCCACGGAAAGCGTGCCGTGCTTGAGCACTTCGCGCACTTCATCATCGGGCTTGAGCTTTTCGGAGTCAATCCACACGCCCTGACCCATCAAGAACGGCGAATTGTACACGCGCTTTTGCGCCTGAATCTCAAAGCGCTCGTCCAGCTGGCCCACGCACAGGCGCAGCTTGGAATCAAGCAGGTCGAAGAACAGGTCAATATCGCCATGGGAGCGAATAGCCAAGCGCGGCAGGTTAATAGAGGTAAAGCTCAAATTGCCGCGGCCGGGCGTGATTTCGCGGCTGGGGTCGTAAACGTTGCCCATAACGCGCGTACGACATCCCATGTACGAAATTTCGGTCTCGGGCGTACCCTTGTAATACGGCAAGTTAAACGGTGCGTCCTGGAAACTGAAGTTGGGGAACAACCTTTTCGCAGAGCAATGAATTGCCAGCTTGAACAGGTCGTAGTTCGGATCACCAGGATTGTAGTTGATGCCTTCCTTCACGCGGAAAATCTGCACGGGGAAGATGGCCGTCTCGCCCGAACCCAGGCCCTCTTCGGTAGCAAGAAGCGTATTGCGGATGACCATGCGGCCTTCAGCGGACGTATCCATGCCGTAGTTCACCGAAGAGAACGGGGTTTGCGCACCAGCGCGAGAATGCATGGTGTTCAGGTTGTGGATCAGCGCCTCCATGGCCTGGAACGTTGCACGATCGGTGTCGTTGTACGCGTTCTTTTCCGTGTAGGCAAACACGCGCTCGGCCACTTCATCGGGCAAAACGTCCTTCAACTTCCCTTCAAGCGCTTCGCGATACGCCGGGTCAAGCTCGATAGCGGCAACAGTGCCCGTAGCCTCTTCAATGCCAGCAAGCGTATCTTGCGCCCACGTGCGCGCATCCTCGATGTCGCTTAGCAGGTCCATGGCCTCGGCCAGGTGCTTCTTGAATTGCTTGCGATACGTCTTGCGCACGCCATCGGCCAGACCGTAATCGAAGTCGCAAACCGACTGACCACCGTGCTGGTCATTCTGGTTGGACTGGATGGCAATGCAAGCAAGCGCAGCGTAAGAAGCAATGTCGTTCGGCTCGCGCAGCACGCCGTGGCCCGTGGAGAAACCGCCCTTGAACAGCTTGCGCAGCTCAATTTGGCAGCACGTGGTGGTCAACGTGTAGAAGTCCAAGTCGTGGATATGGATGTCGCCTTCGCAGTGTGCGCGCGCGTAGCGGGGATCCAAAACGCACATCTCATAGAACTGCTTCGCGGATTCGGAGCCATACTTCAACATGGTGCCCATGGCGGTGTCGGCGTCGATGTTGGCGTTTTCACGCTTCATGTCGGAGTCCGATGCCTTGGAGAACGTGATGTCCTTCAGCGTTTGGATCAGGCGGCTGTTCACGTCGCGCACGCGGTTGCGCTCGGCGCGATACAGGATGTAGGCCTTTGCAGTCTGCGTGAAGCCCTCCTCGATAAGCGTCTCTTCAACAAGGTCCTGCACGCCTTCAACGGTAGGAGTTCCCTCGATTGCGCCAGATTCTATCTTCTCGACAACGCGCTCGGCAATACCATCGGCAACACCACGCGGCTGCATGGCGCCGCTCGCACGGAATGCCTTCTCTACTGCCTCGGCAATCTTCTCTTGATGAAAATCAACCGCGCGGCCGTCACGTTTGATGATGCTCTCTACCATGGAGACCCCTATTCCTTCTTATTTCATAGTTGTTGTCCACACAGCAAAACGCCAGGTTGACACAAAGAATCCACCCGACATTGCTTACGTGAAATTGCTTAAAAACGGATTTACAACACAATATATTGTGTTTACACCAGAAGATGATGTGAACATATAGTATCTTCTAAGAATCCTTTGTCAAGGGGTCAAAATAGCTGGGGTACCTGCGACCTGCGATTATGGAGAAAAAATTTTTACTCACTAATTCATCCACAGAGTCTCCATTATATTTACTACCCCTTGCACACTATTTCCAATAGAGATTTTACGCCGAAACGTGGTAAAGTAGCATCTATGAATGCAACGATACTGACATGCTCATCTTTGACGCCTTTCGTCCGCGCGGCGCAGGCGCATGAAAACACGCACTGGGACGTGATGGAGGTCAACCGCGATCTTCACTCCGAACCTGCCACCATGAAAAAAGAGTTGGCGCGCCTTATTGAGTCACTGCCGCCCGAGATTGACACCGTGCTTGTGGCCATGGGCTTTTGCGGCGGCGCGTGGGACCATGTGTCGTTCGAGCGTCGTGTGGTTATCCCCCGCTTCGATGACTGCGTGTCCTTGCTGCTCAATACAGATGACGCATACCACGCGAACCTCAAAGAACCAGGGCATTTATATCTCTACGAGAACGACCCTACACAGTTCTCGGCGCTGGGCTTGATGCGCAGCGATGCGGCATCAAGCCCCGAATACGCCGGCTTAAGTCAAGAGGACCTGTTTCATTACTGGTTCGATAATTACCGCACCGTTGACATCATCGACACGGGGCTTAATGACTGCTACAGCGAGGACTACGTTATGGCAGCGCAAAACGAAGCTGATAAAATTGGCGCAGCGCTTGATTATGCAACGGGCAGCAACCATACGCTGGAAAAGCTTGTGAGCGGGCGCTGGGATGATCAGTTTCTGGTTGCCGAACCGGGCACGCTCATCCGCCACGGGAATTTTTTCGAGTAGCCGAATGACAGCAATGTCGCAACGCATTTTCTGCTCAGGAATTTAATTGCTTTGCCTATGGCGTTTTATAGGGAGCTTTGCGATTACACGTACTCTAGATAGTCGAAATAGGAGATTTTTGGGCTTTTCGCAAAAATCTCCTATTTTCATATCCCTCCTAAAGAAAGGAATAGGAGAAAATAGAAATAATTTCATTTTCCTCCTATTTTTGAAAGACATTTTCACCTTAAATGGCTCCTGTGTGAGCTTGCATGAGCAACAACAAGGCAAAACAGCCCACAATTATAGGAGAATTTTCAAATAATTCGAAAATTCTCCTGTTTACGCCTAACCCATCCAAATAAAAATAGGAGGAAATCAGATTTTTTCCGATTTCCTCCTATTTACTTCAATTATGAGCCAGTTGCAGCAAGTGCAACGCGATTCTTAGCGACCTGCGTACGGGACCTTGTCCTTCTGCAGCACGTCGTGTGCGCCGCCCTCGGTGATGGAAGCGCCGCTTACGATGGTGAGCTTTGCCTTGTCCTGGAACTCAGGGATGGTCAGCGCGCCGCAGTTGCACATGGTGCTCTTGAGCTTCAGCAACGTAACCGCCATGTTGTCTTTCAGGCTACCAGCGTACGGAACGTAGGAGTCAACGCCTTCCTCGAACGACAAGCTCTTCTTGCCACCCAAGTCGTAGCGACCCCAGTTGCGCGCACGTGCGGAGCCTTCGCCCCAGTACTCCTTCATGTACGTACCGTTGACCAGCACTTTCTCCGACGGGCTCTCGTCAAAGCGAGCGAAGTAACGGCCCAACATCACAAAGTCGGAACCCATGGCCAGCGCCAGCGAGATATGGTGATCGTACACAATACCACCGTCAGAGCAGATAGGCACGTAAATACCGGTCTCGGCAAAATATTCATCGCGCGCACGGGCAACTTCGATAACCGCCGTTGCCTGACCGCGGCCAATGCCCTTCGTCTCACGCGTGATGCAGATGGAGCCGCCGCCAATGCCCACCTTGACAAAGTCGGCGCCGCTTTCCGCCAGGAAACGGAAGCCCTCGGCATCAACAACGTTGCCAGCACCGATCTTCACATCGTTGCCGTAATGCTCGCGCACCCACTCAATCGTGAGCTTCTGCCAGTCGGAATAGCCTTCGGAAGAGTCGATGCACAAAACATCAACGCCTGCTTCAACCAGCGCGGGAACGCGCTCGGCGTAGTCGCGGGAGTTAATACCGGCGCCCACCATGTAGCGCTTGTGCTCGTCGAGCATTTCCAGCGGGTTCTCTTTGTGCGAATCGTAGTCCTTGCGAAATACGAAGGAAACCAGGTGGTCGTTTTCGTCAACGATAGGCAGGCTGTTCAGCTTGTTATCCCAGATGATGTCGTTAGCAACCTTGAGCGAGGTGTCTACAGGAGCCACGATCATCTTCTCACGCGGCGTCATGATGTCGGCAACCTTCGTGTCAAGACCCATGCGGCTCAGGCGATAATCACGGCCAGTCACAATGCCCAAAAGTTTGCCCGTAGCAGAACCGTCGTCGGTAACGGGCATGGTGGAGTGGCCGAAGCGCTCTTTCAGCACAATCACATCGGCAAGCGTCTGATCAGGAGAAAGGTTGGCATCGGAGACCACAAAGCCGGCCTTGTAGTTCTTCACGCGTGCGACCATGGCGGCTTCCTGCTCGATGGTCTGGTTGCCGTAAATGAAGGACAGGCCGCCTTCCGTTGCCAACGCAACAGCCATCTTGTCGTCGGAAACGGCTGCCATAATGGCAGAAACCATAGGAACATTCAACGTAAGCGGGCATTCCTCTTCGCCCTTGCGATAACGCACCAGCGGCGTTTTCAGGCTGACAGAAGTCGGAATGCAACTTGCCGGCGTGTGGCCGGGAACTAATAAGTACTCGTTGAAAGTGCGCGACGGTTCTTCGTAGTAGAAAGCCATGGATTCTCCTTGATTGTCCTGGGTTGCTCAACCTGGGTTTTACGTATAATTGGATTATTATACTCGCGCTTACTTATAAGCGCACCGAAATCAATCAAGCGGAACAGGAAATCCAATGAAAATCACCGTTTATTGCGGAGCAACCCCAGGAAACGACCCGTCATTCATGCAAGAAGCCCACGCTTTAGGCGCCTGGATGGCGCGCGAAGGCCATGTGCTGGTGTGGGGATGCGGCGACACGGGGCTTATGGGCGCAGTGTCAGATGGCGTGCTGGATGCAGGCGGAAACGCGATTGGCGTGATTCCCCACTTTCTGCAAGAGGCCGAAGCGCCGTGTCCGCACAACTACAACGGACGACTGATCAAAGAGATTGTTGACGACATGCCCACACGGCGCAATCGCATGCTCGAACTGGGCGAAGCGTTTATAGCGCTTCCTGGCGGCATGGGAACGCTCGATGAAATCAGCGAGGCGATTGCGCTCGCGAAGTTCGATATGCTCAAGCGTCCCCTTATCGTCATGAACGTGCACGGCTGCTACGATGCGCTTCTGCAGGCATTCGCCGACATGGTCGATCAGGGCTTTATGACGGGTGAAGTGCTTGAACGCGTCTCCGTTGCCACAAGCGCTGCTGAAGTTGCCGCGCTGCTTTCATAAAGCTGCGACGTTTTCAGCTGCTTGTTGGAAAATCGATTGCAAATTCAGGCAAATCGACGATATTCGGTGGTTTTATTTTAGATAGCAGAACTATCGCAAATTCAGAGATTATTTGACCTGGGGATTTTCAGGCGGCGACCACAGAAAAGGGGCTTGGCAACTCCGCCAAGCCCCTTTTCGCGTCCTCAGACCACCGATTATCGTCGATTAGCCCGAATTTATAGGCGTTTTCGCAACAACCACTCCGTATTTCAGAGAAATCGAAGCACCCGGTCTTCCATCCACCCCGATTCGATTGCAGGCCCTCTAGCCAACAGACAAGCCGGCTCGCCGTACTCTCACGCCGCAAACGCCGCGCTACTCGGAAAGTTGGAACGCCTTGTAGCCCTTGTACGCCTCGTAAATGTCAGCCTTACTGGTTGCTTCCCACGGCGCATGCATGGAAAGAACAGCCACACCAGAGTCAATGACGTCCATACCGTACTTGGCGGGGATATACGCAATGGTTCCGCCGCCGCCCGCATCGACTTTACCCAGCTCGGCAGTTTGGAAGCTCACGTTCGCATCGTCCATAATGCGGCGCACCAAAGCAACGTATTCCGCAGAGCAATCATTGCTGCCACTCTTGCCGCGCGCGCCCGTGTACTTGTTGAACACAAGGCCGCGTCCCAAATACGCAACGTTTTTCTTGTCGAACACGTCCGCGTATGAGGGGTCGTAACCTGCGGAAACGTCTGAAGACAACATGCGCGAAGCCGCCAAGCAGCGACGCAGCGCCAAAGGAGAATCCTCGCCCGCAAGGCACAAAATCTCAGCCATGGTGTTCTCGAAGAAGCTCGACGCCATGCCCGTAGCGCCCACGCTGCCAATCTCTTCCTTGTCCACCAGGATGCACACAGCAGTGCGCTCAACAGATT
>CAKTYF010000024.1 GCA_934631995.1 uncultured Eggerthellaceae bacterium
GGACTACACTGTAAAGAAATTCGGCCCGAACTACGTGTTCACGAACTTCATTTTAGGGTTGGAAGATTTCGAAGACCTGGAAAAAGGCGTTCGTTTTGCTGCCGAACGCGGTGTTTTTCCTGGTGGATCGGTATGGGTACCCATGGGGACGGAAGTTAACGGGAAAATGGTTCCGCCGGGCATCGATTTCTACAAGCGCTGCAAGGAGCTTTGGTTCGAAATTTTCGAAAAGTACGATTTTGTTCCAGCTGCCTCTATGGCAAACGGTGATATTGAGCCGGATGTGTATCGTCTGCTGAAGTTCGGAGACTTCCGCGAATGGAAAAACGTGTGACGCACGCAAAAAACACTATTGACGTTCGAATAAGCGAGCGATAGTATTCATCTGCTATTAGCAATATGCAAATAAAATAATGATGCTAATATATGATACAACCCATTAAAGAAAGGAAAAGGGGATGAAGAAAACTCTTAAGCGCGCAGTGGCGTTGGCTTTGGCCGGCGTTCTTGCTGCGGGCGCTTTGGCGTTTACCGGATGCTCGAGCAGCAGTTCTGCTTCGACTTCGGCATCGTCAAGCGAACCGAAAGTACTGAATGTAGGTGCAAACACGTATTCCGTTGACGTGTCTCTTGACCCGTTGGATGGCAGCTGGAACTACTGCTATGTTTGCTACGAAGGCATGGCGGAAACGTTGTTCCGCATTGGTGACGACTGGAGCGCGGGTCCCTGGTTGGCAACCGACGCGAAGGCAACGGATTCTACCAACAAAGTATGGGAAGTAACGCTTCGCGATGACGTTACGTACCACAACGGTAACAAGATGACTGCTGCTACCGTTAAAGAATGCCTTGATCGTGCTATGGAGAAATCCGTTCAGGCAAAAGGCATCTTGAACATGACCGACATCAAGGCCGACGGTCAGAAGCTTACCATTACGCTTGCCGAGCCTTGCGTTGATCTGGCACATGAGCTGTGCAACTCCGTATTTGTAATCTATGACAAGCCTGCCGACGGTTCCGATTACGCTAATGGCATTAGCTACACGGGTCCGTTCATGCCCGGCGAATATCAGCAAGGTGTTTCTCGCTCCTTTGTTGCGTATGACAACTACTACGGTGGCCGCGCGAAGCTTGACCAGGTGAATTTCGTTGTTTACTCCGATACCGCAGCTCAGCTGGTTGCTTTGGACAAAGGCGAAATCGACTTCATGCAGGGTGTGCCTTTCGAGAACCTGGCTAAGTACGAAGCCGATTCCAACTTCACCGTTGCCTATGCAGACCCGAACTCCGATGAGATGTTCTACTTCAACGAGAACCGCGATGGTGTGAACGATGTTGCGGTTCGCAAGGCAATTGCTATGGCGCTTGATCGCGAAACCATCTGCAAGGATGTGTACTACGGCTACGCGAAGCCCCAGTATGTTATCTTCTCTGACCAGTTCTCCTTCGGCGGCACCGATGGCATCAATCTTTCTGTAACCAAGTACGACTTGGACGGCGCGAAGAAGCTACTGGCCGATGCTGGTTGGGCCGATACGAATGGCGACGGAACGCTTGACAAAGACGGCACCGAGCTGAATCTTTCTCTGGTTTGCTATCCCGATACTTACATCATGAGTGCTGCCGACACGTTGGCAACCGCTTTGAAGCAGCTGGGCATTACGGTGACCATCAACCCCACGCGCGATTATCCTTCTATCGAGAAATCGGGCGATTTCGACATCATGTGGACGTATGAAGGCGTGACGCGTAGCGGTACGGCAACGTATTTCGTATCAAACTTCCTGTCCACCAATGGTGCCGGTAATCATGCTGGCTTCAGCAGTGCTGCCGTGGATGAAGCAGCCGAGAAACTGGCTGGTACGACCGATGCAGCCGAAATTCGCAAGCTTATCGTTCAGGCCGAGCAGGCCGTTGCCGATGACGGCGTGATGGTTACTTGGGGTATGCGCGCTATTCCGTTCGTGCACAATGCGAAGGTTG
Organism: uncultured Eggerthellaceae bacterium; assembly: GCA_934631995.1. GTDB lineage: Bacteria > Actinomycetota > Coriobacteriia > Coriobacteriales > Eggerthellaceae > CAKUOV01. The sequence continues at coordinate 1,984 of CAKTYF010000024.1, forward strand.
ACTTCACTCCCCACGCATATCGCTACTACATGATCGACAATACCACTGATATCAAGTAGTTTCGCAAAGTCATTTAGTGAAATGGACCCGCTTTCGATTTGTCGGAGGCGGGTCTTTCTGAAAATCAAGGTAGTAAGGATTCGTTCGTGAGCCAATTGCAGGTTAAGCAGCTAAGCATGAAATACGCGAATGCGCAAGTGCTTGATGCTATTGATTTTTCCCTTTCATCAGGTGAAATAGTTTGCTTGGTAGGTGAATCGGGAAGCGGAAAAAGCACTATTTTGCACTCTATCATGGGAACGCTTCCTGGTTATGCGCAGGTGACGGCTGGTTCGATTGAGCTTGATGGCGTTGATTTAACGAAAGCAGGGAAAAAGGAACTTCGCAGTCTTCGCGGTGAAAAGATTTCGATGATTTTTCAAAGCTCCAGCATTGCGCTTTGTCCCGTTGTAAAAGTGCGCAAGCATTTCAAGGACATGCTTAAAGCTCACGGGGCTTATGACAAAAGCACGTTTGAAAAAGCTGTTCTGGACATGTTTGCCAAATTGGGTTTAAAAGACGGGGAGCGTATTTTAAATGCGTATCCTTTCGAATTGTCGGGTGGAATGGCCCAGCGTGTTGGCATTGCGCTTGCGTGCCTCTTGCATCCGGCGTTTCTTCTTGCGGATGAACCCACAAGCGCTTTGGACGTTACCACTCAGAAGCAGGTAATCAACGAGATTAAGCGAATGCGTGACGAATTTGGCGTTGGGGTGCTGCTGGTAACGCACAGCATGGGCATTGTTTCGCATATGGCAGACAACGTTGGCGTGTGTTATGCAGGCCAGCTTGTGGAATTCGGTCCGCTTGAAAGCGTGCTATCGCACCCTTTGCATCCGTATACAAAAATGTTGCTGCAGGCAACACCCCAGATCAATGGCGATGCGCCGAAGGGCATGGAAGGTCGTCCGCCGCAATTCGGTGATCATATGCAGGGTTGTCGTTTTCGGGACAGATGCCCTTATGCTCAGGATTCCTGCATTCAGTCGCTGCTGCGCAAAGGCGACAACGAACATTGGAGCCTTTGCGATAAAGGAGGCGTTCTATGTTAGCTTTGCAGGCTCTTGATCTTTGCAAGACATACGGACAGGGACGTTCCGATCAGAAAACGTATGCTTTGAACAATGTTTCGTTCGAGCTTTCTCCTGGTGAAACACTTGGAATTGTAGGCGAAAGCGGCTGCGGGAAGTCTACGCTTGCCAAGGCGCTGTGCAAGATTATCACAGTTGATTCTGGCACAGTGTTGCTTTCAGGCGAAGATTTCAGGAGCTTTCGAGGGACCAGAAATAGGGAGTATTTTCGTCGTTTGCAGATGGTTTTCCAGGATCCTTTAGATTCGTTTGACCCGCGTATGACATTGGGAAAGGGCATTACCGAAGTCGCCAGGAATTTCGGAATGACCTCGGCTGATGCTGACCGATGTATGTACGAGCTGCTTGAAAGGGTGGGCCTTCAGGCGGAATATGCGCATCGTTATCCTCATCAGGTTTCGGGCGGCGAATGTCAGCGCGCTGCTATTGCGCGCGCATTAATGGTAAAGCCCCAGGTGCTTATTTGTGATGAAGCCACCAGCGCGCTTGATGTTTCTGCTCAGGCGGCGGTTCTTGATCTGTTACGTTCACTGCGTGAAGAAACGGACATGGCCATGCTTTTCATAACGCATGACTTGGCTGTTGCGCAAATTCTTTGTGATCGTATTGCGGTAATGCGTGCGGGTTGTTTTGTGGAGCAAGGAACTGCTGATGAGGTAATTAATCACCCGCAGAATGAATATACGAAGATGCTTTTGGATTCCGTTTTGTCCGTGGGGGCTGTTGCTGGTGGCGGCTGCGCCAGCGTTGGCGGGGCAAAGAACGCCCCTGCTGTTTGCGGAGGAAAGGAAGAGGCCTGATATGGCGAAAAAATTGCTGCTTAGGGTCCTTGAGCTTCTTGTTACCCTGGTCACCATCACTTTTATCTCATTTTTACTAGTGTATTTGGCGCCCATGGACGCTGCGGAAAAAATCCTAAACGGGCAGGGGTTCGTTTATTCCGAAGAAACGGTTGACTTGCTTAGAGCGCAGCTGGGACTTGACCAGAACGTGATAACGCAGTATTTCAGCTGGATTAGTCACATTTTGCAGGGTGATTTAGGATCATCTTTCCGTACGGGCGGTTCGGTTTCGCAGATGCTTTTGCCTTGTTTGGTGCGCACGTTAAAACTGGCAAGTATGGCATTCCTGATTACCGTTGTGGTGTCGTTGCCCGTGGGTATGTTGTGCGCGTGCTTTCAAGATAGCCCCTTCGATCGGGCGGTTCGCGTCATTACGTACGCCTTCGCATCCTTCCCCTCGTTCTTTATTGGCTTTGTTATCCTATGGATTTTTGCGGGCGTATTGGGTTGGATTCCAGTTTCTTTGGCAACTACGAAAACGTGGTCGGCGCTTCTACCTGCGGCTTTGGTTTTGTCTTTTAATTTGACGGCGTGGATGACGCGTCAGGTGCGCACGGTGGCGCTCGAAAAGCTTTCGGATGGCTTCGCTGTTGGTTTGCGTGCTCGTGGTGTTTCGGAATTCGTAATTTTTCGCTCGTATGTTCTGCGGAGTTCGTTGGTTCCCATTATCACCGCATTGGGTATTTGCTTGGGAAGCGTTATGGGCGGCGCTGTTTTAGTGGAAAACGTTTTCAGCTGGCCGGGGCTTGGCCAGGCGGTTATCACGGCGATTGACTATCTTGATTATCCCGTTATCCAGGGCTTCACCATTTGGATTGCGCTCATTTATTTCGGTATCAATATTTTGGTTGATGTTCTTTGCGCGCTTGCCGATCCGCGTATGAGAAAAGGTGCAACAAAGGAAGCGTTGAAAAACGAGGGAGGTGACCTGGTATGACGCGTAAATCAAGTCGAATGAACAATCGAAGCGAAGAAATGGCGGCGGTTGAGTTTGGTAATGTCGCTCAAGAATCCAGTGTCGATTCTTCGCGCACGAAGGATGCTGAAAAGGGTGTTAAACCTGGTAAAAGCATGAAAATCCCAGGGGATAAAGGCCTGCTTGTACTTGCGGTTTTAGCTATCGCTCTTGTTGCTGTGGCGCTTGTTGGCCCCTTCCTGATTGCGCATAGCCCTGTGGATACCGATACAGCGAATGCTTTTAGAATGCCCGATTCGGAATACCTATTGGGTACTGATAACCTGGGACGCTGCATGCTGTGCCGCATTGTGGCAGGTCTGGGTTCGGCACTTTTCAGCGCGTTGTTCGTTGTTGCTATTGCGTTGGTTATTGGAACGGCTTTGGGCGTTGCTGCCGGCTTTGCAGGCGGTATCGTTGATCGCGTAGTCATGTGGCTCATTACGTCATTTCAGGTTTTCCCCAGTTTTCTTCTTGCAGTGGTGATTGCGGGGTTTTTGGGACCAGGCATTATGAACGCGTGTATTGCGTTGATTGTGGTGTACTGGACAACGTTTGCCCGCATGTCGCGCAGTTTAGTGCTGGCGCTGAAAGAGCGTACTTTCGTGAAGGCTGCGGCACTGAACGGATGCAGTCCGTTGCAAGTTGTTGTGAAGCATTTAGTGCCGAACATTTCAACGTATATGCTGGTCATTGCAACGGGCGATGTTGGTGGCGTTATCTTGAGCATGTCGGGTCTTTCCTTTTTAGGACTGGGTGCGCAGCGTCCAACTTCCGATTGGGGCGTTATGCTGGCGGAGTTTCAAAAGTATGTGTTTAACGCTCCGCAGCTTATGCTTGAGGTGGGTATTTGCCTTTCGCTTGTTGTTTTGATTTACACGCTTCTTGGCGATAAGCTTCGAGACTATCTAGACGCGAAGCAAAACAGCCAAGGGAATTCGAAGGACACTTCTATGTGGGAAAACGTCCGTCGCAAGGGGCTGCGTCAAAGGATGAGGGAAGAGAAGCGCAGCGGGGTAGAAGGAATTGTGCCCGGCGGAATGACTTCACAAACGGAAAAGCAGGTGTGATATGCAAACGATACGCGTTGCGAACAGAGATTTAGATCTTATTGATGTGAAGAATTGGGTGGTTACCCGAGGTGTGCGTATCGATGACGCCGTTTATGACTGGGCGGCGGGTCGGTATAATCTGTCGCGTGATTCGCGCAAGCTCACATGTTTGGTTCTTTCGAATGGATACACCTGTTCTTTGTACGATATGGGGCCGCAACTTGAACAGGCTGCTGCTCGGTATCATTGGTCTGATCAGGAAAAAGAAGAATTTGCTGTACAGAAGAGCACGCCGCTTCGTATTTGTATGGCGGAGGATAGGCCTGCGCTTACGTATCAGGGAACCGAATTCATTGACTACGTGAGCTTCCCACGGGTAAATAATTTCTACGAGCGCACAACGAGCAGCGGGCTTCCTTTTCGCGGAAATGTTTCGCTTTTGGGCAATGACTCGTATGTTGTATTCGGTTATGAATGGCCCTGCGATTACGCAAAAGCGGGGTTTCCTTGCCATTATTGTCATTCGGGACATGAAACGGCGGCTCAAGCAAAACACGGAGAATGCGTTAAAGAACCTATATCTGCAGTTGATATGGCAGAAATGGTGAATGCCTCTTTGGCGGATGACCTGGCGGTAAGCATTCTGTATACGGGTGGATCAACTTTCGATGGCGTTGCGGAGCATACGTATTTAAGCAGGTTTATTGATGGCATGAACAGCTATATTGGTAGGCAAAACATTCCTGGTCAGATTCTTTTTTACTTGACGCCGCCCAAGAACCTGAATCAACTTGATCACTATATTGCAAATGGTATTGATAAATTGGCGATGAGCGTGGAGGTATGGGACGAAGACCTTGCGGAAAAAATCACGCCAGGAAAAATTAAGTACACCACACGTGAGCGTCATTTGCGCGCATTGAATTATGCTGCAGAAAAATTTGGCGGAAATCATGTGTTTTGCCAGCTTGTTGTTGGATGCGAGCCGCTGGAATCGGCTGCGCAGGGCATCCGTTGGCTTGCGCAGCGCGGCATTACACCAGTGTTTTCCATATTGCAGCAACACTCGCTGAAGATAAACAGGAAAACGCAGCCGCCCGATCTGGACTTTTATATTCGTGCGAAGGAGTTATGGCTTAATGCGTATGCCCGTTACGACATTGAGCCAGAAGGATGGGAGTATAGCATAGGCTGTTTGGGTGCTGAACTCTACGAGACTGCTCATCAGTGCGCACATGCGAGTTTTCCACGTCCCGATGCGAGCAAACTTTGGATGTAAGTCAAAGCGGGGTGAGTTGTGCGCTTACAAGTGATGGGGAAGGCTGTGGGAATTGTCCCGCGGCCTTTTTTGTGTGTTCGGGCAGGCGAAAATGCGAGGCTAACGCCAAAAAGTTGCAAGGTTAAGGAGATATTTTTGCGAGGTTTACCTATAAAATTTGATAGGTTTACCAAGAATTTTTGCGAGGTTAGCAACAAAAATTTGCGAGGTTTATGTATAATATTTGCGAGGTTAACATAACGAATACATGCATTTCCCCTTATAGATGGGAGGTTTGTAATGGAATTCAGAAGAGATATATCATTCGAACTTGAGCAACGCCTACATGAACCGCGGTCGTTTATTCAGATAGTTCTTGGCCCCCGTCAGACGGGAAAAACTACCGCCATTAGACAGGCGCTTAAAGAAATGAGTCTTCCGTTACATGTGTTCTCCGCTGATTCGCCTCAGACGATAAGCCCTGAGCAGCTTGAGGTTGAATGGATGCAGGCGCGCGCTCTTGCACAGCAAGGATCTGCGGTTTTGTTTATCGACGAAATTCAGAAAGCAAGCGGCTGGTCAGAAACCGTCAAGCGTTTATGGGACGAGGACTCATGGGATGGGCTGGACCTTAAAGTGGTTTTGTCGGGGTCTTCCAGCCTTCTTTTGAGCGCTGGTGTAAGCGAATCGCTTATGGGTCGCCATGAAATAATCCGTTCAACGCACTGGGATTTAAGCGAAATGAGCAGAGCGTTTGGATACGTGCTGGATGACTATCTCATGTTTGGCGGGTATCCTGGTGCAGCGCGTCTGAAAGACAATCCGAAACGATGGAAAGATTACATGCGCGACTCCATCATAGAGGCCACCATCTCTAAAGATATCCTCCAAATGGAGCGCGTTCGGAAACCTGCTCTGATGAGGGCGTTATTCGAGCTGGGTGCGCAGCATTCGGCTCAAGAGATTTCGTACCGGAAACTTCTTGGGCAGCTTGACGACAAGGGAAACACCGAAACAATCAAGAACTATCTTGATTTACTGGCAGGCGCCGGCATGATGAGCGGACTGCAAAAGTTCGACGCGAAGCAAATCAAAAGCAAGTCAAGCTCGCCGCGTTTGCTGGTTCACGACCCATCTCTCATGTATGCGACCTGGCGAAACGCTTCTGACTTGATGAAAGACCCTTCCCAACGGGGTCATTTGGTGGAAACAGCAGTGGGTGCGTCGCTTATCGCATGGGGCCAGAAAGAAGGGTTCGATGTGTACTGGTGGCGTGATGGGTCCCAGGAAGTTGATTACGTGATTCAAAGCGGCACGGATATCATTGCGATTGAGGTAAAAAGTGGCCGTGTGAAACCAACGGGAATCGCGGAGTTTTGCAGAAGGAACCCGTCGGCGCAGCCCTTGGTTGTTGGGTCACGCAATCTGTCCGTGGAGCGGTTCTTAATGCACGAACACCCCTTGTTCGGCTAATTCGGCATTCGATTGCTTCCGAATAAAAAGAACCCGCTCAGTGACTAGGTCATTGAGCGGGTTCTTTGTCGGTAACGCGTCTTGCGCGTGCATTCGCCTTCGCGCTACGAACGCGCGCTTGCGTTTTGCGCTTCGCGTGTCGCGTCTTATGCCAGCGCGGGCAGGGAAGCGGCAGCAACGGACTGGCCAACGCGGCGCATCATCTCGTCGGGCAGCGTCACGTTTACCTGAGCGGCCAGCTCGGGGAACTCTTCGCCCAGAATGCGGTTGCACTCGCTGATAATCAGATCGCCACCAATGCCAGAAGCAACGCGACCCATGATCATCATGGTCTTGATGCTGTAGAACTGGCTGTAAAGCACGGTTGTGTAGGCCAGGTACGAACCAATGGAGCGGAAGATGTCCAGCGCGCCTTCGTGACCTTCGTTCACTTTTGCCTGAACGACTTTCAGCTTCTCAGCAGGGGAAAGCTCAGGATCAAGCTCAATGCCCGCGGCGGGAGCCAGCTTGATAACGGCATCCTGGCTGAAGTACTTGCAGCCCACGCCGAAATCGCCGGACCATTCGTCCTGCATGGCGTTTTCGGATAGGTCAACGGGTGCGAATGCAAGCTCGTTGATCCAACCCAGCACGTAACCGTCGGCGTTTACGTAGCCAACAGCCTCGGACGTGCCCATGGCAATACCCAGGATCTCGCCTTCCTTGGTGCCCATGAAACCGGCAAGCGCGGCAACGTCGCCGTCGTTTGCAACAACCAGCGGCACATTGCCCATTTCGGCAGCGGCGCGGGTGTAAATGGACTTCACTTCTTCGCGACGCTCGCGCGGCACTTTGATGAACAGCGAAGCAACCATGGGCTGGTTGTTCACATAGTCGCCGGCGGATGAAACACCAATGCAGTCAACGCGCGGCATTTTGGAAGCAGCGGTCTTGAATGCGGTCACAATCTCTTCGAAGTGATACGTGGGGTCCTCGGTGACTTTGGGGAACCAAACAACTTCCTCGGAGTACACAGATTCGCCGTCGATAACTGCGGAAACCTTGCGGTCGGATCCGCCTGCGTCAAAGCCAATGCGGCAGCCGTCGGTGTGGCCGCCAATAGCCTTCGGGGCTTCGTTTGCGGCAGGGAAATCGCTTTCGGAAACGGCGATGATCTCCAGGTTCTTTTCGTACAGGTCATCCACAAAGCCGTGATCGAACGCGCGCTCGCCCGCTGGGCTGTAAACGGTAGCCAGCTTTGCGGCAATGTCGTCGCAGCCGCACAGGTATACGCGGAAGCCGCCGATGCTCCACAGCTCGAACTTCACCAGGCGCTCTACAAAGCGGTAGTCGGCCTCGGCGAATTCGCCGCCGCGAATGGCGCTCTCGCGCACGGAAATCAGGCCGTCTTCGCGCTCAACGGCGATTTTGATCGGCGTTTTCGCTTCCTTCAGGTACTCCTTCATCCATACGCCAAAAGGAATAAATCCCTGGTCAAGCACGGGTTTGTTCTTAATGTCGTATTCGATGCCCAGGTAGTTCATGTATTAGTCTCCAATCATTTCGGTCAAAACTTGCTCGGTCATGCACAGCGCGCGCGGCACGTGGAAGGGGCCCTTGAACGTGGAGCCCTTGGTGGACGGCATGGTGGGCAGGCCATCGCGGCGCAGGTAGCCGTACCATTCGCCGTATTCGGGGTCGGCGAAGTGCTCGCGAGCGTAATCCACCGTCTTCACCAGCCAGTCGAAGAAATACGGGTCGTCGGTGTCGCGGTAAGCCTTCGATGCGGCAATCATGATTTCGTTGTGGGGCCACCACAGCTTCATGTCGTGCTCGTATGCCTCGGGCGGCAAGCCTTTCGCGTCAATGAAGTACAGCAGTCCGCCGTATTTTTTGTCCCAGCCGGCTTCGATGGCCTGGCGGAAAATCTTCTCGGCGGTTTCGTGCAGCTCTTTGTCGCCACGGTAGTTTGCTTCGTCCATCATGAACCAGCTGCATTCAATGTCATGACCAGGGTTTACTACGCGGCCATCGGTGTACCACAGTTCGGGGTTGCCCTGCGGATCAACGCTTTCCAGTGTGCAGCCCAGCTCGGGGTGGTAGTGGTAGTTCACAATGTTGTCGCACATTTCGCGGGAATGCTTGTCGTATTCCTCGATGTTGGCGGGGTCAACGCGGCGCATGATGCCAATGATATTCAGGAAGATCATGGAGTCGCCCAGTGCGCGGCCGGTGCGCGTGGTGGGGATAGTCTTGGGGCCCAGTCCCGTAGGATCCTTCATGCCGCCCCAGTTCAGGCCGTAAATCATGTGATAGGCTTTGCGAGCGCGGTCCAGATAAATCTGCTCGCCGGTCAAGCCGTAGTATTCGGTATTGGCAATGCAGTAGAAGCCCTCGGAGAAGCAGTATCGGCGCTGACGCAGCGGCTTGCCCTCGGCGGTAACGGTGAAGTACAAACGGTCGCCGGCTTCGTGATTGATGCAGTGGTCTTCCAGGAAGTCGATGGCGCTTTTTGCGGCGGCCATCCATTCCGGTTTCTTACCGTAAACGTGGCACAGGTAAGAGAAGGTCCATCCGCAGCGGCCCTGCATCCACACGCTTTTATCGGTGGAGTAAATGTCACCCTTGCGGTCTAGGCAGGTATACACGCCGCCGTTCTTTTCGTCCATGCCATGCTCAAGCCAGAAGTTGATGCTGGCGGCAAGCTCGCTGCGCATCCAATCGCGCATTTCGATGAGCTTCGCCCGTTGTTCGTCGTTCACCGGTTCCTCCTTCAAATGTAAGGTGAAAAGTTCTCTCGCATTTTACTACTGATTGCCGCGGTTGCGGTGCCAACGGGGCATTGTTTGCAAAGCATAGGGGATTTACACAAGCGTGCCTGTTGGGTAGCTGCGCGGGTGGGGCGGCGGGGCTGCGGTTCGTATCGAGCGCCAGGCGCAACGATTAGGACCACTCGACAAGATTGACCATGCGCTCAACCCTCCATTCCAACGCGCGTCGTATGTAAGGCAATCGCCTTTCCATCTGGTTGTTTTCCGCCAAGATTCCCATTGCTTCATCCACGAATCCTTCGATTTTGCTTATGTCGAACCAGCTTAGATCCTCCACCAGAAGCATTTGGCGGGCGGGGCTAGCCTCGAATTGCTTGCTTGTAAAGGAGAAGTCGCCCTTCGCAAGAGTCGCCAGGTCGGACTCGCACCAAAGACTCGTTCCTGAATCGAAGATGGGCGCGGGTCTGCACTCAAGCGTTTCCACGTTTCGAATGATTCCGAAGTTCCGGAAGTGCCTGTCCGTGTTCGCGATGATGTCATCGCAAACGATTAGACGCTCAAGGGCGGCTCTTGCATCGCCTACTCCAAGGCGGCCGCAGCATTCCAGATAATGGTCGAAATCGCTGGTCAGAGCATCTTGCGCGAACTCCCGCATGACATATATTGCGGGCACGTATTCTTCTTTGTCGGTAAGGAAATTAGGGCACAGGCATGCAGGCGAAGGTCCCTGCGCATCAAGCTGATAGGCGACAAACTCTTCAGGGCACAGAAGCCTTTTGTGCAGGGCGGTCGCGACAACTTCGTTGAAGGGCTCCTGGTCGCGTCTCAGACCGCCCTTCCGGAGAAATCGGATGCCATCGCGGATAATCCACTTCTTGGTAAGGTTACCGTCGGAGGTGTTGTCCGGGTGCGCGTGCAGCCCGCTTTTCGCATTGGGAAGTGATTGGGTAGCAGCATCAACTTGCTCGAAGTCGTTATCGAAAAAATTGACGTCTTCCCAGGTGATACCCGATTCGATTGGATTGATCCAATACTGGTCGGACAGTGAGAGACCCAGATTGCGATAGAGGAGTTCTTCGGGCACACGTGCTCCCGCATCGAGTAGAAGGCGGTCCAGGCCGTTTCGGGTGCGGGGAATTCCGCGGTTTTTCCACCAGTCGTTGAAGTTCGCAAGGGGGACCTCGCCCGAGCGCCCCTTGATTCCCAAGGGTGCTCGCTTGTCGTCTAGGAGCTCTCCGATGAATGTGAACTCACGCTTCCCTTCGTCGTAGACTGCTTCCGCGATTTTGTGGGCGCGGTTCATCAGCGAGAAGCGCACCTCGTTTTTGCCCTTGCCCCGTTTGGGGCGGCCGCCTTTTCTGCTTGCCGTGCGGGCCCTTGTCTCCACCGATGCTTCGTCTATGAACCAAACGCCCGAGATCTTCTCTGCGCGTAGCTGCCCTGCCTTGATCAAATCGAGCACGCGGTTTCGTGATATCGATAACCTTTCAGCTGCTTCTTGCGTTGTAATCATGGCGAGTCTCCTGATGTTTTACCTGTTCAAAACTATTGGTTTTATCCAATAGTTTTTACTAAGTGTCAGTATATAAAAACTATTGGTTCTGTCCAACAGTTTTACGCAGAGATACTTGCTCTTCCAGAAAAGGCTTGCGAAGGAAGCGAGGGGATAGGGGCTGGATTCGGCCGCCAAAAACAAAGCAGGCCGGTGGCGCGATTGCCATCGACCTGCTCCTTTGCTTCTATAATGGGCTTGCGTCGTTGCGAGCGCTTAGTGCTTCTTGCACTTGCAGCTGTGCTTCTTGCAGTGGCCCTTGGCCTTACCTGCGTGGCCCATGCCTGCATGTGCATGACCCTTGCAGTTATGCTTCTTGTGGCGCTTTACCAAATGACCCTTCTTCTTGGCGGAGATGCCCTGCTCATGCAGTGCCAGGGAAATTTTCTCGTTCAGGGCAGCGAACTGCTCGACTTCTTCGTCGGTCAGGCAGCTCAAAGCGTTCTCGGCGGCCTTGTCCATAGCGGCGGCGCGCTTTGCAGCAACCTCTTTGCCCAGATTAGTGAGCTCAACGGTGTAGCCATTGCCTTCGGCATCGGTGATCATGTTTGCGTAACCTGCGCGCTGAGCCTTGCGCACGATGTCTTTCAGGGCAACGCGCGTAGCACCCAGGGCAACGGTGAGTTCGTCGCGGGAAACAGCGGATTCGGATTTGTTGAGGACGCTCAGCAGCGCACCCGTGCCGCGCTTGAAGGAGCGGGGACCGTTTTCGCGGAAAGAAAGGCGCACCAGCTTGCTGGCTTTGCGCAGGGATTTAACAGCTTCAACACGTGTAGTCATAACATGCCTCTTTCGTTTTTTCTTATTCATATTGACGCGGTGGGCATAGTAGTTTATCGGCTTATCAATGTAAAGATAAATTCATTATTCGTTCAAAAAAAATAGATAAACGTTTCCGCACGTAAATGGCATGTTTATATATATGCATGAATAATATGAATAGAAACAAATAGAGTTATTCAAGGATAATTGAGGTGTGTTTTCCCTGGTGTCATGTGAGTTTTGGGAGCAGCCAGGTAGGCGTGCGGGCGCTGCGCGTATTCCATTGTTGAAATGTTCCCTATTTCGGAGTTTTGCAAGGATTGCTGGTCATGTTGTTGGAAAACCAGGGTGAAATTCGAAGTTGTGGTCGGTTGGAAGTAGGTCAAAACTCTCTGCGCCAGTGCGTCGTTCATTGGCTCTAAAACTGCAGCGCTCTGACCTGGTGTTTTCTGTAGCGCCTTTTCTGAAAGCAGTCCCGCGCTCGAAAAATGTCGCGATTTGCAGGCCCCACCTACTTCCAACCTACCACAACTTCGAATTTGAGACCTCTTTTTCAACAACACGGCCACGAAAGGTGCTTTCGGCATCCATTTTCGCTGCAATACGACCTGAAAGCTCGGAAGATCAAGCGTGCTGGGGGCTGCTTGTTTGGTTGTTTGTTTCTCATGCTCCTGGTAGACCGGCCGCAGCGCCCCCCCATCTTTCGCGCCCGGCGCGCGTTCGTGATACCATAGCTTCAAAAGTTTCCACAAACGGGAGGTAGCAATGGATGTAGTTATTTCGGACGCGCGTATTGACCAGCTTATTGCCGAGGACGTTCCGTATATCGATCTGACCACGCAAATGCTTGGTATTAGCGATAAGCCCGCGCGCATCGAGTTTTTCACGCGCGAGGACGCTACGGTGTGCGCCACGGAAGAAGCTGCACGTGTGTTGCAGCATTTAGGTGCGGAAGTGGAGTCGTTTGTTCCTTCGGGCGAGCAAGTTGCCGCTGGTACCATCTTGCTGGTGGCGGTGGGTCCCGCCGGCGCGCTGCATAAGGCATGGAAAGTCTGCCTGAACCTGCTTGACCACTGCAGTGCTGTTGCCACGAAAACGCACAACTTGGTGAGTGCTGCGAAATCTGCAAATCCTGCATGTGAAGTTCTCACTACGCGCAAAAGCATGCCGGGTGTAAAAGACCTGCTCACGAAAGCGGTTACGGCAGGTGGCGCCTTTCCGCATCGACTGGGACTCTCTGAAACGGTGCTGGTGTTCGATAACCACACGCGTCTCATGGGCGGATTCGACGCATTCTTGGAAGCGCTGCCGAGCTTGCGCAGCAAGTGCATTGAGAAGAAGCTGTTCGTGGAAGCCGATGCCGATCAGGCGCGCGCGTTGGCTCGCGCTGGTGTTGATGGCATTCAGTTCGACAAGATTCCCGCTGATGAGCTGGCAGCTTTAGTCGCGGAGCTGCGCGCAATCGATCCACACTGCACGCTGATTGCGGCAGGCGGCATCAATGCGAAAAATGCTGCGGCGTATGCGGCTACGGGTGTGGATGGCTTGGCCACCACCGCACCATTCTCAGCTGCGCCGCTTGACATGAGCGCGCGCATTTTGCCTGCATAACAGCTGGTTTTGTGCGCAGACCGCTTACGCCATGTGGGCTTCGGCGGATTGGTACACCAAGTGCCTGCGGCGCTGCGCATCAAGTTGCGAATGGAAGAAGGGGAAGGTGCCTGGTGCGACGCCTTCCCCTTCTTTGGATTTTCTTGTTTTTGCGATTTTGCGGTGCTCGCACAACGATGCGACTGTCGCTTGTGATGCTCGTGATACGTCCCGGCGCCGCTGCCTGCAGCGCGGGAGCCGCGGTCCGGCATGGCGCGCCCGGTACCAGCGCCCGCAGCGCAGGCGCCCTCCCGCGCGCGGCACCTACTTCCGCGTGCCGCTTACGGCATCGGCGGATGTGACCTCGGCTGGCAGGGGAGCGGCTGGTGCGCCCTCGATGCTCTTCGCAAATTCGCGGTCGGTGCCCGAAGTGCCTGTTGGCGGATTGATTTCGAACGGCTCGGCCTTCGTGAAAACGCTCACAAGCGGCACAATAACGATTGATGCCATCATGGCAAACGCGCCGCAGTTCAGTCCGTTCGCGAACACCCATGACACAACGGGAATGCCGGCAACCGCGCTCTGCAGCGCAGGCGTAAGACCCGCCAAGCCAATCAGCATGTTGCCCGTGGTCAGCACAATGGCGAAAATGAAGCTGGTCCACACCGACGCCTTCGACACTTTTCCGCTGTAAAGGCCCCACAGGTACGGGCCAATGAATGCGCCGGACAGCGCGCCCCACGAAATGCCCATGAGCTGGGCAATCCAGGTAATCGTGGAGTGGTATTGCACCAGCGCGATGCCGGCAGAAATGGCGATGAACACCACAATGAACGCGCGCATGTAACGAATGCGGCGCTTTTCGTCCATGTTTTTTACGATGTTGCCCTCGATAAGATCCAGGGTCAGCGTGGACGAGCTGTTGAGCACCAGACCCGCCAGCGTGGACATGGATGCAGACAGAACCAGCACAATGACCAGGCCAATCAGCAGCTCGGGCAGGGTTGACAGCATGGTGGGAACAATCGAGTCGAACACGGGCGTTCCGGCGGCGGTGTAGTCAATCTGGTCGCCGTAGAGACGCCCGAAACCGCCCAGGAAGTAGCAGCCGCCCGACACGATAACGGCGAACAGCGTGGAAATGATGGCACCTTGCTTGATAGCGGGACCGTCTTTAATGGCGTAGAACTTCTGCACCATTTGCGGCAGGCCCCACGTGCCCAGCGACGTCAAAATGACTACGCCCAAAAGGTTTGCCGGGTCGGGTCCGAACATGCTGGTGAACACGCCCTGGAAACCGCTTCCGTCGCTGACCTGGGAAAGAGTTGTCATAGCTTCCATGAAACCGCCATTTGCGTTCATCACGGCGAAGATAACGGCCGTGATACCGACAAGCATGACAATGCCCTGTAAAAAGTCGTTCACCACAGTGGCCATGTAGCCGCCGACCACCACATAAACGCAGGTGATAACCGCCATCGCAATAACGCACGCCTCGTAGGGCAGTCCGAATGCCATGCCGAACAGGCGCGACAGTCCGTTGTAGACCGATGCGGTGTAGGGGATCAGGAAGACGAAGATGATGGCCGCCGCGGCAATGCGCAATGCGCGGGAGTTGTAACGCTTGCCGAAAAATTCCGGCATGGTGGTGGCGCCAATACGGTGCGTCATCTCGCGCGTGCGCGGACCCAGTACCCACCAGGCAATAAGCGAGCCCAAAACGGCATTGCCCAGGCCGGCCCAAAACGCCGCCAAACCGTATTTCCAACCGAACTGACCTGCGTATCCCACGAAAACAACGGCGCTGAAGTAGCTGGTGCCAAAAGCGAAAGCGCTCATCCATGCGCCCACGTTTCTGCCACCCAAAACAAAGCCGTCAACGCCGTTGGCGTACTTGCGGCAGTAAATGCCCACGCCTATGGCCACGCCGAAGAAGATGACGACCAAACATATCTTTGCAATCACAATGGATCCTTTCCTTTTGTTGGAGTGCGGCGCCGCTGCGTCGCGGGTGCTGGGTTTCGCGCTGCTTTGGTGCTGCCGCCTTTGTGAAGCTGCTCAAGTGCAGCATACGTTCTTCGGAAGAGACACGCTAGCGCGATGCCTGTAAGCCAAATTCGTAGAAAAACGGCTTCTATCAGGAAAAATGCAACAATGCACGCGGGAATGGGGACATAAAAAATAGCACCGGAAAAACCCGCGTGCTATTAATATCGAAAATGCAAATAGGATAAGGATGCCGCTGCCTGACACTGCTCGGCCCAGCGAGCGCGCATAACGGCACCAGCGGCTTCTCCTGCAGTGATATGTGAAGCGAAATTGAACATGGACGCACCATATCATACTTTTTGGCTCTGAAAAGAGGATGTAACAAAGTTTTTCGCCAAGGTGTGCGATTTTTGGCGAAAGGCAGGCGGGAAGTTGGTAATATGAAAACTGCATAAGAGCAGATAAATCAGGGGAAGCTGAATTGCTGGGAGGTCGTACTATGGCTTTTTCGCCGCGGGAAATTACATATCAGAATGTTTCGCTTTACATTAATGAGCATAGTAGCGTGCGCGTGAGCAGCGACGCGTGCGATAAAGGCGCACGTTGCGATGATGCAGCGCAGGGCGTGCCGCGCGTTGTTTACGTTGATCCGTTTCATGTTGAAGGGGTGTCCCATGATGCATCGCTCGTGTTGGTGACGCACAGCCATTACGATCACCTTGACCCCGCAAGCCTGAATGCGGTTGCGAAGGCTGATACGTGGTTCGCGGCTCCAGCGGATACCGTGGGTGACATGATGGCTGCAGGCGTTCCCGCGAATCGCATTGTTTCCGTTGCGCCTGGTGAAAGCTACGAAATCGCAGGATTTCCCGTTCAGACGGTTGCGGCATACAACATGAACAAGCAGTTTCATCCGCGTGCGAACCAGTGGGTCGGTTACGTGGTGGAGCTTGCGGGCGTGCGCGTGTACGTGTGCGGCGACACCGATAACACGCCTGAAGCGCGTGCCGTGACATGCGACGTTGTGTGCGTTCCCGCGGGAGGCACGTACACAACAACGGCGCAGGAAGCAGCAGCGCTTGTAGCGGGAATGAATCCTGCGCCGAAGCTGGCAATCCCCGAACATTACGGGACGGTTGCGGGCGACGCCGATTGCGGCGAGCAGTTTGCGACAACGCTAAAGTCCCTGGTAGGAGATGCGATTCGCGTGGAGCTGCCGTATTAGGTTGCGCCGCTCCGCGCATCCGTGCCAGAGCGCAAGGCTCTCAGGCTCCGCAGTTCAGTTTTGAGACTCAAAGCAACAAAAACGGCGGCGCACCAACCTGATGCACCGCCGTTCTTGTCTTGCTCGTAAGCCTGTGTGCCGCCGCGCCTGCCGCGTACTCTACGCTTCTGCGCCGCGATATCCGTCGGGGTTCATGCTCTGCCAACGCCAGCTGTCGGCGCACATGCGCTCCAGGTCGTATTCGGCAACCCAGCCCATTTCTTCGCGTGCCTTATCGCAAGCGGCATAGCATGTTGCAATATCGCCCTCGCGACGAGGCATTATCTCGTACGGGATGGTCTTCCCGCAGGCTTTTTCGTACGCGTGGATGATGTCAAGCACGCTGGAGCCCTTGCCAGTTCCCAGGTTGAAGATGCCCACACCACGGCGACTTCCGTCCTCGGCGGCTTCGCCTGCAATGGATCCCAGGCCCAGCGACTCGCCGGTGCCCACTTCGCCTGCCATCCACTTGAGTGCCGCCACATGGCCGCGCGCCAGGTCAACAACGTGAATGTAGTCGCGCACGCCCGTGCCATCGGGGGTGGGGTAATCGTTGCCGAACACGCCCACGCGCTGCAGCTTGCCCACAGCCACCTGGGCAACGTAGGGTACCAGATTGTTGGGAATGCCCTTGGGGTCTTCGCCGATCAGGCCGCTCTCGTGCGCGCCAATGGGGTTGAAGTAACGCAGCAGCACCACGTTCCATTCGTTGTCGCCAATGTAGAGGTCGGTCAAAATGCGCTCAAGCATGGTTTTCGTCTGGCCGTAGGGGTTCGTCGCCTCGTGCTTGGGGCAGTTTTCGGTGATGGGCACGAATTCAGGCTCGCCGTAAACGGTGGCGCTCGAGCTGAAGATGATGTTCTTCACGCCATGCTCGCGCGCAACGTCGCACAGCACCAGTGTGCCGGTCAGGTTGTTCCAGTAGTACTCGAGCGGCTTGTGCACGCTTTCGCCGACCGCCTTGAAGCCGGCGAAGTGGATGATGGCGTCAATGTCGTTTTCGGTGAAAACGCGCTCCATCGCTTCGCGGTCAAGAATGGATGCCTCGTAGAATTTCAGCTGGTCATCGGGGCAATTTGCAATGGTGCGCACGCGATTCATGGCAACTTCGCTGGAATTGCTCAAATCGTCGATCACCACCACGTTATACCCGCGGGAAAGTAGCTCAACGCAGGTGTGGCTGCCAATGTAACCAGCGCCTCCCGTAACAAGAATGCAGGTCTGGGACGGATCTTTCGCAAGCGCTTTATTTGCCATGACGAACTCCTTTTCGCAATGCGGGCGGCGCGCTAGGCGGTACGCTGCTCGGTTTTTTGTCTCGCGAGATATGGTATCAGTTTCGCCTGCGCGAATGTCAAGGGTGCGTGAGCCAAATGAAAAAAGCATGAAAGGGGAAGGGGAAGGTGAAGGTGAAGGGGAAGGTGAAGGTGAAGGGGAAGGCGCGCTGAGGCGAGCGGGCGAACGACAGGGAGAAGGGAAGGCGCGGGCGAAGGCTGCGCTCCCTTCCGACTTTTGGGCGGCGTCGACGTCGTTGTGGGAATCCCAGCGAAGCCGGATAGCGTGAAGGCCCATGTCACCTGGAGCTACAACTACTGGAGCAACGAACGGACCATTGTGTATTGCTATAATAATTAATTCTTGACGAGAAAAGATTAGAATTTCGCGCCGATAGTCGTTGGGTCTGCGCGAGTTTTTGTATTTGTAGCAAGAAAGGGTTGTGACACCATGGAGAAAACCGATAGGAGCGCTGGAATCGAAAACTTGACTTATAGGGATTTGCTCGACTCCGAACAGCGAACAATTCTCGAGCGTATTTTGGGTACTCAGGACAATATGCTGGTAACTGGCAAGGCTGGTACAGGAAAGAGCTTCCTTCTCCGCGCTTTGCTCGAATGCTCTGAAGGCAAAACGCTTCCGATGGCGCCTACTGGTGTTGCAGCGTTGAACATTAACGGTGTTACGATTCATTCGGCGCTCGGCTTTCACAACCTCGAAGGAATTGATGTCGACGACATCAGCCGAAGCACTCTCCGCCTGAAGAAGGAAAAGCAATCCGTTCTTCTCGCCGCCTCGCGTATCGTTATAGATGAATCATCGATGATTCTTTCCGACACATTCGAAAAAATGGATCGAATACTCCAGGTGATCTGCAAAAACGGGCGACCTTTTGGCGGCAAGCAGATTATCTTGTTTGGGGATATTTTTCAGCTGCCACCAGTTGTAAAAGGAGACGAGGAATTCGAACTTATCGAGAGGTTCGGCGGGGTTCATTTCTTCGAAACTTTCTCCTATAAGCAAGGCCACTTCGCCTTTGTGGAACTTTCGATGAATCATCGCCAAGAAGATGACAGGCCGTTCTTCGAGATTCTAAACAGGGTTCGAAGCGGTCAGGCTAGCGAGTCGGACATAGATGCATTGAACCAACGAGTGATACGCGGTGACGAACCAGCCGAAAACGGCACGGTAAGGCTCTTCCCCAAGAAGAAGGATGCGGAGTCGTTCAATAACTTGGTTCTGTCAAAAATCAATTCCGCAGAGCATAAGTTCATGGCCAATGTTTGGAGCAGGAACAAGCAGCCTGTCGGATTGCTGGAGAAGCGCTTTCCAATTGCGCAACGCCTGAGGCTGAAGGTAGGTGCTCAGGTAATGATGATTACGAATGATCCTCAAAAGCGCTGGGCGAACGGATCAATGGGCGTTGTCGAGAGAATCGAAAGGCGCGAGCTCTCGGAGAGCTCATCTCGTCAGGGGCCAATCGAAGTCATGGTTCGCTTTGGCGATAAGGCCTACGCTATTCCCAAGGCGACTTTTACCGAGGAAGAGGCGGTGGAAAGGGGCGGGTCAATAGAGTACGAGCCAGTTGTTGAGGTAAAACAATTCCCGATGGTGCTCGCGTGGGCTCTGACGATACATAAATCTCAGGGGCTAACCTATGACAGGGTGACGTGCGGTCTCAACGGCTGCTTTTCTCCCGGGCAG
>CAKTYF010000025.1 GCA_934631995.1 uncultured Eggerthellaceae bacterium
TATAGAATCTATTCTCAGAGTTGTCCGTGTGAATAAGAACCTGTTATGTTGATTCTTGCTCCAGTTTTCTTTCCAAATTATCGACCATTTCGTATCGTTCTGTGCTTAAAGTCGATGCAACTTATTTTTTGGGCAATAATTGCCCAAAAAACTAACAAGTTACTAAATCATAAAAGATAAAGTAACACATAATATGAAATGTAATAGCATATAAAACAACGATTAAGCAACAAATGATGAAACGTAAGATGAAATATAATCTAAAATATACTATTTAAGAATTTATATAAACAAAATCATAATATCAAATATAAACTTTTATATACACTTAAAACAAACGTAAAACATGAACTAAATCATAAAATAATTGAAAAGAAGAAATATAAACTAAAATATAAAATAAAACAAAAACGAAAATGTCTAAATTTAAGAATGATATAAAAGAGTATAAAACATAAAATGAAAACTAATACAAAACAGTATTAAGAAAATATGAGCTAAAATATAAAGTAAAACATAAATGTTAAAATGAAGTAAAACATAATATAAAATATAACAGATAACAAAACAGACAATAAAATATAGTCGTGACTAAAAACATATTAGGTTTTATAATTCATGAAGTAAAAAATATTGGAAACATAACATGTTATAAAACATGTATGAAAAGAGGAAAAATGGGCAAAACAATTGCATTGATCATGCAAAAAGGCGGTTCGGGAAAAACGACAATCTGCGATCAGCTGGCTTTTTCGCTGAAAGAGCAAGGCAAGACGGTTGAAGTGCTTGATTTGGACGATCAGCAAGGCAGCCGCTTCCAGAACGAAGGTATCGAGGATCCGGAATATACCATTATTGATACGCGTGGTGCCCTTGATATGCCAATCGACCTTAATGGCAAGGCACTGAGTATTGAAGATATCATTGAATCAAGCGATTTGGTACTTATCCCCTTCTTGCCTGAAGCTGACAGCGAGGCTCCCCTTGCCAATGTAGTGAATCGCTGCAATAAAGTTGGAACTGATTTCCGTATTATTTTCAATAAATTGGACCTTCGCCGCGTTGTTGATCAGATTATGTTCCAGAACATTTGCGCAGATTATCCTGGAAAAGTACTGAAAACAGCGCTTCATCAGGGAACTGCCGTGTCTCAAGCTCGCCTTTTGTCGAAGTCAATCAACGAAATTGATACGAGTAGCAAGCCGGCAAAAGACTTCGCTGCGCTGGTCAAAGAGGTGCTGGAGGTCGTGAATAATGGCTAAATTATCTGCAAGCGCACTGCGCACCGCTGCTGCAAATGCACGCGAGAAGAACGTTGAAAATGCTGTCATGAGCCCTGCTCTGCATGAAGTTGCTGAAAAAAACATCGATACCCTCCAGGCAAAAGCCGTTGAACCCGAGCCGGAAATCATCAAGGAAAAGAAGGTTGTAGAACCAGCTGAGGAAGCAGTTGCTCCTTCGCAAAAAGAAGCCCATCCCTCGGTGAAAAGCGTCTTGAAATCGTACGAAGGAGAGCGCAAAACGGAGCATGTCAATCTTTTGATTACGCCTTCCCTGTCGCGCAAAATTGAAGCCATCCAAATGCAGGGAGAGTTCCGATCAAAGAATGCAGCTGTCATTGCTGTCCTTGAAGCATTTTGCGATGCAAACGGTATTGAGTAAAAGATAAAATAATTTATAACATATTATAAATTATTGGTGTTTGAGCTGGGCTTTCGAAGTGATTATGACGTGATTGAAGAAAAAAAGAAAAAAATAAATATCGTTGTGAGCGCTTGTCTTTTAGGTGAAGCGTGCCGCTATGATGGCAAAGGAAATCCATCGCCAGCCGTGCGGGCTCTTGCCGAAATGGAAGAGGTAAACCTTATTCCTGTGTGCCCCGAAGTCCAGGGTGGGTTGACTACGCCGCGTCCGCCCTCGGAGATCCGACTTGCTGCCTGCGATTGCAATGAGAGCACGAGTGAGGGCGCATCTGTCGTTGAAGTGCCTAGAGCGTACAAAAAACGAGTGATTAATTGCGAGGGCTTAGACGTAACGCAAGCATTCACGATGGGCGCTCAAAAGGCGCTGCGGGACGCTCAGAACGCCGATGCCAGTATCGCTATCCTGAAATCAAAAAGTCCCTCGTGCGGATCGGGCGTAATCTACGATGGAACGTTTTCAGGGTCGCTCACTGAAGGCTGGGGGATTGCTGCAGAGCTTTTTGCCGAGCAGGGAATCGCTGTTGTCAATGAATTGGAAGCAGCAGATATACTCGCAGCGGTTCGCGAAAAATCAGAACTGATGTGGGAAAATCTAGTACAAGAAACGTTTGAAGACGTTGCGAAAACACGCAGGGAAGGCCCTGTGCGTCCGAACGCGCAATCAGCGGAAATGTCGAGTGGACAGATTTCTTCTGCGGCGGAAAACAACGAAAGCACTGTCACGTTAGAAGAAGCATTGGTTCCAGATAAGGGGGTCTCCCCTGATGAGATGCCCGGAAAATCGGGTTCGAGTCCGAATGCCGTGCCGGAGCAAGACCCCACTATGGCGGCAAATCCGGACCCAAATGCAGCGTTGGGCCCTTTGCCGAACACTTCGTCAGCTAATGCAGAAAAATTACCGCCCGTTACGCTGGGGAACGCCGCCAAGCATTTTCGCACCATCACGAAGCACAAGATCGAAGTGGCAAAACTTTGCTTCAAGATCGGCCTGGTCAAACAGGGGCTTACGCATGATTTATCAAAGTATTTGCCTACAGAGTTTCTTATGGGCGCGCGCTTTTATCAGGGGTTTCGCAGCCCAAACGCTGCCGAGCGCGAGTTTCGCGGCTATACCGAGGCGTGGTTGCATCACAAGGGTCGCAACAGGCATCATTTTGAGTATTGGCTCGACTTGTCGGATGACCCGGGAATGCGCATAAAGCCAGCGCCCATGCCCACGCGTTTTGTGCTGGAAATGCTCTGCGATCGCATTGCGGCAAGCAAAACGTACAAGGGTGCGGAATATTCGGACGCGGATCCGCTGGCGTATTACGAGCGCAGCAAGGGGTATGTGATAATGCACCCCGAAACGCGTGCTCTGTTGGAAAAACTGCTGGTCACGCTTGCAGAAGAAGGCGAGCAAGCGGTTATTAAACTAGCAAAAGAAATCGCAAAAAGCGGCAAATAAAGCTTCGCGTAAACCCACACGGCTTTATAATCGTTTGAGAGGGAAAATACCGAAAAAAGAAAGGAATTAAACCATGGCAATTATTCCCGAGGCAGCCCAAGAGCTGTTCAAGAAAGTTCCCGACGTTATTTTCTCAACCGCAAACGAGCAGGGTCAGCCGAACAGCTGCATCGTTGGCATGAAGGCGATTTTGGACGACGAAACGGTGTATTTGTCTGACCAATTCTTCAAGAAAACATACGATAATTTCATGGTAAACCCCAAGTGCGCCATTGTGTACTGGGAGGGCCACGAGGCGTATCAGCTGCACGGCACCGTTGAGTACGTGACAGAGGGAAGCGACGTTTTCGCAGCTCAATCCGCTTGGGTGAATGCGGCATTCGAGAAAATGGGCATGCCCATCAAGGCGAAGGGCGGCTGCATTGTGAAAGTGGACGCCGTGTATTCATCAACTGCCGGTCCTCATGCGGGTGAACGGATCGCATAGGGGCAAACGGACAAGTCGTTAACTGTTTCGGGCCGGGGAAGGGATACCGCTTCGCGAACCTTCCCTGGCCCCCTGTTTATCATGGACTCCGGCTTATGTTGTTGGATTTTTGCCATCAAATTCGAAGTTGGATGAGGTTGGAAGTAGGTTGAAAGTTCGAATTGGACTATTTTGCTGCACCGGCATGGTTTGATATGAATCAAGCTTTATAAAATACCAGTTCAACATTATAGTCAATCAAAGTATATTTAAAGACCCAGACTGATTTGAGTCCGTACCTACTTCCAACCTGCCTCAGCTTCGAATTTGAGGCAGGTTTTTCAACAACATGAGTTGATTTCGGTTCGATCTAGAGGCGATTGGCCGCAAAAAGTGAAAAAGACCCCGTCCCTTTTTAACGTTCGAAGGGGAAGCGGTAGTCAAGGCCAAGCTCGTCGCGTACGGCGACAAGCTCGCGCTGAACGGATTCGCTTACCGGAACGCCTTTGTCTTTGCGGTCGAGCCACGCCAGATACTCTTTCTCGCCAGCGGTATAAATACGCTCCTGACCAGGTGCTTTATCGCTTGCACGCAGGTCACGGCAAATTTGACCGGCAATAGCGCGGAATTCGTCTTCGCCCATGAACGCATTCGGGTCAATCACGAAGAAGAAGTGGCCCAAGCTGTACATGCGCGGATTGCCGCACTCGTCTACGCCCGAAAGCGCCTTCATGAACTTGCCGCCTGCAAGCGCCGCGCTCAAAATCTCAACAACGGCCGCGTAGCCGTAGCCTTTGTAGCCGGCGGTCTCTTCGCCAATGCCGCCCAAAGGCGCCAGAGCGGCTTTGCCATTGACCAGGGCTTTCAGGATTTCAGCACTATCGGTCATGGTGGAGCCGTCGCGTGCAACCACGCACGACGGAGGAGTGGGCTTTCCGCTGCGTTCCCAGTACTCGATTTTGCCGCGCTGCACAATGGAAGTGGCGCAGTCAATGCAGAAGGGGAACGGCTCGTCGGTGGGCAGGCCAAACGTGAGCGGGTTCGTGCCCATCATGTTTTCCACGCCGAACGTGGGCGCAATGCTGGGGCGCGCGTTCGTGCCCGTGATGCCAATAAGTCCCTGGTCAGTGGCCATTCCGGTCCAGTAACCCGCAATGCCGTAATGGGTGGAATTGCGGATGGCGCCGCCTGCCATGCCGTAGGTTTTCGCCTTCTCGATAAGGCGCGTCATCATGTGATGGCTGGCCACCATGCCCATGCCGTCGTGCGCGTCAAACACCAAGGTGGTAGGCGTTTCCTTCAGGATTTCGATGTTCGTTTTAGGCAGCAGCGTGCCTTTGCGGATGCGATCCAGGTAGATGGGCTTGAAGCGATTGCAACCGTGGCTTTCAATGCCGCGACGATCTGCTTCAAGCAAAACGTCGGCGCAAATCTCGGCGTCTTCACGCGGGATTTCATAGCCCACAAAGGCGTCAACCATGAAATCGTGCATGAGCTCCCACGAAACGTAAGGGCGTGTTTCTTCCTGCATGTATTCCTCCCGTGTTGGTTTTTCGACCCGACCATTATACGCGTACCGGGCAGGTCAGCGCGCGAAACCGAAAGGCAATTCAGAAAGGCCAATCGTTGTGCGCATCGTGCAGGCGATTTGGGGGCGAGCATGGGGGAAGCTGCTGGGAAATGCGCAGCAAGGGCCGGGTTGGGGCTTTGAGCGGGGAAGAGGAGCGCAGGGAATTTGCAAGTTGTTCGGGGTGGTGCGATGCCGCGGCAGGTGGTGTTGCCGTTTGTGCCTTGGGTGTCTTTGAGGTTCGCGCTGCGTTGCGAGCGCTTGTGGAGAGGCGCTTCGAAGAAGTGGTAAAATTGCGCATTACGTTATGAGAGCCTGCTTTAGTGGCTTCGGGCAAGTTCGATCTTATCGCCGCGAAACGCGGATGCGAAAGGGGAAACGAACGCGCGAAAGCCACCGCAGAAAGCGACCGAGGAAGGAACGACATGCATGGCATCGCAATGGCAAAAACCCACTTCATTGAACTGTTTAAAGAAATGAAGAATCATTTTTGCAGCAAGGCAGAAACAATGAAAACGACATGTTGCCAGACTGGGTTGGATAAGGGTAAAAAAATGCCGCATAGGTTGAAAACCGCCTTGTCGTGCAAGATTGGCAAGGTTGGCGCGGTGGCGTTTGCCCTTACCGCGGTTTTTTCCGTATGTTTGGTAAGCCCTGCAAGCATTGCAATGGCGCTTGACGAAGACGAGCCTTCACTTGCGTCGGAACAATCGTATTCTGCCTACAAAAAGCCTGAGGCTCCCCTGGTCATGGCGCTTCCCTTAAAAGACGGAAGCGTTGTTGTGTTCTGGACGGAATCGCCCTTGACCAGCCAAAACCCCGACGTTGACCAGCGCAGCTACACGTATCATCAGTACAGCGGCGACCCTGCTTCGGGCTTAAAAACCATGGTGGAGATCTGGAGCAAGGCGGATGAGGTGCAAGAGATTCCGGCAGACACAATTTGGCCGGGGTATCGCTATACAGTAGTTGTGGATGCGGTGAACGAGATGTGTCCCGATGACGACCCGAACAAAATGGCCTCATCGGAGTATTTCACCTTCGTTGCTCCCAAGGCGAGTTCTTACGAAATTGGTGACGTGAACGGCAATGGCGTTGTGAATGTTGTTGATGCCCAGATTGCGTACGAGCTTGCCACGACGGATCATTACAAAGATCGTGCTGATTACGATGAAATGATGGCGCGCGCCGAGGTGATACTTGACGGCCAAATCGATGCGGTCGACGCCTTTGTCATTCAATACGCGGCGTTCCATGGCTGGCTGTAGTTTGTGGGTGTCAGGGGTGATTCGCGTCACCTGTCACCTGGTAAGGGATTGTGCGGTTGCGACCTGCGCAGATGGTGAGTAATACGAAGCGTGCGGTCGGCGCGTGGCGAAACGCCGAGAGGTGCGCCGCGCGGGGTGCATGGTGCACAGGGCGGGTCAAAACAGAGCAAAAGCGTTCGAAAACCGTTTTTTTCGTATGATTTCGCTCCACCAAAGCGAAAAAGGGGAAAATAGAAAATCACTGCGCGTTTGCGCTTGTTTGTGCTTGCAGCGGACTTGTGGCAAAGAGCGGTCGGGACACAGGCGACTTGCGGCAGACTTTCAGCTTATAAACTGGTGGTTTGCGACGTGAGCGGGCAAGAGGTCCATCGTTTAACGTAAGGCCTGGTGCGCAGAGGGCTTGTGGTTCTTTGCGCCGCGACTTTTGCGATATGCGCAGGCTTGCCGTTGGCCGGAAAGCCGCTGGTGGGTGCAAGAAAAGTGAGAAGAAACAAGAAAGGGTCGTTCATGAAGATTATCGTTGACACCCCAGAGGGCATTGCCAAGCAGGCAGCCGCCATCTACAAGGAACTTTTGGCTGTCAAACCGAATGCCGTTTTGGGATT
This sequence comes from uncultured Eggerthellaceae bacterium, assembly GCA_934631995.1. Taxonomy (GTDB): domain Bacteria; phylum Actinomycetota; class Coriobacteriia; order Coriobacteriales; family Eggerthellaceae; genus CAKUOV01. The sequence goes on from CAKTYF010000025.1 coordinate 7,057, forward strand.
TGCCACCGGATCCACGCCGCTTGATCTGTATGCCCAGCTCATCGAAGGGTACAAGGCAGGCGAGCTCAGCTTTAAGGACGTTACGACGTTCAACCTGGATGAATACGTTGGCCTTGAGCCCACGCATGACCAGAGCTATCGGTATTTCATGGATACCAACCTGTTCAATCATATTGACCTTGACCCAGAAGCCGTGCATATTCCGAGCGGCATTGACACGTCCGACGATGCGCTGGCGGGTTACGACAAGGCTATTGCCGCAGCTGGCGGCGTTGACATGCAGCTGTTGGGCATTGGCTGCAACGGGCACATTGGCTTCAACGAGCCGGGCACGCCGCTTGAGAGCCTAACGCACGTGGTGGAGCTTACCCAGAACACGCGCGAAGTGAACGCGCGCTTCTTCGAAAGCATTGACGAGGTTCCCACGCACGCAGCCACTATGGGCATCAAGACTGTGATGAACGCGCGAAAACTCCTGCTCATTGCGCTGGGCGAGTCCAAAGCCGATGCCATCAAGGCAACGGTGGAAGGCCCGGTGTGCGCCGAATGCCCCGCAAGCGTGCTGCAGCTTCATCCCGATGCGGTGGTCTTCTGCGATGAAGGCGCGGCATCGAAGTTGAGCTGCCGGTAGGCCTGCGACAAGGGCTTTTGCGGTTGAGGAGCGACCGCGAGAATAGCTGCTTTTCGCCCGAGGGACGGCGGCGGCAGCCGTAAAACAATAGTTTCCGGCGGTTCGATTGATGCGGGCCGCCCAACGAAAAGAGGCACAATGGGAAAGTATTTCGGAACCGATGGCTTCCGCGGCGAAGCGAACGTGAACTTGAACGCCGAGCATGCGTTTTTAGTGGGCCGTTTCTTTGGCGCGCTTGCTGCGAAAAAAGCAGCAGAAGCAGGTGAAGGTGCGCGCGGCAGCATTGTTATTGGCAAGGATACGCGCAGGTCAGGCGACATGTTTGAGCATGCGCTGGCGGCAGGCATTGTTTCGAGCGGTGCGGACGCGCACCTTTTGGGCGTAGTGACCACCCCCGGTGTTGCCTACATCACGCGTACGAATGACTTCGCTTTTGGCATTATGGTTTCTGCAAGCCACAACCCGTATCAGGATAACGGCATTAAGGTGCTCAACTCCAACGGCGAAAAGCTGGAAGATGCAACGGTGGCCGCGTGCGAAGCCTACCTGGACGGCGACCGCGCGAGCGTTGAGTACGCGCTGCGTTCCGAGATTGGCCGCGTGATTGACGCCAGCAGCAAGTGCGATGCGTATGCGGAGTTTCTGATTTCGTTGGCGAAGAAGCGCTTCGATGGCTTCAAAGTGGCGCTGGACTGCGCAAACGGCAGCGCGTATGCCCTGGGCAAGCGCGTGTTTGAGACGCTGGGCGCGCAGGTCACGGCCATTTCCACCGAGCCGAACGGCGAAAACATCAACGTGAACTGCGGCAGCACCCATATTGACCAGCTGTGCCAGCTGGTCAAGGATGGCGACTTTGATCTGGGCTTTGCCTACGACGGAGATGCCGACCGCTGCTTGGCGGTTGACGAGAACGGCAACAGCGTTGACGGCGATCAAATCATGTACGCGTGTGGTCTGCACTTGAAGGACGAAGGCCGTCTGGCAAATAACACCATTGTTACGACCATCATGAGCAATTTCGGCTTGTTCAAAAAGCTTGATGAGCTGGGCGTTTCTTACGAGAAAACAGCTGTGGGCGACAAGTACGTGTACGAGAACATGTCCGCGAACGGCCACAGCATTGGCGGCGAACAGTCCGGTCACATCATCTTCCGCGAATTTGCGACCACGGGCGACGGCATTATGACCAGCCTTATGGTTATGGAGGCCGTTATGGCTTCGGGAAAAACGTTGGGTCAGCTGGTGGAACCGCTGGTCATTTACCCGCAAGTGCTGAAGAACGTGCGCGTGCACGATAAGGCCACGGCGCGCGCCGACGAAGCAGTGAAGGCCGCCATTGCAGCCGCCGAGGAATCCCTGGGATCCACGGGCCGCATTCTGGTGCGCGAGAGCGGTACCGAGCCGGTGATCCGCGTGATGGCGGAAGCCGAAAGCCTGGAGGAATGCGAGAAGCAAGTTGATGCGATTATTGCTGTTATCGCAGATCAAAGGCATGTAGTGCAATAGAGTTAACGGCGGCGCGCGAACGAAAGTCGGGCGCCGCTTCTTTTAGGAGCGCGGGGCGTTTGAGACTGTGGCGGACGTCCTGGGACAGGTACATGTCCTGAAAGGTGCGCGTGCTGAGCGGCGTTCGAGCAAGGTGCTTGGGCTGCGTCGCAATCACGCGCGGCAGGACACCACGTGGCAAGACCACAGGAAAACTTGGCGGGAGGATATACCATGAAGGCAACTATTTCCGATTTGTACGATTTAACGCATACGATTGCAGCACCCTTGTTGGAGCGCTTTACCTATCCTTGGGACGCGCTGGCGCACATCAAGGATTTCATTTTGGAATTAGGCCCCACGCTGCCCGAAGACGAGTTCGACCACCCCGCAGAAGGCGTGTGGATTGCCAAGGACGTTACGGTGTTCGATAGTGCCTATTTGGGAAGTCCGCTGATCATTGATCACGGCGTTGAAGTGCGTCAATGCGCTTTTCTGCGCTGCCCGGCCATTGTGGGCAAAAACGCCGTGGTGGGAAATTCCTCTGAGCTGAAGAACGTGATTTTGTTCGATAACGTGCAGGTGCCGCACTTCAACTACGTGGGTGACTCCATTTTGGGGTACTGCGCGCACACGGGCGCCGGCGCCATTACCAGCAATCTGAAAAGCGATAAAACCCTGGTCACGGTACGGGATCGCAACACGGGCGAGGCTATTGAGACGAACATCAAGAAGTTTGGCGCCATGCTGGGCGATCACGTTGAAGTTGGCTGCAACAGCGTTTTGAATCCGGGTACGGTTGTAGGTCCCAACACCATGATTTACCCGCTGTCGCGCGTGCGCGGTTTTGTGCCTGCGAACAGCATCTACAAGGACGAAAACGACATCGTGGAGAAGCGCTAGGGGGATGCGCTCTAGCGCGTCATTTCCGACAACTTCACAATAAGCCTTGCAGTAAGCCCTGCAGCACCAAAAAAGAGACCCCTTCTGCATAAAAGCGGAAGGGGTCTTTTGCGCGCGCAAAAGGAAGGGTAGAAGCGCGCGCGGACGGCGCACGGCGCGCACGGAAAACGTGAGATACGGGCGCGAGACACGCACGGAAACCTTGCATCCGCACGGGACCGGCGTCTTGAAAGCGGGGTGCGCGCCGGTCCCTTCTGCACGCTAATCCTCGTAGGCCATGGCCTTGTCGAACAGCTCTTCGACGTCTTTACCCGGGGCCGGCGTGGCCTTTGCAACAATAACTGCCACGATAAGACCCACCACAAAGCCCGGCAGAAGCTCGTAGAGGCCCGTAGGAGCCGTAAGGAAGGCCAACCATAGGATATCTACCGCGCCGCCCGCAATAATGCCTGAAATGGCGCCTGCGTAGTTGAATCGCTTCCAGAACAGGCTCAAGATGATGGCCGGGCCGAACGCCGCGCCAAAGATTGCCCACGCGTTGGAAACCAGGCTCATAATGGTGCCGGAATCGGGGTTGGCGGCAATGATTACCGCAATGATGGAGATCAGGATAACGGCGCAGCGGCTCATCCAGAACATCTCTTTTTCGCTGGCTTCGCCCTTGCGCACGATGGGCTTGTACACGTCGGCAGCCAGGGAGGACGCGGCGGACAGCATTTGCGCAGATGCGGTGGACATGGACGCGGCCAGAATGGCGGCCAGCAAGATGCCGGAGATAACGGCGGGGAAGATTGCGCGTACCATCAGGATAAACACCAGGGAGTTCACTTCAATGGAGTGGTCGTAACCCAAGAACGAGCGGCCCACGATGCCAATGAACGCGGCGAAGATGACAATGAGCACGGTCCAGGTGATGCCGATGGTGGCGGACTTCTTCATTTCCTTTTGCGAGCGCAGGCTCATGAAGCGCACAATGATGTGCGGCATACCGAAGTAGCCCAGGCCCCACGCCAGGCCGCTCAGGATGTCTTGCCACGACGTGAGAATGGTGAAATACCCTTCCGGATACCCTGCACCCACGCCCACGGAATCCATCATGAACAGGGCAAATATGGGAGCGAGCATCATGGCGCCCAGCATAAGCAGACCCTGGAAGAAGTCGGTCCAGCAGCTAGCTTTGAAGCCGCCCATGAACACGTAGCCAATGGTGATAAGCGCCGCAACGTACATGGCAACGTTCGCATCGATGCCGGCCACGGTGTTAAACAGCGTGCCGCACGCCTTGATGGAGCTTGCCGCGTACACGGTGTAGGCTACCAGGAAGATGATGGCGCACACGACCTGCAGCGATTTGCTGGAGCTTTTGAAGCGGTTTGTAAGGTACTGCGGGATGGTGATGGAGTCATCGGCCACAATCGAGAATTTGCGCAGGCGCGGAGCCTCGAAAATCCAGCTGATGGCGTAGCCGATTGCCAGGCCCACGGGAATCCAAATTTGTCCCATGCCCAGTGCATAAATGCTGGCTGGAAGGCCCATAAGCACCCATGCGCTCATGTCGGCGGTGCCGGCGGAAAGCGCGGTGACAAACGGTCCCATTTCGCGGCCGCCCAGGAAGTATTCCTTCTCGCCGCCGGTTTTTGATTTCACGAAGAAGAACACACCAATGCCCAGCATGCACAGCAAGTACACGACGAACACGATGAGCTCAACGGTCGAGCGTTCCATAAACGTTTCCCTCTCTTTGTTTCTCGCTTTGAGGTGAAGGTGCCGTGCGCGTGTGCTACGAGACTACGCGACCTGCGGTTTGTTTGCTGCTTGCCCGCCGCTTGCGCGGTGCTCGCGGCCTGTTCGTGCGGGGGTGCGCATGTTGCTTGCGGCCTGCCTGCGCGCTGCTCGCGGCCAGTCCGCATGCCTCCTTGCACGTCGCTTGCGTGGACGCCTTCGCCTGCTTTTTTCAACCGTGCCATTGTTTCACAACGTGAATCATTACAAAAGTGAGTATATTGCAGGATAAGTATTACAATTTGTAATGTTATCGTTTGAGGTGCGCTATGCAGGGCGTGCACAAGGCGTTTATGGAGGCGTGATTTGGAAGCAAATTTGCAGAAGTACCAGGCATTTGTTGCCACGGTAGAGTGTGGCTCGTTCACGAAGGCGTCTGAAGCGCTGCATTATTCTCAGAGCGGCGTGAGCCGAATGATTTCCGATCTTGAGCAGGAGTGGTCGGTAAATCTCCTTGAGCGGCATAAGGGCGGCGTGCGGCTGACAACCGACGGCGCACGCATTTTGCCATACGCGAAGAGCTTGTGCGCGGAATACGAGAAACTGCTGGTGGCAGTCGATGAGGTGCGCGGATTGCAGTCGGGTCTCATTCGCATTGCAACGTTTTCGAGTGGCGCAAGTCAGTGGCTCCCCAACATCATCAAGGATTTTCAGGCCACGTATCCGAACATTGCATACGAGATCTTGCTGGGCGATTACACGGAAATCGAGCACTGGATTATGGAAGGGCGCGTGGACTGCGGGTTTATTCCGCTACCGGTGCACGAGTCGCTTGAGACGGTGTTTTTGGAGCGCGACCAGATGATGGCGGTGCTGCCAAAAGAACATCCGCTTGCCGCTGAACAGGCGTTTCCCTTAGAGGCGCTTGAGGATGAGCCGTTTATGATCCTGGAAAAAGGCGCCGGTGCCGAGGTTGATGCCATTCTAAAACAGCGTGGCGTGCGTCCGCGCGTGAACTTTACCACTTGGGATGATTACGCGATTATGGCCATGGTGGAAAAGGGGTTGGGCATTAGCATTTTGACGGAGATGATCATGCGTCGCTGCCCTTATAACGTGGTGGCGTTGCCGCTGGATAAACCGGTGTATCGCGACATCTGCCTGGCGTTTCGCGGAAAGGATCGCTCGTCGTTGGCGTTGCAGCGCTTTATTGAGTACCTGCCTCATCGCGAGCTGTAGGGCATGTTGTTGGAAAAAGGGGTCTAAATTCGAAGTTGTGGTAGGTTAGAAGTAGGTCAAAAAACGATAGCGTTCATATCCATTTTTGTACTGCGCTTTGACCTGGGGTTATTGTAGTCAGTGTGTTTGAGAAAAAACGTCAGCCTTTCGAAATGCTCTCATTTTCGCCTTTGACCTACTTCCAACTTGATGCAACTTCGAATTTTAGGGCTGTTTTGCAACAACTTGGCGCTATGCGTCGGTCGGATAGGGCGGCAATGGCTATAATGCGCCTGCGTGGAGATTATTACTTGCGGTTTTGCTTGGCGTGCTTGCGGGCTGAGCTGATTTTGGCCGGCACGCGCGATTTGTTCGATGATTTGAGGGTTCAAGGGTTTTGATGAGTTCTGCTAAAGGGCATATTCTTGCGTTGATGACGGTTGCCATCTGGGGTCTGACGTTTGTGTCCACGAAAGTGCTTCTGGAAAGCTTTTTGCCTGTTGAAATTCTGTTTCTGCGTTTTCTGCTGGGGTTTGTGGCATTATGCCTGATGAGCCCACATGTGCTGCGCTTAAGGGAACGTCGCCATGAGCTGTATTTCATTGCGGCGGGTGCTACGGGAACGTTTCTGTATTACCTGCTGGAGAATATTGCGCTTACGTATGCGGGTGCGGGCAATATCGGTGTGACGGTTTCTACGGCGCCCCTGTTTACGGCAATGATTGCAACGGCGCTTGGACGCGAACGCGCGCTTACGCCGCTGTTCGTTGTTGGCTTTCTGGTGGCCATGGCGGGCATCGTGCTTATCAGCGGCCAGGACGTCAGTACGGCGCAGGCAGGTTTTGGCGACGTGTTGGCCATTGCTGCCGCCGTAGTTTGGGCGATTTACTCAAATGTGCTGGTGACCTTAGGAAATGCTGGTTATGAAACCGTCCCCATGACGAAACGTATCTTTGCATGGGGACTGTTGTTTATCGCTATTTCGTGTCCGTTTTTTGGTGCCGATGTTTCGCATCTTTCGAATTTGACCGATCTGGTTAACGTGGGCAATTTATTGTTTCTGGGACTTGCGGCATGTGCGATATGCTTTGTGACCTGGGGAATGTCGATAAAGCTTTTGGGCGCAAGCACAGCAAGTACTTATATTTACCTGTCGCCCGTGATTACGGTGGTGGCCTCGGCCATCGTTTTAGGCGAAGCGCTTACACCGCTGGTTATTCTGGGCATTGCGCTGGTGTTGGGTGGACTCCTTCTTTCGTCGGGACCAAGGCGTAAGGCGAAAGAGGCGGGCGGTTCTGGTGGGGAAGCGGTTGCGAAATCGGCGACGAATCCGACGTCTGAATCCACTATGGAAGTTGAGTAAGCGTCCGAGCTGAAGCGGGATTTCTGTGCGCAAGTGATGGTTCGTGCGTGGTTTGAGGGACCGGACGCCCTTTTGTTTTTTTCTTTCGGATGATGTGAAGGACGCTTTGACAAAAGCGCTTGCTAAGTATCATGGCAAAATAAAAATGCATATTTGCGTATGCAGATGAACTGCGAAAAGAGGTTTCGAATGTCTCAAGAACAAGCTTGCTTGTCATTTTTTGAGCGCTCTCGAAGGGCGTTTGTTGGTGTTGCGTTGTGCGTGTTGCTGTGTGCGGCGGCGCTGGTGATAATGTCTGCGCCGCTCGTGGCGCTGGCAGCTCAGCCAAACCCGCTTGACCATGCAGCTCTTGCTGAGCAACAGGCGGATGAACAGGCGAAAGGCGAAAATGGCGATGCTACTGATGCGGAAGGCTCGACGGTTGGCGGCGTTGACATGCTTGCGCTGGCTGATCGTGCAGCGGCGGCGTGCGCGTGGTCGTTAACCTCTTCGGGATATGTTGCCGAGGATGGACAGACCATCATTTCCGGTGCGCTAGCTAAGGGTATCGATGTAAGCGAGCATCAGAAGAGCATTGATTGGGAAGCGGTCAAGGCTGACGGTGTAACGTTTGCCATCCTTCGCGTTGGCTATGGCGGTGATTATTCCGACCAGGACGATAAATATTTCGCGTACAACGTTTCGGAATGCGAGCGCTTGGGCATTCCTTATGGCGTGTATTTGTACTCGTACGCGTACGATGCTGCTTCGGCTCGGTCGGAGGCGAAGCACGTTCTGCGTGTTTTGGGAAACCATAAGCCCAGCTACCCGGTCTATTACGATTTGGAATACACGTCGGGTGGATTGCCGGCGGGCAATGATGGCAGTGGCGCGGTGAGTATCACGAACGACGATTTGAGCGAATTTGCTACGATTTTCTGCAACGCGATTTCCGAGGCGGGCTATACACCAGGCATTTATGCGAATCTGAACTGGTGGAACAACTATTTGACCGATTCTTGCTTCTCTCAGTGGGAACGCTGGGTTGCCCAGTACAACAATCAGTGCAGCTACCAGGGAGAATATAAGGTGTGGCAATCCGCAAGCGATGCATCGGTTGCGGGTGTGAATGGATACGTTGACGTTGATTTTGACTACTACCCGTATCGCGGCGGGGCGGGCTATAAGCGTGCCGATTTGAACATGAATGGGAAAGTGAATGTGGTCGATGCCCAGTTTGCCTACGATCTGGTCTGTGGGAACGCGGACGTGCAACAAAAATTCCTTGCGCAGGGCGTGGTATGGACCGATAAAACCGTGTGTTATTTCGTGGATATAAACGGTGATGGATCCATGGATGCCTCTGATGCTTTTGCCATTCAGTGGGGCGCGTTGCACGGAACGTTGTAGGGAAAACTATAGCTAGGTTCTTAGTTTCCGGCTGAAGTTAAGCTGACCCGTCGTCTTTTGCGGCGGGTTTTTTCTTGCTGTTTCATGATGAGGCGTTACTGTTTGGGCGTCCGTTCATGCTGCTTCTCCGTCCCTCCTTTCTGTTAAGAGGCGCTAAAAAGCTAAGGGTGTCGAAGAGTTAAAAATCACTTAAAACTGCGTGTTTTCACTATTAGTATTTGATGTTATTTATATTATTAATACTAAATATTAATAATATCTGACCTGGGAAAATGGAAAATCCTGTACTAACCAGATCATGTAGGCAGTGCCTAGCCCCTGGACGCGGGTGCGAAACGGCTTGGGGACTACACCCACCACGCCATAGCGGCAGTGCCCAACACGATAAGAAGCAACCCCAGCGCTGACTTCTTCGAAAGCTTCTCCTTGAATACGAAGTAAGCGAACAGCACCGAAACAAGCAGTGACAGTTTGTCGATTTGCACGACCACGCTCACTTGACCCATGGCAATGGCATAATAGTAGAACAGCCAAGATGCCCCGGTGGCAAGACCCGATGCCGCCAAGAATCCCAATTCGGAACGCTTCACGTTGGGCACTTGGGCCAGCTTTCCTTTCATCGCAACGATGATCAACGCCATTATCAGCACAACGCAGGCACGAATGGCGGTTGCAAGGTTCGATTCAACGCCCTCGGTGCCGATCTTTGCCAGCACAGAAGTGAGTGCCGCAAACACAGCGGCACCAATTGCCCACGCAAGCCAGGTTCTCCCTTCGTGTTTGCCTGTTGCTTGCTTCTTTTCGATCATCATGAACGTTCCTACTGTGATAACGGCGGTGCCCATGAGCTTAACGGCAAGATTGCTTGTCTCGCCGAACAGGACAATTGCCAGGAGTACCGCAAGAACGGTGCTCATTTTGTCAACGGGGACCACCTTGTTCACGTCGCCTACGGAAAGCGCCTTAAAGTAGCAGATCCACGACCCACCCGTTGCAAGCCCCGACAAAATAAGGAAGAGCCACGACTGCGTGCTGATGTTCGCAACGGCGCTCAAAGGACCCGCTGCCGCTGCCATAATCCAGGCGAAAACCAGCACGACGCAGGTGCGCAGCGCCGTTGCGACGTCGGAATCGGTGGTTTTGATTCCGCATTTCGCAAGGATCGACACGATTCCTGCGAAAAAGGCCGATGCGAATGCGGCAAGAATCCAAGACAAGCTGCTTCCTTTCCCAAGCAACGAATTCACCTGATTATACGTCCCTTTCCGATGTGCGGGGAGGGAGGCTGGGACCTAGCTTGATGGCATCATGGGGGAAGCCGTCCTTTTTGGCGCACGTGGGAAGAGGCGAGGGGTCGGTACTGCGATAGGGGCGAAGAGGTCCTTTCCGGTGTGCGGGGCGGGGCGTTGCGCACCCGGCAAATTCGTAGTGGTATTGTTTGTTCTGTTTTGCGTGTAATGTCTGCGTGAGAACCGTTAAAATAGAAGGGTTATAAGCGCGGAAGATGCTCGGGCGCGAGAACGCGGCAAACGCGGGAGGCATTTTCCTGCGGCGGCTGAATCGCCAAAGCATCGAACAAGGAACTGCGCGCAGAAAAACGAAAAGGAGACGAGCGATGCTGTTTTCAACGGAAATGAAAGATCTTGCCAAGATTTGCCCGAAGGCGGCGAACTTCTGGGCGCAGCATGATATGGCTGCGCTTGAAAACGGCAGCTACGACTTGGGCGATGGCGAGTGCGTGAACGTGATGTCGTACGATACGAAGCCTCGCTCTCAAAAAGAATACGAAGCGCACGAAGAATACGTTGACATTCAGTGCGTTATTGCTGGCCAGGAATATTTGGAAGTTGCGCCGGTGCAGAATCTTGAGGTCACGAAGGCGTTTGATGCTGCTGATGACTACGCGCTGTACAGTAACAACGTGACGGGCGAGGCCTTCCTTATGACGCCGGGCCGCTTCGCCATTGTGTTTCCTGCCGACGCGCATATGCCGGGCGTTTGCGTTGATGCGCCCCAGGCGGTGAAGAAAGCGGTGTTCAAGATTAAAGTGGCCTCGCTGGCTGCGCTGTAGCACGGAGGTGTAGTGCGCAAGGCGTGAAAAGCGTGGCGGCAACGTGCGCGCAGCTACGTTGCGCGGTACTGTGGCGGATTCGTTGCTTTGCTGCGGCGCTCCACTTCTTGCGAGCGACTTCTGCGACCTGCTGATTCGAATTGAAAGGACAACCTGTGATTGAGCTGAAGGCGTATGCCGGATTGATTCGCAACCATAAAGAACTTGCATCTGAGCTGGGTGTATGCACCAATGGACTGGCGCGCGACCAACGCGAGGAGCGTTTGATGGTGGCCGCTTACGAGCGGTGGGGAACGCAGATGGGCACCCATATCAATGGTCAGTTCGCCGCTGCGCTCTTCGACACTGAAAGTCAGCAGCTGTTTTGCTTGCGTGACATTCTGGGCGCGGAGCTCTTTTTCTATTACCAGACGGCGGATGGGCACGTTCTGGTGGGCACGAGCATCAGCGATTTGTTTGACCAGCCTGGATTTGTGCGCGAGCTCAATCAGGAAATGATTCAGTTCTATTTGGCGTTCACCTACTTGCCCGGCGAAGAAACCCTGTTCAAGGGCGTGTTCAAGCTGCAGCCAGGTGGATATTTGACGTACAGCGACGCGCAGGGGCTCAAGCTGGGAACATATTGGGACCTGTCATTTGAGCCCGACGAGTCGAAGACGCTTGACCAGTGGGCAAGCGACGTGGATGCTGCCATGGAAGCAAGCCTGCGCGACATTTGCGAGCCCGACCAGGTGTGCGACGGCTTTCTTTCGGGCGGCGTGGATTCGTCGTTCATTGTGGCGAAGAGCCGCGCGCGCACGGGATTTTGTGCGGCGTATGAAAATCAGCAGGCAAGCGAAGAGGAAGATGCGCGTGCCACGGCGGAGTTTTTGGGTCGCAATTTCGAAGGACTTACGGTAACGCCCGAAGAGTTCCTGGGAAACGTTGATGAGTTTCTGCGTGCTTTCGAGCTGCCCACGGCCGATGTTGCTGCGCTCTCTCTGTATTCCGCGTGCAAGCAGATTGTGGCGGGCGGCAAGTCCGAGTTGTGTTTTTCGGGCGAAGGTGCCGATGAGTTTTTCGCCGGATACAGCGTGTATTGTCACACGCCGGCGCTTCGCAAGCTGCTCGAGCCGGTCTATCACGGCACCACGTACATCATGAATGCGAAAGAGCAGAAGCGTTTTGCCGCGCAGTATTTCCCGAACCGTTCCACAGAGGAATTTGTCAAGCAGCGTTCGGCGGCGGGTGCTGTCTACGATGAGCTGGGGCAAAAGCTCTACACCGACCTGCGCGCGTATTTCGAGGGCAGCATTCTGTATAACTCCACGAAGATCGCGCGTGGCACGGGCCTTGATATTCGCATGCCGTTCTGCGATTTGCGCATGTTCGAGATTGCGCGCACCATGCCGTCGCGCTTCAAGACTACCGATCAGGGGAATAAGCTGGCGCTTCGCGCAGCGGCGGCACGCGTGTTGCCGCACGACGTTGCGTACCGCAAGAAGCTGGGTTTCCCCGTGCCGGTGCGTGCGTGGCTGGCAACTGAGCCGTTCATGGCGGAAATCGAGCGTGCGCTGACAAGCGATGCGGCGAAATGCCTGCTCAACGCGGATGAGCTGAGCTGTTTGCTGGCGGCGTTCAAGGGCGAGAAACCAGCGGCACACGGGCATTGGTACAAGCGCCACGAGCCGCTTTTGTGGCGCTACGTGTGGACGTGCTATACCTTGGTGCGCTGGTACGAGCTGTTTTTCCTGGATGGGGCAGCTGACTAGAACTGGCGTGGAAGGGGTCGAGCGAAGGGTCCAGCTGGGGTGGCGCGATGCCGCACCAGCTGCGATTTGAGCTGCGCCCCAGGTGGGAGCAGCAGGTTTACTGTTCGAGCGGCGGCCGACTAGACTGAGGTGTTTGCGTTCGAATCCTCGTAGCTGCGTAAGATGCTGCGAAGGTGGGCGGCGTATGCCGCGCGCGTGCTCTGCGGCGCTTCAATGGTGATGTCTTCGCCAAATTGCGCGAGCCATCCGTAGAACGTGGGGCTTTCCATTACCGTTACGTGCACACGCGCGATACCTTTTTCGGCTGGTGTGACCAGAACGTCTTCCCCGAAACGATCCACCACTGCGTTCATAGCCGAGGCCTTCGCTAAAAGCGTGACCGTTGTCGGCTGTCCGTTGAACATGTCGAAGCTGCGTTGCTGATACTGCGTGGCGTCGAAGGCAGCAATGCGCTCGTTGCGCGTGGCCTCTTCTTCCGATACGTTGATGTTGAGCATGCGGTCAACGCGATAATTCACGAAGCTTTCGTGTCGCTCGCTCCAGGCTACCAGGTAATAGCAGTCGTTCGTATAGAGCAGCTGAACAGGGGTTTCTTTGTAGATGGCACCCTTGCGTCGCAGCACCCGCTTCTTGTTTTCGTCGTATTGGAAGTACTTGAACTCGACTTTGCGACGCATCGAAATGGCGCGGCTGATGGCATCTATGTTGTAGAAAACCGACTCGTTTTGCGCTTTGATGCGGCCCTCCACGTGGATGCGCTTCTTTAAGCTGGCCGCTAGGTGTTTGCTTCCCAGCTTTTCGATGGCGGCAACCAGGGTGTCGGCTTTACGTTGGGTCAGGAATTTTGACGACTGCACGGCATCGGCCATTAAGATGAGCTCCTGGTCTTGAAATTCGCGCGTGACCAGCGCGTATTCAACAGGATTATGCGGAATTTTCTGAATGTCATACCCGAAATCAACAAGGCTTTGAATATCGCGGTAAAACGTTTTCCGCTCCACTTTAATGCCACGCTCCGCCAAGCGTTCGCACAACTGCGGGCGCGTTAGGCCGTGGTTTTCGTCTGTCTCTTCTTGCAGAATACGTGCAAGATAGAGAAGCTTCAGGCGCTGGTTGGCGGCGGACATGGCGGTTCCTTTCGTGGTCGGGCGATGCGTTGCGGTTTAGGGTGTTGCGAGCTTGTACTTCCTGTTTTTGCTGTTGATTGGTGCTGTGGCGACAATCAACTCTTTTTCTAAAAGTTCCTTCACACGGTTGCGTACCTGAACAACGGAAAGCCCGCTAAGCGTCGATAGCTCTCTTGTCCCCAGCGTTTCGTTCGTCCGAATAAGGTCCAGAATAATCAATTCGTCGTCTTTCAGCTCTGGCTTGGCTTTTTGTTCTTGATAAGCGCTTCTGAGCAAAATGACCTTGAAGTTATCGATACCGGCCTTGAATATCGGCTCGTATAGGCCTCTTTCTTTCATGGCGTTTATCATCAAAATGATTCCGGTTCCGTTTCCTTCCGCTGGCGTCCCGGCTTCGCTGGGAAGAGGAGAGATGCTCATGAGTCGCATAAGCGTTGGATTTCGGCAGCAGGATTGGCCGTCGTCAAGCGTTTCTTCGACTTTTCCTCCCCAAAGGCTTCCTGGGTTTTGTATTTCGATTCGATCGGAATAGATATCGACAGAAATGCTTTGTCCATCAAAGAGGCTGCCGTATTCGCGGTGGATTACCGCGTTACAAAGCGCTTCGCGGAGGACTTCCAAGGGAATTTCCAGCTCATCGACGCGCGCAGCTCCTCTTACAATGGAAGTGGTACGCAAGTTCCTTGTGATTACACGCAGC
>CAKTYF010000026.1 GCA_934631995.1 uncultured Eggerthellaceae bacterium
CGCAATCAAAATGAGATCCTGTACGGAAAAGCCCTTCTTTTCTTCCATCGCAACCATACGCTTCTCTGCCATTTTCATTTCTCCTTTTCGTTTCAGCAGATGAACAGATTCTTGCGCTTGAATTGCCTTCCCGTTACGTCAAGGTTTCTTTTTCGTCCCGCCCCGCTTGCGCCATGCCATGCTGGCCGCAAACGAAGGCAAAACAAAAGGCCCGTCCTTGAAAACACACGCCCAACGGACGAATGCTTAAAAGGACAGGCCTTGTAACCTGCGGTGCCACCTTTTATTGACCTGGTATTACCCAAGTCCCCTTCTGACTGCGCTACCACGCAATCTGCCTTTAACGCAGGCTCACGGTCCAGATACTCGACCTTGCGCCGCCCTTCCGAATGCGAAAAACGCACGCGAAGAAACAGCCGGCCTTTCCCTTTTCCCTCGGCGATCCATTTGCCATTTAGCATACTGCGGGATTCTCAGCATCGCCCGCTCTCTGTGAGTGCCCGAATGGTTTGATCTTCGCCTCAACGGTTTGAAGGTATATTCAATTTGCAATGCGCATACTGTATCACTATGAATTAAAAACGCAAGAAGAAATTTTCAATTTTTCGCTCTGGAAACAGAAGCGCGGCGAAAGGGGCGCGAAAAGTGGAGAAAGCCCCGAGAGAAAGCGAAGGCACGCAGTACGACAGATCGCAAGAACCAGCACGCCGTGCCCACACGACCGCCGCACCACAAAGAGAAGGGCGACCCGCCAGCCGCCCTTCGAACTACTGCCATGTTTACCGCGCGCTTCTATCCGCGAATCTCCGCACCCGTAGCGCCCGCGACCTTCTTCAGCATCTTCGCATGTGTCTTTTCAACCTCTTCGCTGGTCAGTGTGCGATCGGGCACGCGATACATCAGCTTGAACGCCATGGACTTCTTGCCCTTGCCCACGCGCTGCTCGTCACGATACACGTCGAAAAGCGTTGCGCTTTCCAGCATCTTGCCCGCTGCCGATGTCATGCACTGCATCAAACGCTCGCACGTCACGTCTTCGTCCACCACGAACGCAACGTCCATGGCAACAGCCGGGAACGCCGGAACGTCCACGTAATCGCGCGCGGGACGGGCGGACTTCAGCAGCGCGTCCAGGTCAAGCTCGAACGCAACCACGGGAGCCTCGGCATCGAACGCCTGCACAGCCAGCGGATGAATCTCGCCCAGCCAACCCAGCACGGTACCACCTGCCACAACTTCCGCCGCACGGCCTGGCTGCAAATGCGGCGCTTCATCAGCGGAAAGCGCCTTGAAACGCAGCTTGGCAACAGCCAGCTCGCGGCAAATGTTTTCCACAACGCCCTTGCCGTCGAAGAAATCAAACGGCACCGGTTCGTTATTCCACTGCTTGTCGCCGAATGCGCCCGCAAGAACGCCTGCAACCTTCGTGCGCTCCTTCGGCTTCTTACGACCTTCCGCAGCCGCGAATACCACGCCCATCTCGTAGAGCTGCACGTTCTTCACGCCGCGGTTCTGGTTGTAGGAAACCGAACGCAAAAGCCCCGGAATAATGCTCTGGCGCATGACGCTTTGGTCCACGCTCATGGGGTTGATAAGCTCAACCGCCTGGCCCAAACCCAGCTTCTCCGCATCCATGCGCAGCTTCTCAAGATCTTTCGGGTCAGCGAACGAATACGTCATGGTCTCGTTCATGCCACTGGCACGCAAAGCATCGTTCAGCAATGCGGTACGCTTCTGGTCTGCGGTTTTAACGGCAAAACGACCACGACCGCCTGGTAACGTGGATGGAATCAGATCCATGCCGTACAGGCGCAGCACTTCTTCATACAAGTCAATCTCGCGCTCAAGGTCGGGGCGGAAGCTGGGCGACACCACGTCCAAAACGTTTTCGTCATCGGTCGCAGAAACGGTGCAGCCCAAAAGCTCCAACGTCTGCCACGCGAATTCGCGCGAAATGTCGGCGCCCATCATGCCCTGGAAACGCTTAACGCGGAAGATGTTGTGGAACGGCTCGCTTACGCACGGCCATTCGTCGATGATGCCCTGGTCGTTGGAGCGTGCATGCACCACGTATCCGCCCGCAACTTCCACGATGAGGGCCGCCGCAGCAGCGGAGCGAATGTCAATATCGTGGTCGTCAACGCCACGCTCATAACGCATGGAGCTTTCGCTGATCAAACCCAAGTTACGACTCGTGCGGCTCGTGCGACCCGCCTCGAACGTTGCCGTTTCCAGCAAGATGTCGGTGGTTTCCTCGGTCACTTCGGAATCAAGGCCGCCCATAACGCCCGCCAGCGCAACGGCGCCGTGCTCAGGCGTGGAAATAACCGTCATATCGGTTGTAAGCTCGCGGTCGGTGCCATCGAGCGTCACCAAACGCTCGCCTTCTTTCGCGGCGCGAATCACCACAGCGGCATGACCTTGCTCATTTTGCAGTTTTGCCAGGTCAAATGTGTGAATCGGCTGGCCAAACAGGAACAAGATGTAGTTCGTCACGTCCACCACGTTGTTGATGGAGCGCTGACCAATAGCCGCAAGGCGCTCAACCATCCAGTCGGGGCTGGGACCCACTTTCACGCCGCGAATGACGCGCGCCGTGTAACGCGGGCAACGCTTCTCGTCCTCAATCGCAATGCTCACCAGGTCTTCAAGCGCTTCGCCAGAGTCATCAAGCTGCAGTTTATCGGCCATTTCGTGGACCGGATTCGTGTGGCCCGTGCGATACATTGCGCCCACTTCGCGCGCAAAACCCACCACGGAAAGGCAGTCGGGGCGATTCGGCGTAATCTCCAAGTCAAGCACGGTATCGGACTGCTTCAGATAATCGGCAATGGGCATGCCCACGGGTGCGTCTTCGGGAAGCACCCAAATGCCCGCATGGTCGGAACCAAAGCCCAGCTCACGCTGCGAGCAGCACATGCCGTTCGATGCCACGCCACGCAGCTTGCCTTTCTTGATTTTCACATCGCCCGGCAAATGGGCGCCCACGCACGCAACGGGGACTTTGATACCGGCGGCAATATTAGGCGCGCCACACACGATTTGCAGCGGCTCGTCTTGCGCAACATCCACTGTTACCACATGCATGTGGTCGCTATCGGGATGATCTTCGCAGGTCAGAACGCGACCAACCACCACATGATCGAAAGCGGCACCGAGCTTTTCCACGCCTTCTACGCCCGTGCCCGTCAAATCCAGGCGGTCGCAAAACGCCTTAGTGTCCGCAGGAACGTCCACATAATCGGAAAGCCACTTCAACGATACCTTCATGTTTTGTCCTTTGTCTTCGAAACAACGCGGCCGCGCGCAACGCCAGCGGCAACCTCAAACGAAGTGGTTCGCTTGCCGCACTCTCACGCCGCAACCACGCACAATAAACCAATATACGTAACTATATATTGTACTGCTTTCGCACTTCATAGCGGGAATAATTTGGCCGCGTACACACCATGTCTATTTGTGTGCGGCGCGCGGGTTCTATAACGCTCCCGCCGAGCCGCGTAACGCAAAGAAGAAACACGCTGCAGCACGCGCTCCCCAGAGCAGGCGCTACGAGCACGCGCCTCCGCCTTTAGACGCAGATGCATCTTCTAACGATGCCTCCGACACGCCTTCGCCGCGCCATTCCTGCCAATCAGCGCGCGGCGCAAAGTAGTTCACTTCGCACTGGTCAACCGTGCATGCCGGCGCGCCAAACGGAAATGCAGTTTGGTAACGAGCCACCGATTCTTGGTCTTCGAACACAACGAGGCTAATGCAATCAGGGGTAATCTTGTCGTAAATCTGAATCTCTGCCTGGGGATTCGTCGGATACTTATCGGGAATAAACCTCGTGCGCGGCGTGACCGTCAAAAAACGATTGGGCGTCTCGGTTTGATAGAACATGCCATCGAAGGCCTGGGCAGAACAGGGATCGTTTCGGTTTCCCGCGTTGAAGTGCGGCTCCAAAAACGACTTGCTCGCAGCATTCGTCCAGTAAAATTGCGGCTCGTAGCGCTCGACAACTTTCCGGGCATCCAAAAGCAGCACGCACCACTTTTTGTCGGACTCCACGCAGCGACGATGATAAAACGTTCGATAATTGGGAAACTCCACCGAAAGACAAATGGCATCGGTGCCTTCGTAGCGGTTGAGCCGCTGGGCCGACTCTTCTTTCGGCACGCCATTCATCAGGGATAACGGCATTAAGCCACACATCATGATGCTTTCCAGATTATCGACTTTCGTAAAATGCACGAAACGCATGACGCCGCGCTTCTTCATGGATTCCAGCACATGGGCGCGGGCGGCTTCGGCGTTGTCGGAAAACAGCGTGCATTCGGCCGAAGCCACAGGCGCGGTACCAGATGCAGGGGCGGCGGCACGCGAAGCCGCAGTTCCCGCCGCAGTTCCCGCCGTACTTCCAGCCGCATTCCCCACCGCAGTCGATGTCGCGGGCGCTACCTCACACGCAACCCCAGTCGTCGCTCCAGCGGCCCCAGCCGCTGCGTTCGCAACAGTCGCAGCGCGCTCGCGCGCGTATTTCAAGTAGCCCCGAACACTGTAATGATCCGCGCCATCAGATGCGCTCGTCGCTTGATCGTCGGAATCGATGGTGCCAAGATAACCCTCGGGTGCCTGATTGCCCTGGGAATCAACCACCATGGCGTACCAATGGCTGCCCTTATAGGGAGGCAGCGTTAACTTGCAGCGCAGCGTGAGCTTCGTATCGCCTTCCGCCATAAACAGAGCGCCGCCTTGCGCGATAGTGCGCAGGAGTTCGCCGTCAATCCAAAAACAGCAAAACGGCGTTTCGAAGGAATCCGTTAAGGAATCGTTCTCGCGCGTATACACGTAGCACATCAGCACGCGACCCACGCCTTGGCACAAAAGCTCGACCTCAGACTCCTTCAGCTTGAATTCTGCAATGCCGGTGCTGCGCCCTTTTTCGTCGAAGCGCACCGTCGTTAGAGCAGTTTTGACTTGGAAAAAGAAGGTCTCGGGCGCCGTGGTGGGGTCCTTCAGCTGCTCTTTCAGGTTCAGCGACACTACATCAATGCCCATATCCGCCGGTGGACGCACCGCATCCAAGCCATTGCGATACAAGGCGCTGACCAGCTGATATTCGCCTGTGTAGCCGTTATAGAGATAATCGTAGAAGTCAAAAGCCATAGTGATTCCTTGAGATATTTCGGTATTCGCGCCACCGAATAATTCATGCAGCTCCGCCTATTATAAGTCGTTTCAAGAAGAACAGCTCGGCGCTTCCCGATTAAAGGAAAAGCCGAGCCACGCGCGCCTCCGCTACGCCGCGCAGCGCCGCCACGCGGCGCCCGTCACGCGGCGCCCGTCACGCCCACAATAGCGCAACGCCACCATACGCGCCGCGACCTTGCACGATGTGACAAGCCTCCGCTACGCCGCGCAATTATCATCATCCAGGGGCAACTCTTCAAACCACCAGTCATCTTCATCCCAAGGGCATTCCTCTTCGTCGAAGCAGTCGTCATCCTCCGACGGACCCTCGTCCGCCGCGCTCCGCAACTCCGCACCCGAACTTGGCTCTGGCGCGAAACCTTCCACCCGCGCCTCTTCGTACTCCGCGTACGCAGGATGCAATTCCAGCTGATTTGCTGCCTGGAGCTGGCCTTTCTCGCCACGACGGAAAATCCACCACTGACCTTGGGGCGTTTCCAACAAAGCGCTGGCGGTGCGATTCGCGCGCACCCCGAAGTACTGAGCGGTCTCAACATCCTGAAACGCCATAACCAGTTGGGTGTCGCAGTTTCCCACAATGGCGTTCGCGGCGTCGCTTCCGTAACGCGCCGAAAGCTGGCTGACCGTCTGGCAAACCACCGTGCAGCTGATTTCGCGGCTGCGGATGACCGAGAGCACGTTGTCGAAGTCCGGCAGATTCAAGTTGGCGAAGTCGTCCAACATGAAACGAACGGGAACGGGCAAGCGGCCTTCCGCGCAATTTTTATCGGCGCAATCGCACAAACTGGTAAACGCCTGCTGAATAAAAAGGCTGGTCAAAGGGGAAAGACTCCGGTCCAAATCGTCCATAGTCACAAACAGCGCGCGTTTCCTCTTCCCGTACTGGGAGAACTCAACGCGATCATCGCGACAAAACGACCCACGCACACTGGGGAAACCGAACGGCAGCAAATTGGCCGCCAAAATACCCATGATGCTGGAATGCATGCGCTCCGCGCCGCAGGTACAGCGAGCGCGCCGGTACAAAGAAACAGCGTAGCTGTCGGGACGTTCGCGCTCCAAATCATCGAACATCTTGCCCGCTTGGCCTTCGCATGCTGCCTCGAACACGCTGATAACCGTCGAGAAATTGCAATGGGGCGGCTCGCCTGTTTCCAGCACGTAAGCAATGTAGCTGGCCAGGTAATTGGCCGCCGCGCGCTCCCAAAAAGGGTCGGAATTAAATGTTTGAACAGGGCAAATAGCCGAAGCGATAGCAATAATATCCTGCTGGTTGGGCACGCCATAGCTCCAGCGCACGTGGTCAAGCGGGTCATAGCCAACGGTACCATCCATGGTGGTGAAATCCAGGCGGTCCATCCGATATCCACGGCGCTTCAAGTACGGACCTACCTGATTGAATAGCGTTCCTTTGCCGTCCAACACAATATAGGAGCCCTGAGCCTGCAACAAGTTGGGCAACAAATGATGACGCGTTTTGCCACCGCCAGAACAGCCCAGGACCAAAACGTTGTTGTTCAAACCGGTCTGCCAGCTGTCAGTATTGATGGATTGCTGGGCGGTAAGCAGGTATTCGCCCTGGTAGACGCTTCGATCAACAGTTTTGGGAGAGAAGGAAATGCAATTCATAAGAGCCCCTTTCTTAGAGCGCGGTGATAATACGGTCGGCCAAGCGAGCGTCTACTGCTTCCTGGGCTTCGAAATAAGTGTCGGTGGATGTCAGTTCGAACACTTCATCCAGCGTCATGCCGGTGTGTTCGGCAACAACCTGGGCGGTAATATCACGTATTCGCATCAAATGATCGGCGCGCGCTTTCACGGAAAGAGCGCTGCCGCCAATGCCGCCGCCAATCAGCGGATCATGAATCATCACGCGACTATGGGGCAACATATCGCGCTGGTTGCCCGAGATGAAAATCAACGCCGCCATGCTGGCCGCCATACCTAAACAGACCGTGCGAATGGGGCACGTCAGCGCTTGCATAACATCATAAAGGGCCAGCCCGCTCTGCACTTCCCCACCGTTGCTGTTCACGAACAAGGTGATAGGGGCATGGGCATCTTCGCGCTGCAAATGCAGCAGCGAACGAATCAGATTGGTAGCCGATTCCGCCGTAACATCGCTGGTCAGTTCCACTTCGCGACGAGCCAGCATCTCATCGCGAAGGTCCATCACCTGAATGCCGTTGCATGTTTCACGAAGGGCACCGGGGGCGTAGACAGGGGTAATTCCATCCATAGGGACTCCTTTCGGACGCAATTCAACAAAAGGAATGCGCGGATAAGACGCTGACCTGGCTGTTTGCAGATACAGGTATCCTTTGATTCCTATCGAATCGCTTTTTCGGTTGTCTTTTTTGATTGGTTCAGCATGAAGCGCGCTGAACAAAGGTCGGAGATGAACGCTTTCGCGACTCCCCGAAAAAAAGGGCCTACGCCCTACGGGTGCATTAAAGTGTCTTTTATTCTAGGCAAACTTTTTTGATTGCGCAAGAGACTTTTTGGGGAATTTTTCGGACACCCTTGCACGTGGGTGCAAATGAACGGTCGCACCGTCGCGTGATCGAGCGCGATAAAGAATGCCGTGACGATTGCGTAATGGAGCGCGGCAGAAGGTGCTGTGGCGCTCGCGCACGATGCAGGTCCACCCCGACACGCGCGTTTTATTCCCGAATCCGCCCGAACGCGGGCGGCTGAATTCGAAGATTCCTTTCTGGAAACAAGGACGAAGGCCCCCTCGGAAGGCGTTCTTGAATCCCCGGGCAGATGAGCGCGGCACTCAAGGCGTTCAAGGCACCGAAAAGCCCACCCAAAGAGAGCGGTTGTTGGAAAAACGGGTGCAAATTCGGGCAAATCGACGATATTCGGTGGTCCAATCGCCTTATAAGCCGTAATTCTGGTCTTTAGAGCGGATAACTGCATTGATTCGCTTTTACATGCCAGCATAACCCCAGGTCAATAAGCTGCACTAAAATCGATAGATTAACTACCGATTTCCCGACCACCGAATATCGTCGATTTGCCCGAAATGAAGGGCCTTTTGACAACAAGCACTGCGCTTCTACACACCAAACGTCATAAGAAAATAGCGCTTCACCTAATAGACCGTCGCGCGCAAAAGAAAATGCCCAACGCTTTCAAGCAGTCGGGCATTTGCAACAATTGAGCGATGTGCGCTTATTCGGTGATAGCGCCTACGGGGCACTCGTCGATGCACGTACCGCAATCGATGCAGGAATCGGCATTCACCGTGCAAACATCTGCAACGGAAAGAGCCTCTTGCGGGCAAGCGTCAACGCAAACGCCGCATGCTACGCAATCATCAGCATTAATGGTAACTGCCATTTTTGGATCCTCTCTCTAGGACTGCAAAGAAGCCTCCTCGCTTCCTTAACGCGCTCAGTGTACACCAATAAAAGATGCCCGCACCAGGCGGGCACCAAAACGTTACGCTTGTATCGGTATGGGGAAGCATTCGTCACGCTGCGGAAGGAACGCGAAGGGCGAAAAGAGGCGCAAACCGCACCTTCGCAGCCACGCGCTGCGTTGCGCGGATTCGCAAGATAAAAGCCCTTCACCGCTGCGCCCCGCATCGATAAAACGCCCAGCGCGCCAGCGCAGACGCCTGCCCCCTAGAAGCTGAAGTAGTTGCGCGGGTTCGTGGGCGTGCCGTTAATGACCAGCTGAAAGTGCAAGTGTGGACCGGTGGACAAACCTGTAGAGCCAACGTAGCCAATGCACGTACCAGCCTGCACCGATTCGCCAACATACGCTGCGGTTTGGCTCTGATGCATGTAAATGGTCTGCACGCCGTTGCCATGATCAACAATGACGGAATTGCCGCCCGTTCCATACCAGCCCACAAACGTCACAATACCGGGGCCGGAAGAATAAATAGGCGTGCCCGAAGAAGCGCCCAGGTCAATACCGTTATGCGAACCCGTAATAGGTGAATAGCCAAATTCGCAGGTCACACCATAGTAGCTGGTAGGCTTCACCCAACCGTCAAAATAGCTGGAATCGAACAACTCGCCACCGCTACCGGGATCGGTCCACGAGCCGCCACCGCTGCTACCGCCCGATGCCTGCTGCTGAGCTTTCTGACGCGCCTCCTCCTCTTCGGCGGCCGCCTGTTCTCCTCGGGCAACCAAATCGGCAATCTCGCTATTCATCGACTCAAGCTCGGAAGCAAGTTGCGAAGAAGTCTCAGCGATTGTCTGACTTGCTTTCTGCGCACGCTCAAGCTCTTCTTTGGCGATGGCACTCTGCTCCGCGTATTCCTCGGCAGCAGCCTCGGCTTCGGCGCGCGCTTGGCGGTTCTCTTCTACCAACGCAGCATCCTGGTTGTTGATGGCCGCCAGAGCATCCCAGGTGGTCAGGAATTCCTCGAAAGACCCCGCGCCCAAAAGAACGTCCAAGAACGACATGGCACCGCCGCTGCGATACATCGAGGTCACGCGCGTGCTCAAGCGAGCCTGCGTTTCAGTAATCTTTTGCTCAGCAGCTTCTTTGCGGTCGAGCGCATCCTGCTTGGCAGCTTCCGCGGCATCGTATTTTTCCGTTGCCTCGTCTTCGACTTCGCGTGCTTCGACCAACTGGTTGGAAAGCTCATCGATACGCGCAGACAGCTCGTCAGCCTGCGCCTGCTTGTCTTCAGCCTGAGCGCGCAGCTCGGCGGATGTCTCGGCGTATGCCGCGGCGGGAGCGCCCGCCAAAGAGACGGCCAGCACGCCTGAAAGCATGCAAGCAAGCAGCGCCCGAGAAGTGCGTTTTACGGTTAAAATCATGTTTGCACCTTCAAAATAGGGTATGAATTTTTTCATGATACCAGGTGAAGCGCGCCTTGGCGAAAAACGCGACAAAAGCTGCACAAAGGTATGAAGACGCCGTGAAGGCGCAGGCACAAGCGCCGCTCGTGCGCCGAGCGAACGCTTACGGTCGCATGGCCACAGCCGCAAGCATACCGCCGCATGGTTCGCCGCATCCGTTGCGCAGCCAGCGACACCGCCGTTACAGGGCGCGGCATCACCCGCTCACCCGCTCGCTAAAAGAACGTGCGGGCAATGCGAGAGTAGAACGATTCCTTCTTGTAGAACAGCAGGCGCACGGGTTTTTCGGCGCAACGCACCACCACACGCTCGATAGGCGTGGGAAAGCTGAGCGCCGTGCCATCAAGCTGCACCTCGGTAAACGTATAGCCCTCGGCAAAGTCGAAGGCAGCCTCTACCACGTCGTGACGCTCGGTGACAATCGCCCGTGATTGCAGCGTATGCGATGCCAGCGGAACCACCACCATACCCTCAACACCCGGCGAAATAAGCGGTCCACCTGCGGAAAGAGCATACGCGGTAGAACCGGTGGCCGTTGCAACAATAAGGCCATCGCCGCGCAACGTGCATAAATCTTCGCCCGAAATGCTCAGGTGTGCCTCTAAATTGCGCGGGAACGAGCCACGCGAGATCGTCACTTCGTTGAGCGCCGTGAAAACGCGCCCGCCGTCGCCGCCAGTGCCGGTGCTAGCGCCGTTGCCAACGCCAACGCCACGCGCGCCTGC
Organism: uncultured Eggerthellaceae bacterium; assembly: GCA_934631995.1. Classification (GTDB taxonomy): domain Bacteria; phylum Actinomycetota; class Coriobacteriia; order Coriobacteriales; family Eggerthellaceae; genus CAKUOV01. The sequence goes on from CAKTYF010000026.1 coordinate 10,751, forward strand.
ACCAGCAGCGCCGCCGCCCACGTCATCCCACTCGTCGCCGAACGCGCCGCGCGCGCCACCAGGCACGTCATCGCCTTCGCATTCGACCTCCACCAGCAAGCACGCGCGTCGATCCTCGGTCACATCGCCCGCCAACGCAGCCGCTACCAAAGGGATAACGCCTTCCTCGCTGGGGTTCGCCAGAAAACCCAAATTCCCAAAGTTAATGCCCAGAACGGGCGCATCGAACAGCATGGCCACGCGCGCCGTGCGCAGAATAGTGCCGTCGCCGCCCAGCGCAACCGCCAGGTCAAACGGACGAATTCCGGCGTCTTCCAGCGCGCGATCGTCGTTCGCGGCGCCAACAGCAAGATGCTCCGGCGTGGGTAAGTCAACGGAAAGCACCACGTCGTTTTCAATGCCCTGCGTGGAAAAATATGCCGCCAACAGCATCGATGCATCGTACGCCGAAGGATTCGCATTATTTACCACCGTTAGCACGCGCATGATTTACGCCTCCAACGCGCGGCACTGCGCACGCTCGCCTTGCCCGAAGAACTGGCGATACCACACGATAAACGAGTAGAACGACCAGATTTTCTGCATGTTGGAAACCGCGCCGCTCTTATGCTCGTCCAGCAGCTCCATGAGCTTTTCGGGCACGAAAAATTCCGCTGCTTCGGGGCTCAAAAACGCCTCTTTCACCTGCTCGTAGTACTTTTCCTCACGCAACCATGTGGCAAGCGGGCTGGGAAAACCCAGCTTCGGCTTGTTGAACACGCGCTCAGGCAAATGACGCGACGCCGCACGGCGCAGCGCAATCTTCTCGTGGTCGTCGCACGCGCGATACTTCGCAGGAATGGTCAGCGCCAGCTCAAGCACTTCGCGGTCCAAAAACGGAACGCGCAGCTCAAGCGAATGCGCCATGGACATGCGGTCGGCCTTCAGAATGATGTCGTAAATCATCCACGTCTTGATGTCTACATATTGCAGCTGCGTTACGCCATCAAGCCCCGCCACCTCGTCGTAGTACGGCTTGGAGTAAACCTGCGGCGCGTCAATTACAATCTTGTCCTTCAAATATTGCTGGCGCTCATCGTTTTCGAACACGTAATCGGCGCGCGAATTGCGCTCCCACGGCTTCATGGCGCCGTGCGTTAGGAAATGCTTGCCCTTCACCGCCGGCAGCGCACCTGCCAGCACACCCGCCAGCGAACGCAAAAATTGCGGGTATTTGCGCTGGTAGTTGTACAGATGATCCTCTTGCGTATAATTCGGATAGCCACCAAACAACTCATCGGCGCCTTCGCCAGAAAGCACCACCTTCACATGCTTCGCCGCATTCTGGCACAGGAAGTACAGCGGGTTTTCAGACGGGTTCGGCAGCGGCTCATCCAGGTAATATTGGATATCGGGCATGCAGTCGAAGAAATCATCGGCAGAAATCTTATTCGCAATGTTCGGCGCGCCCAGCTCTTCGGAAAAGCTCTGCGCATACGGAAGCTCGCTGTACTGCTCTTCCTCGTAGCCCACGGAGAACGTGCGAATGCTTGAGCCGCCGTGGAACACGCGCTCCACCACAAAGCTCGAATCCACGCCCGAGCTCAAGAAGCCGCCGACCTCAACATCGGCAATCTGGTGCGCGCGCACGGAATCCGTGAACACTTCCTCTATACGATCGGCCCATTCGTCAAGCGAAAGCGTTTCGTCAATCTTGTACTCAAACTCGTAGTAGCGCGCCGTTTCGAACGCGCCCGTGGCAAAATCCCACGTGAACCAACTGGCGGGCTGCAGCTTATACACGCCTTTGAACAGGGTTTTCTCGTTGGGAAGGTATTCATACGACAGATAATTCGGAATTTCTTCGCGCACAATTTCCTTCACGAAACCCGGATGATCCAAGAAGCTCTTGATTTCCGAGCCGAACAGGAACTGCCCATTTTCGTTGTAGTAGTAGAAGGGCTTGATGCCGAAGATGTCGCGCGCGCCGAACAGCTGACGCGTTTGCGTATCCCAAATGACGAACGCGAACATGCCGCGCAGCTTATCAAGCACGCCGCGACCCCATTCCTCGTAGCCGTGAAGGATGGTCTCGGTGTCGGAATGCGTGGCAAACGTGTGACCCGCCGCCAAAAGCTCTTCGCGAAGCTCCTGGTAGTTGTAGATTTCGCCGTTGAACACAATGATTTTCGTGCCGTCTTCATTCGCCATGGGCTGGCGTCCGCCCTCAAGGTCGATAATAGACAGGCGACGATGCGCCAGCGCCATGAAATCGTCCACGTAGAACGTGGCGTCGTCGGGGCCGCGATGCGCAATACGATCGCCCATCAGCTGCGCCACGCGCAGGGGGTCGCTCACCGCATCGGTAACAGCAAAACCGGTAAAACCGCACATATCAGTTCACTTTCCGTCAAAGCTCTTATGCCGCCTGGCCGGGTCGTGCCCGTTCCTGGATTGTCAGCGGCGTGCTGGCTGAAGAGCGCTCTCGGATGCCTTGCACCCGTCAATCAAGCCGCCAGTCCGCCTGCACTGCACCCAGAACAACAACTCTACCAGGCCTTTTATCGATACATCTCCATCAAATCTTTTGCTGGCGCACCGCATTCTTGCACGCAGCGCCATGCCAGCACGTTCAGCGCATCCACAATCGGAGCGCCTTCCATGCGCACGGGAACGGGCACGAGCGATAGCTCGGTACAGCCCAAAATAATGCCATCGCAGCCGGCATCCACCATCTTGCGGCACAGCGCGCAAAACGCTTCAGCATTAGGCTCAATTCCCGCTTTCACCTGGTCATAAATGATGCTCATAACCAGTTTTTGATCTTCTCCCTCAGGGGAAACAGCCGCCACGCCGCACGCCGCCAGCGCCCGGTCATACACTTGCGTTGCCAGCGTTCCATCGGTGGCCAGCACGGCGCATTTCGTCACGCCCAGCCGATTTACGAACGCCGCCGTTTCATCCAGCATGTTCACAAAGCGCGCACGCGAAAGACCTGCGGAAACAGCATCAAGCGCGGCGTGAGCGGTATTGCACGGCGTAGATAAAACATCACAGCCCAGCGCTTCAAGCTGCAGCGCCGCCTGGTTCATGGACGGCACAAACGATGATGCGCCTTCCACGCCTAAAAGATAATCGGTGCGATTCGGAATACCCGGCCGGTTCAGGATATCGATGTCAAGATGTTCCTGGTCAGAGGCAACATCGGTATACTCCACCACGCGCTGGAAAAACAGCGCCGTAGCGGCAGGCCCTACGCCTCCAATCACACCCAGCTTCTTGTAATCAGCCATGTCAAAGCAGCCTTTTCGTTTGCCCAATACGCAAATGCTCATTATAACGTCTGCACGCGGCGGTCCAAATTAATTCAACGTTAAAGCGCAAAAGCAGGCGAAGGAACCGGTGCCGCACCGCAGCTCCGCTCGTGCTGCAACGCGGCCACCGCGGCGCCACAGCACGTCCGACCTACGTCGCACGAATCGCAACACCACAGCTCCGGTCGTGGCGCAGCGCCCGACACAAGCGCACCGCGCCGGCACGGCAGAGCGCCAGCCGCCGGCCCCTTCCCCACCGAACATTAATCGTTCACGTGGCGCTTGTTGAAGCACTGCGCGTACTGCTGGCGATAGTTGCGCTGATTCATGCGGAAGCTCAACCAGCGCAAAAGCGACTTGTCGTCCTCGCTCCAGTAGCTCTGCTTCACCTTGCCCGCCGCAATCAGACGCTCAATGCGCGCGAGCGTTTCCGCATCGCTTGTGTACGTGCGAATCACGTCCAGCGGAATCATAGTCCACAGCACTTCGTCGTCAAGCGTGGCAATGTCGCACGGCTCGCTGCGCTGCTCCAGCACGTCTTGCACCAGGTAGCGCGCAAGATTCTTCCCCGATGCCGTGGTGAAATAGCTCGAGCGACCCTGGCGCGGGTTGATCTCGAACAGCTTGAACGAACCATCGCGCTCGTCGTATTTCAGGTCGAAATTCGAGAAGCCCACGTAGCCGATTTCCTCCAAGAATCCCCTGATGCGTGCGTTGATGTCTTCATTGTAGCCCGTCATAATGGCGCCATAACTGCCAATGCCCAGCGGCGTGTGCTCTTCCAGCACCACATCACCCAGACACTGCATGGTCACGCGGCCCGCGCGATCGCTGTAGCAGTTCATCACGCGCATGCGCGTATCGTCGCCGGGAATAAAGTCCTGCACAATCATAGCGTCATCGTAGCTTGACGAGTACACGCCCGTCAGAATCTGCTCCAACTCGCTTGCATTATCGCAGATGAACGCCTTCTTTTTGCCAGGATATTCGCAGTTCCAGTACGCCACGCTGTTCGACGGCTTCACGATAATGGGATACGGAAACGGCGGCTCGTAGTCGCGCCAATTCTCCGCCGTCACTTCGCTGGTCTTCGGGAACTCCAGCCCAAAGCGCAGGCACGTGTCGTAGAAACGCTCTTTCGTGGACAAAAGATCGAACTGATCAGGGCTCATAATGCTGAACAGGAAGTAATCGCGCAGCTCATCCTGGTTGCGCACGAGCATTTTCGTGTAGTTGTCGCCACACGGCGCAAGCACCATGGTCTGCCCAGCGTGCGCATCGGCGAAGGCGCGCAGCGTGCGCACGAACACCTCATCATCTTCCAGATTTGGCTCGGTCACGTCAATGGACATCAGCTTGCTGTTCTGGCAAATATGAAACGCGCCCTTGCAAATGGTGTGCGAGGTCTTGCCATATTCTTCGAAAAACGAACGCGCCATGCCGTAAGCATTGGCGTCTCCCCCCAGCAGGACGGGGGTGAACTGTAAATCGGTGCTCACTTCTACTCTTTTCCGCTCTTTCGATGAAATCCCTTCATCTTTTTTGTAACTGGTTCATTATAGATGAGTTGCCTTGATGCGGCTTTTTACGCAGGCGCATGCCCCGAAAAGCTTCATACTACGGCTTTTGCCGCAGATGGCGGCGAAGGGTCCGGCGCAGCAAGTGCCAGCAACGCTGCAAGTGGCGCCGGATACTGCAAGCGGTAACGTTGCAGGCAAGGGTCAGGCGCGGCAAAAGCGCCAAGGGCATCGGGGTTTTCTAGTTTTGAGTTTTACGACGTTCATGCGAAAGGGACGAAAGCTTTGGGTAAACACGTGCTAAGCGAGCAGGGCGAAATCAAGGGCGCACATGCGCGCGTTGCTTATGCTCCCAAACATGCGGTTCATGCCCCTTCGCAGATAGGCGCGGCAAAACACGCACGTCATGCGCGTAAAGAGACTCCCAAAGACACCTTCGACTTTACTCCCCTGGACGAAGAGCCCCGCGCCCTTTCGACCCCGAGCACGGAATCCCTGGATGCGAAATTCGCGGGACCAGAAACGCCAGAGCCGGAGGCGCCGGAGTCAGAACCCCTGGACCTGGGTCCCGTCGACGTTGAACCCTTGGAAGCCACAAGCGTCAAATCGAACGCTTCGAACGGTGCTGGCGCTGCCGCTGCCGACGCCAACGCGAAAGAGCCCGCAGCAAGCGCATCGGTCGCACGCTCCACGGCGCTTATGTCTATTGCCACGCTCGGATCGCGCGCAACCGGCCTGGTGCGCACGTGGGCGATGGCGTTCGTTTTGGGAAACAGCTTCCTGACCAGCTCATATCAGGTTGCAAACAACATGCCGAACACCATTTACGAACTTGTGGTGGGCGGCATTTTAGGTGCGGCGTTCATCCCAATCTTCCTTTTGCAGAAAGAGCAAAAAGGAGAAAAAGGCGCCAACGACTTCGCCTGCAATGTCTTGAACCTGTTCCTTATCGTTTTGAGCCTGCTCACGTTGGCGGCGGCGATTTTTGCGCCGCAAGTTATTTGGACGCAGACGTTTGCCGAGGGAAGCTCGCAAGAAGTCATTGACCAGGCGGTGCGCTTCTTCCGCATTTTTGCCATACAGATTCTGTTTTACGGCATTGGCGGCGTGGTTACCGGCATGCTCAACGCGAATCGCGTTTATTTCCTGCCATCGCTTGCGCCCGCGCTGAACAACATTATTGTGATCGCATCGTTTTTCGCGTACATTCCGCTTTCAAATATTAATGTTGACCTGGCGTTAAACGTGCTTGCTATAGGCACGTCGCTGGGTGTGGTGGTACAGTTCGTCATTCAGATCCCCGCTTTAGTGCGCGGCGGTTTCCGGTATCGCTGGTTCATTGACCTGCACGATCCCGCGCTGCTCGAGGCCGTTAAAATTGCGCTTCCCACGTTCCTGTATATTGTGGGCACCATGATCTCGTTTTCCTGCCGCAACGCGTTTTCGCTGCAAGCCGGCGATAACGGCCCTTCTACGTTGATTTACGCGTGGACCTGGTACCAGCTGCCCCATGGTGTGTTGGCCGTTTCGCTATCGCGCGCGCTGTTCACGGAGATGAGCGATGCCTCCGCGAAAAACGATATCGCTTCTCTGAAACACCACGTTTCATCAGGCATTTCAGGCACGCTGCTGCTTATGATCCCCATGGCGTTTCTTTTGGGAGCGCTTTCCACCCCACTTATGCAGCTGTTCCGCGCCGGTGCGTTCAGCATGGATGACGTGCGTTTTGTGGCAAGCATCCTTGCCATGTGGGCCATTTCGCTGCCGTTCTATTCGGCGAGCATGTTCATCTACAACGTGTACGCCAGCATTCGCAAGTTCAGCGTGTTTGCCGCCATCAGCTGCGGGCTGGTTGTGGTGCAAGTTGCGCTGTACGCTGTGCTGTGCGGTACCGATGCGCTGGGGCTTTACGGCGTGCCCCTTGCCGACCTTGCCTATTACGGCCTGCTATGCATTATCGGCATGCTGGTACTGCGCAAATACGTGGGCAGCGGCATTAAATACGGACACATGCTTTCCCTTTCAGTGCGCGCGTGCATTGCCAGCGCTTTGGGCGCCGGAGCTGCGTATTTGCTGCTGGGCGTTTTGTCGTCCGCGCTTTCTGGCATGGGGTCGGGCATGCTTGCCGGCCTCATTCAGCTGTGCATCTGCGGCATCGTGGGCCTTGTAGTGACGTTCGGGCTTTGCGTTGTGTTCCGCATTCCCGAAATGCGCACCATCACCCGCCGTTTCAAGCGCTAAGCAAATTCCCCCGCCGCAAGCAATAACCAAACCGCAACATCAATTGTTGACAAATTACCCCACCTTTTGTCAACAATTTTAATCTTCCTGACGGTTTGTTGCTTCGTGGGGTCCAAGCTGCCGCCAAACCACCCTATCGGACTCAAGCGGACGTTAAACCACCCCCGTCGGACTCAAGCGGTCGTCGCGGCTCTCGTAAGAAGCGCGATGACCGCTCGACGCACCCCTCTTTTGCCGTCAATTTCAATCTTTCTGGTAGTTTTCTGCTTTGCGGGATTCATGTTGTTGAGAAAAGGCCCCCAGATTCGAAGTTAATACAGGTTGGAAGTAGGTCAAGGGCACGAATCAGGGTATTTTCTGACACAGGTGCCACCCTCAAAAAGCAAGTCTCAATAAAACACCAGTTCAGAGTTATTTTCATTCAGGATGCATTAAGATTTCTTACGAAAGCAAGAGAGCGACCTACTTCCAACCTATCACAACTTCGAATTACCGCCTGCATTTTCAACAACGTGATAAAAACACCCCACTTTTCTGTGGGTTTACCATGACTTACTTTTTCGCGACCTGGGGAAATACTTGTTTCCCCGAATCCCCAAGAGGAAAATCCACCGAAAAGTGGGTCGTTTTTATCATCACCCCCACAAATGCCTTCCCCTCGGGCGTGAGGGGAAGGCATCGGAAGTGCCAGCAAGGGTTGTGGTATTAGCAACAGACGGTGGCTTCCCTTGCCGGCTGGAAAGGTCATTGTCGAAGCCCACCTAATACTGCTTGGACGCATAGAAATCGCACGAACGTCGCATCCAGTCGCGTCAGCCGCACTTCAGCCAAACGCGAATCGCGTGCACGCAGCGCACGCCAACGCAACATCAGGCACACGCGGGCAACAAGCCGCTACGCACCCCAACCGCGCAGCGCCGCATACTGAATGGCGAATGCATCGTTGGCCGTCACTTGGCCATCGGGTCCGCCGCCGGGCGCGCCGGTCACATCGGCGCGGGACCGCATGGCAGCGTAGTCCGGAAGCGCCGTGCACTTGCCCAACGCAATATCGTACGCCAGCTGCGCATCCACCACGTTCAGTCGCCCATTACCACTCACATCGCCGCGTTTCATGGCCAAGTAACCCGGAGCGGCCGTGCCTCCATCAATACGAGCATACTCCCAGCCCACATGCATCGAATCATACGCGGTTCCCATTCCGCCCACCAAAGCATAGCAGTAGCCGAACATAGAGTCACACGCCGCATACCGCGAGATAGCGAATGCATCCGAAGCGTAAATCGTACGCAGATTGTTGCAGCCCTGGAACATATACTTCGCATCCCTTACATTTGACATGTCGAACGATCCCAAATCAAGCACTTCAAGCGCAACGCAGCCCGAGAACATGGAATCCATCTTAGTCACATTCGAGGTATCGAACGAAGAAACGTCAACCGAAGTCAGCGCCTTGCAGACCTGGAACATATAACCCATATTTTTCACGCTCGACGTATTAAACGAACTCAAATCAAGCGTCGTAAGCGCATAGCAGCCTCCGAACATGCCGTTCATGTTCGTCACGTTCGACGTATCGAACGAAGAGACGTCCAGCGAAGTCAGCGCCTCGCAACTATTGAACATATTACTCATGTCTTCCACGCTTGATGTATTAAGGCGTCCCAAATTGAGCGTCTTGAGCGCGGTGCAGTCAGAGAACATGAAATTCATACCAAGCACCTTCGCCGTGTTGAACGACGAAACATCAAGCGAGGTCAACGCTTTGCAGCCGTGGAACATATACCCCATGGTAATCACGTTTGCCGTGTTGAAGCTAGACACATTCAACGAAGCAAGGGCGTTGCAGCCCAAGAACATGTTATACATAGTTGTTACGTTGGACGTATCGAAGGGCGAAAGATCAAGCGCATCAAGCTTCTCGCACAGCACGAACATAGATTCCATGCGCTTCACCTGCGCAGTGTTGAAACCCGAAAAGTCAATTGAGGCCAAGTTCGTGCAGTTAGCAAACATGCGGGACATGTCGGTTACCTTCGAAGTGTCCAAAGGCGTCAAGTCAAGCGAAGTAAGCGAGCTGCAGCTCGAAAACATCGATTTCATGTCGGCCACCCGCGAAGTGTCCAACTCCGAGAAATCAACAGTTGCCAGGTTTTCGCAACTCGAGAACATATAAGCCGCCCAGTTCGTGGACACGCCCGGCTCAAAAACAGCAGATGTGATCGACTCGCACTGAGAGCTCCATGGCGCACCACCCAAGGTGCCGCCAAGATTGTAATCCATCTTGCCCGATGCGCCGTTACCCAGCGGCCGCACCGTAAGCTTGCCGGCAGAGTCGATCATCCACTCGCACGTACCCACACGCGTCCAGCCCTCCGTTGGCTGCGGAATGACATAGGTCTCAACGCCCGAGGTGCGGTCGCGGTTAGCGCCCAGCATGACATAGGACCAGTCATACAGGTTCCCTGCAGTATCCATCCACGAGGCTTCCCGCAGATTTGAGTTCGTGAAATTCTGACCAGCTGCCAAGGTCAGTCGAGAGAGTTTCGGACTGTTCGAGAAGAAATACGACGCGTTCGTCGAAGCGGAAAGAACAAAGTTCGACACATCAAGAGACTCAAGCGAGTCGCAAACCGAGAACATACCGTGCATATCGGTAACGTTTGCGGTATTGAAAGACGATACATTCACCGAGGTCAGCGCCGCACATTCCGAAAACATGATGCGCATGGTAGTGACTTTCGAAGTGTCAAACGACGACAAATCCAGCGAAGTTAGCGCCGAGGCACCGTTGAACATGCCAAGCATGGAGGTCACTTGGGAAGTATCGAACCCCGAAAGGTCGATCGATTCGAGCGATGGGCACACGCCAAACATCAGCGCCATCGCCTTCACGTTCGAGGTGTCCACACCACCCAGGTTCACTGATTTAAGCGATTTGCAACCGAAGAACATGTAACTCATGCCCTCTGCGTTCTGGGTATTCAGCCTTGAAAGGTCGGCGGTAACCAGGTTCGCGCATTCCCGGAACATGTGCTGGCACCAGTTCGTGCTCACGCCCGGTTCCACCACCACCGATGTGATGGATGCACGTTGATTGTACCAGGGTGCATATCCCGAT
>CAKTYF010000027.1 GCA_934631995.1 uncultured Eggerthellaceae bacterium
GTTGAACATAACATGGATGTTGTCTTGGTCGTCCCTGAACGCAATGATGCGCTTCGTTACGCCAATTTGGTTGGCTGCCAGGCACGCGGCGTCTTCCATGGATTGCAGCGTATCTACCAGGTTTTCTGCTACGGAAGCATCTTCGGCCGTAGCTTTTTCGCACGTAACGGACAGAATGTCGATATCGGTTACCAGTTCTTTAATCACCGGATTCTCCTTTCGAATCTTTGCGCGGATTAGTATACATGAGCGCGGCGGCGCCTGCAGCAAACGCAGCGTCAGAAGCAACAAAAGAAGCGAAAAAATGTGCGCGGCAAATTCCGCCACGTCACTCCAAAACAACTATTTTAACCGCATCATGTTAGCCGCATGTTAAAAAACCCGATAACAACGCGCCCAATCGCAGACATTGGAGTACAATTGCCCCACGCGCATATCCGCGCTACCCCCTTATGCGGTTTCCCGCAAAAAGCACAAGAAAGGATTCACATGGGCAAGCAAGATGCAGTTTTGCGCATGCCTCATGAAGAGCTGGAAGCAATCCAGCTTGAGGGATTGAAGAAGACGGTCGTCAACGTATATGAGCACGTTCCTTTTTATAAGGAATCGTTTGATAAGGCAGGTTTCGACCCGTATTCCGTTGAAACGTTAGCCGATTTGCAAAAGGCCCCCTTCGTTCAGAAGCAGGACCTGCGCGATGCGTATCCGTACGGCATGTTGGCGGTGCCGCTTTCGGACGTGAAGGAAATCCACATGTCTTCGGGCACCACGGGCATTGCCACGGTGGGCGCTTATACCGACTACGACTTGAAGTTCTGGGGCGAATGCTTCGCGCGCGGCGTTGAGCTGGGCGAAGGCGACGAGAACGATATTATGCAGGTGTGCTACGGCTACGGCTTGTTCACGGGTGGCTTGGGCGCTCATTACGGCGGCGTTGCCGCAGGTTGCACCACTATTCCTGCATCCGCGGGCAATACCGAGCGTCAGATTCGCATTCTGCGCACCATGGGAACCACCATCCTGTGCTGCACGCCTTCGTATGCCATGCACATTGCCGATACCGCGCTTGCCATGGGTCTTGACCCCAAGAAGGAATTCTCTTTGAAGTTCGGCATCCACGGCGCCGAGCCTATGTCTGACAACTTCCGCGAGGAACTGGAAAACAAGCTGGGCTACAAGGTGCTTGACGTTTACGGCCTGACCGAGACCATGGGCCCCGGCGTGGCTATTGAATGCCTGCAGCAAACGGGCTTGCACTTGGCGGAAGACCACTTCATCGCCGAGATCATCGACCCCGCTACCGGTCAGGTTTTGCCTGATGGCGAATGGGGCGAGCTCGTGATTACCACGGTTGATCGCGAAGCATCCCCCGTGGTGCGCTATCGCACGCGCGACATCACGCGCATCATTCCGGGCGAATGCGCTTGCGGCCGCACGCATCGACGCATCGATCGCTTGCACGGACGTACCGACGACATGCTTATCATCCGCGGCGTGAACGTGTTCCCCAGCCAGATTGAGAACGTGATGAAGACATTCCCCGAGGTTTCCTCGTGGTATCAAATCGAGCTTTCCAACCCGAATCACTTGGATGTTGTCACGCTGAAAGCCGAGCTCAACCCCGATTTTGACTTCGATCAGGTTGCTGCAATCGAGCGACTTCAGAAGGCTATCCAGACAAAGTGCAAGGCAGAACTTTCTGTGGGCATTAAGGTGAAGCTGGTGGAACCCATGACCATCGCTCGCTCTGAAGGCAAGGCAAAGCGTGTTATCGATTTAAGGACGGGGGTTTTCAATGATTAGCCAAGTCACTGTTTTTCTGGAGAACGCCGAAGGCCGTTTGGCGGCATTGACCAAGGTTATGGCCGATGCCCAGGTGAACATGAAGGCCCTGAGCATTGCGGAAACCGCTGAATACGGCGTGATTCGCATCATTTGCGCTGACCCCGATAAAGCAACCGAGGCGCTGAATGCGGAGGGGTATCGCGTTATGAAAACGCCCGTGTCAGCCATTTCCATTACCGATACGGCGGGCGGCTTGGCCACGCTTATGGCGATTTTCGACGACATGGATGTAAACGTCCAGTACGGTTATTGCTTTAGCGAGTCCAACCAGGCAATTGCCGTTATGAAGATTCCCGCGGCAGAAAGCGTTGCCATTGCAGAGAAAGTTGCGGCGGCAGGCTTTAAGGTGCTCAGCCAGACCGATTTGGGGTAGGGCGCGCATTAAGGGACGCATTAAGGGAAAGCCGTCGTCTTCGCTGCTTGCGGCGTTGCATTGGCGGTTGGTTCGCGCGCTTGCGCTGGCCGGCTGGCTTGACTGGCGCGCTTGCGCAACGATTCGCAGGAGGCTGAGCCGCTGCACAATCCGCTACAAAAGAAGGGCTTGTCTCGATTGAGGCAAGCCCTTCTTGTCAAAGCATAAAGGGAAGGGGAAGGGGTGACGAGCGGCTTGGGAGCCGCGCATCGGGCGCAATGCGGCTTACGGTCGCACGACGGAGATTGCTGCAGGTGGTCAGAAAAGCCGCAGGTCAGCAGAGAACAGCGCACTAAACCCTTACGCCTGCGCCATGGCAACAATGCCGAATGCGCCCGGGCCGCTGTGGCTTCCAATCACGCCGCCGGTTTGAATCCAGCAGATGTCGTTGAAGCCGGCCTCTTCGCAGCGTTTCGTTACTTTGTCCTGAATGCTCTGTTCAAGCCCGGCACCCCAGATAAGATTCAGGTGGTCGTGCTCTTTCGGCTCGTCGGACAAGAAGTGCTCTACTGCCTTCATCACGCATTTTTCCATGGAGCCGCGCTGCTTTTTCGTGGCAACCAGTTTGCCGTCAAGAATCTCGATGGTTGGCTTGATATTCAGCAGCATAGCGCCCAAAAATGCCATGTTGCTCAGACGCCCGCCCGCGTGCAAGAACTCAAGGCTGCCGGGAATGAAGTGCATGCGGCAGCGTGCGATGCGGTCTTCAATGTAGGAGGTAAGCTCGGGCAGCGTGATGGAAGGCTGTTGCGCAATGCGCTGTGCCACTTCCTTTACAATCAGGCAACCGCCTGCAGAAACCGCTTTCGTGTCGAACGCGTGGAAGCGGTTCTGGAATGCCTGACTGCGCGTTTTCACGGCAGCAAGCGCGCTTTCGTATGAGCACGTGGTTGCCGCAGAATATGCCAGATAAATGATTTCCGCATGGGGATGCTCTTGCTCTATTTTGTCGAAGAACGGGTAAAAGTCCGCGGGCATGCAGCCGCTTGTTTTCGGCAGCTCGCGCGTCTTTTTATAGTGGTCGAACACATCGGTTGCGGGGAAGGTGCCATCGTCCAAGCATTTTCCATTGAACGTCACGTGCATGGGCACCACTAAAATGCCATATTGCTGAGCAAGTTCGTTGGGAATGTCGTTTCCCGATTCAGTCATAAGAATATAGTTCGTCATATGCTTTCCTACCAATTATCCTCAAAGAGCCAAGGTTTCGGTGCACGTTGTTGCCGCAACCGCTCCGATAACCACGAAAACACAAATACACGAACTGTATCACTGTGAGTAGAAAATGAAAAGAAGAAGTTTTCGTCTCTTTTTTAGCCCGTTCCCCTAGTTTTTTGCCCACGTTCGCTTGCACAATCCTGCTTATTGCTAAACTTCCCAACAGTTTACCGAAGGGTGCGAATCGTAACGTTGTTTACTAATCTTTTCGCAAACGTAACACAAAACGAATTCGCCTGACCCTAAGGTGTTATCAGTGGCAATTTCAGGTGGCAAAGTAAGCTGGAAAAGAGAGGGCCGCTTGAATGAGTTTTGAACCGAAGGAGGTTTGAAAATGCACGAACAGGCAAGTGCAGTAGACTTCGATGCGCTGCTTGAAGCCCATGGCGTTTCTCGCCGTAGCTTCATGAAGTTATGCGGAGCTGTTGCCGTTGCTGCTGGCTTGGGTTCTGCGGGTGTACCTAAGGTAGCATACGCGCTTGAAGACAAGATCATCGGCGCAACCGAGGGAAAGCTTTACCCCGCCATTTGGATCGAAGGCGCATCCTGCACGGGCTGCACCGAGTCCTTCGCTCAGGTGGACTCCCCCGATGCAGCGACTGTTGTCTTGGAGCTTCTGTCTTTGAATTACTCTGAGACGCTTTCCGCCGCCGCTGGTTTCTCTATGGAAGAAGCCAAGGAGCGCACCATCAAGGCTGGCAACTATATTCTCATCTACGAGGGTGCCATCCTGGAAGGTTGGGGCGGAAACGCTCTGCGTGTTGCCGGCGAGCCGGGCACGAAGCATCTGATTGAAGCTGCCGAGCATGCTAACGCTGTTGTGGCGCTTGGCTCTTGCGCAGTGAACGGCGGCTGGATGGGTGCAGAGCCCAACACGTCTGGTGCCATGGGCGTTCAGAAGTTCCTGGACAAGAACGGCATCAAGACCCCCGTTATCAATATCCCGGGCTGCCCTGCCAACCCCGAGTGGTTGGTTTCGGTTCTAGTTGACGTTGTCATGATGGGCCAGCTGCCCGAGCTTGACTCCTACAACCGCCCGAAGGGCATCTTCGGCCAGACTATTCACGACAACTGCGAGCGTCGCGGTCACTTCGAGAATGGCGAGTTCGTGTACGAGTACGGCTCCAAGGAAGAAGCGCTGGGCTACTGCCTGTATCCGCTGGGCTGCAAGGGTCCTCAGACCCATGCGAACTGCGGTGTTACCCAGTGGAACCATGGCCGCAGCTGGTGCGTGAAGGCCGGTGCTCCGTGCATTGGCTGCTGCGAAGCTGACCCCATGAATCCTTCCGACAACTGGGTTCAGGTTCACACGCCGTTTGCTGCTCGCCTGCGCGACCTGCGCATTGGCGACCTTACGTTCAGCCCCGATGTTGCTGCTGGTGCGGTAACGGGCGTTGTTGCTGCAGCTTTGGTTGCCCATGGCGTTGGCATGAAGATTTCCGGCCGTATGGATGGCGGCGCGCCTTTCGAGAAGGTTCGCTCTTGGGATGCAAAGCACCCCGACAAGTCCATTGGCGATTACGGCGATATCAACGAGGCTATTGCTGAGCAGGCCGAGCTGGATGCAAGCCTTAAGTCTGGCAAGAAGGGAGGTCAGGAGTAATGACTCGTTCTATCATCGACCCGATTACCCGCATCGAGGGTCATCTGCGTGTTGAGATGGAAGTGGATGAACATGGCGTCGTCAAAGACGCCTGGGTTTCCGGCGGCTGCTATCGTGGCATGGAGCACGTGGTTGAGCATCGCACCCCCGAGGATGCGGCTCACATTGTACAGCGTATCTGCGGCGTTTGCCCGGTTTCGCATGCACACGCTTCTTCCATTGCTGCCGAGAAATCGTACGGCATCACCATTCCGAACAACGCGCGTATCATCCGCAACATGCTGGAAGGTGCACAGTTCTTGCACAGCCACATTCTTTGGCTGTACAACCTGGCCGCACTTGACTACGTGAATCCTATTGCCGGTCTTTCCGCCGATGTTGATGGCACCTACGAACTGGCTCGCCAGCTGGGCACTTCCACGAACAGCGACCTTGCTGCCGTGGCTGCACGCCTGACGAAGTTCGCCGAGAACGGCCAGCTCTCCATCTTTAGCGGCAACTGGTTTGACGCCGACGAAGGCACCGCGTATAAGCTGCCTGCCGAAGCAAACCTGCTGCTTACCACGCATTACCTGGAAGCGCTGCAGATGCAGTCCAAGGCTTCCGAGATTGCTGCCCTGCTGGGTGGCAAGATGCCGCATGTCATGACGCTCATCCCGGGTGGCACCGCGTTCGTTCCCACCGATCAGAAGCTTGATGACCTGAAGATGCTCATCAAGGATCTGAAGGCATGGGTTGATGACACCGTTTTGCAGGACACGCTGGCCATTGCCAAGTTCTACGGCGATGCCACCACGTTCGGCAAGGGCTGCGGCCGCTACATTGCGTGGGGCGTTTTCGAAGGACCTCAGTTCCCCTACGACAACGACTACACCAAGCAGATGGCAAACCGCTACATGCCGTCGGGCGTTATCGATGAGAAGCTGAATCTGACCGACCCGGTTGAGAGCTTGATCACCGAATATGTTGGCCATTCCTGGTATAAGGGCGAAGAGACCTACACGTCTCCTTACTTCGTTACCGAGGGCGAGTACACCGGTTACTACAAGGAACAAGGCGCCAACGACAAGAACCCTGGCACCATCATGGATCGTTACAGCTGGGTCAAGGCTCCTGCTTACAACGGCAAGCCCATGGAAGCCGGCGGCCTGTCCCGCGTTCTTGCTGCTTACCTGCGCGGTCACAAGACCATCAAGCCGATGGTCGAAAGCGTTTTGGCTGCTACTGGCCTGCAGCTTACCGACTTGCAGTCTACGCTGGGCCGCGTTGCTGTTCGTCAGATTGAGACGGTTTACATTGCCGAGCTCATGGAGCAGTGGTGCGACGAGCTGATCGAGGCCGTAAAGGGCGGCGAGTCCGCGTACTTCAGCGCTCCTCAGATCACGACTGGTTCCGGCACGGGCTTCTGGGAAGCTCCGCGTGGTGCTCTCTATCACTCCGAGAAGGTTACCAATGGCAAGATCGATGGTTACCAGATCATCATCCCGTCCACGTGGAACCTGGCTCCGCGCAACGAGTCCGGCGAGCACGGTCCGTTGGAGCAGGCGCTTATCGGTACGCCTATTGGCACTATCGAAAAGCCTATCAACGCACTGCGTACCGTTCACAGCTTTGACCCCTGCACCGCTTGCGCCGTGCATGTGTCTCAGCCTGCGACCGGCAAGCATTTCGAGACGGTAACTTCTCCTTGGGGGGTGAAGTAAATGGCACATCTTGCACATTATCGCGAAGCGCATCCGCTGCCGTTTGTCGTTACCCACTGGATCAACTTGATCTGCATGTTCATCTTGATCTTCACGGGCTTCTATATCCATTTCCCGTTCTTCCCGCTGTTCATGAGCGTTGCTCGTGGCCTGCATGTGCTGTGCGGTTTCGTGATTTTCATCAACTGCGTTGTGCGTGTTATTATGGCGTTCATCGTGAAGGCGGCTCCTGCAGGCGGTACGCGTGAGAAGACCACCGACATTCATATGTGGCTTCCGCAGAAGGACAACCGTCATCAGGCAATCGAATGGATCAAGTACTACCTGTTCTTGCGCAAGACGCATCCGCTCGGTGGTAAGCTGGGCGTTCCTCAGAAGATTTCCTATCTGATGATTGCTCCGCTGCTGATCATCATGTTCATCACCGGCATTTGCCTGTGGCCTCCTACCGCTACCAGCGAGTTCTGCATGGGCTTGCTCACGTGGATCGGCGGCGCTATGAACATGCGTGTTTTGCACTTCTTCTTGATGTTCGTGTTCATCATTTTCTGCTTCATTCACCTGTACTTGGCAAACATCGAAGGTCTGGAGCCCACGAAGCTCATGCTGTTCCGCAAGGAGCATGGTGGCCTGACTTACGATCCCAACAAGCACGTGATTGACGGCAAAGACGAAATGGCGCACGAATAACAGTGCGGCTTGCTAGCATTCGTCTCGCTCGCAGTCGTTAAGCGGTAAAGAGTTTTTTTGAAAGGGCATATTGTGTCGGGAAAAGCAGCAGCGTATCAAGGATTGTCTGACGAAGACATCAAGCGCGAAAACGAATTCCTGGCCAATCTGCCCTTTCTTAATTGGGGAGCCTTCTTTATGGCTCCCATTTGGGGTTTTGCTCATGGCGACTGGCCTGCTATCCTGTTTTACCCGCTGTGGATGTTCTGCGACAACTTGATTTACGCCGCTTGGCAGAATCCATCTACGCTCAATGCTACCCTGGCTGTGTTGACCGGCATCATAATGCTGGTTGCCATGGTGGCGTATGCGCGCGTAAGCTCGCCGCGTTCGGCTCACCGTGCCTTGGAGCGGGGCGGAACGCTTGAGCATTACTTGAAGAACGAGAAGCGTTGGGCAGTGGGCATGGCACTTATTGCGATTGTCATGCTCATTGCGGCAACGTACTATAACTTGAACATTCGTCCCACGCTATAGCGGGGCGGTGTTCGTGTCTTTGCGCAAAGGTACAAGGGAGTGAGCCTTTCGTGAGCGATATCATGGATACAACAGGGGAAAGACCGCGTAAGGCGGCTCTTTTTTTCGTGGGCAACCAGCTTATGCTTGACGATGGCATTGGCCACGCGGCATTTGAGGAGCTGCCGCGCGTCTATAAGCTGCCCGATACCGTTGATCTGTTCGATGTGGGCTGCATGACCATGGATATGATCAATTACGTGCGCGATTACGATTTCTTGATGACCATCGATGCCGTGGAAGACTCAGGGCAGCCCGCAGGAACGGTTTTCCGTTATGCGCCTAGCGACGTGGATCGTGCCGGCATGATGGCATCGCTTCACGACTTGAAGCTGGCGAATCTGTTCGATGCGGCCGATTTGCTGGGATATAGCTCCGATGGCATCTGCTTGGGCATGCAGGTGGAAAACGCCGAACCCGACCAGTACGTGATCGGACTGACCGAACCGTGTGCTGCGGCATTGCCGCTGCTCATCGAGACAATCGCAGCGGAGCTTCACCACAACGGCTTCTCCGTACGCCGCCTGCAAGGTTAAAAAGGGACGGGGTCTTTTTAACCTTTTTGAATAATTGCCGCCGTGCGCCTTGCGCGCTGGCTTTCGATATACCGTTTATGAGAGGAACTCAATCATGGCAAAACACTGCTGGGAACTGCGTGGGTGCTATCAAGATGAAGAAATGAACAATCGCTGCCCGCACAACATTCCCGGGGAGCCGTGTCCTGCTGATTGCAAGTTTGCGGCATGCGACCGACCGACCCACGTGGTGGCGCGCGATATCACGATGATTCTGAATCCCGATTTGAAATACGACGCATCCGTGAAGGAAGTGTGCCGCATGTGCGAAAACTTCCTAACGAATGGGCCGACATTTGCCGAAGGGGAAGAGCGCACAACCGTGCGTCAAGGCAACCCGAGCCGCTTTTTGCTGTAGTCTTTGGCGAAGGCGCGCGGCGTGCAGCAAGTGCGCACTATAGCGCGCAGCGCATAGCAAGCTCGTACCGCTATAGTGCGCGGCAAGCAGCTTTCGCCAAGCGGGCTCCGCTTGGATAATGTTTCTATGCGCCTGCGGCTCGCTCAACTTATCCAAAGCGTCGCACGTTGGCTCAAGCTCTTGCCGCGCGCCTTGGATAAGTTCAAATTATCATCGTTGTCTATTGTTGCGATTGTAGTTGCTCTATGACGTCTTGAGCGCCTGCCGCGCGCCTTCAAGCTATAAAAGAGGTCTTTTATAGACGCACGGTTAGCTTAGAAGCGGTTGATTGACCGGGGGTGTTTTCCGGCTTTCCCGCGCGACGTACCTGTTACATTTTAATGCCGGCGGCTTGGAGCGCCATGCGCAGCACCACGTGGGGGATAACGCCCTCGGGGATGTCGCTGGCGGCAAGCGAGGATTCCATTTCCTGCATGACCTGCTCAATACCAAGCTTTGCTAAGATACTCTGAGCTGCGGCAATGCCGTTCGTTGGATCGTCGGGGAAGGCGGGAACTTCGGCGCATAAGCGCTGGGCCGCTAAATAGCACCACGCCTGGCTGGGCTTCGGGTCGTTGAACAAGTAGCTGAAAACAAAGCCGAACAGGTGGGCATTTGCTTTTTCGCCCAATCTGGGGTTTGCGCACAGGGCAATAAGGATGCTCTCGCCATCGTATTCATCGGCTGCCGCATCGTGCTCCATGAGCCCTGCGTAGTCCAATTCGTCCACAATCTTCTTCACGGCATCGAAGCGCGCCGCTAGCTTCTCGTTCAGGTCTTCCATAGCTTAAGACTCTTTCGCTTTCACCTTGGTACATAATCGAGTTGCTATTGTAACGCATTGTGCGCACGGCGCGCGGTGCCGACGGGATTGTTGACAAAAGGTGGGGTAATTTGTCAACAACTATGCTTGGCGGTAGTGGCTCATGAAATCGCTCAGCTTGCCCATGCATTCCTTGAGCACGTCCATCTGCGGCAAGTACACCACGCGGAAGTGATCGGGCTGCTGCCAATTGAAGCCGCCGCCGTGAATGAGCAGAATCTTCTTCTCTTTCAGCAGATCAAGCGCGAATTGTTCGTCGTTCGTGATGTTGAAGCGCTTGATATCGATTTTCGGGAAGATATAGAACGCGGCATTCGGCTTTACGGCAGAGATGCCGGGAATGTCGTTGAGCGCCTTGTAGATGTACTCGCGCTGCTCGTAGACGCGACCGCCGGGTACAACGTAGCTTTCCACGCTCTGGTGGCCCCACAGCGCCGTTTGCACGATGGACTGCGCCGGCACATTCGAACACAAGCGCATGTTGGAAAGCATATTGATGCCTTCAATGTAGTCGCGCGCGGCATTCAAGTTGCCGGAAAGCACCATCCAGCCAATGCGGTAGCCGGCAATCATGTGCGACTTGCTCAGACCGGAAAACGTTACGCAGAACACGTCGGGCGCTAAGCTTGCAATGGATTCGTGTTTCAGGCCGTCGAAACACAGGCGGTCGTAAATTTCGTCTGAGAAAATCATAAGCTGGAACTCGCGCGCTAAATCAACGATCTTCTCAAGCACCTCGCGCGGATACAACGCACCGGTGGGGTTGTTCGGGTTGATGATGACGATCGCCTTCGTTTTCGGCGTGATTTTTGCACGCATGTCGTCGATGTCGGGGTACCAGTCCGATTCTTCGTCGCAAAGGTAGTGGACGGCCTTGCCGCCGGCAAGCGTGGCGCAGGCGGTCCACAGCGGGTAATCGGGGGAGGGAATCAGAATCTCGTCGCCATCGTTCAGAAGCGCGCTCATGCATAAATTGATAAGTTCGCTTACGCCATTTCCGGTGTAAATATGCTCGATATCAACATTGGGCAAGCCCTTGATCTGGGAATACTGCATGATTGCTTTACGCGCGGAGTACAAACCTTTCGCATCGGAGTAGCCTTCGCAGCTTGTAAGCTGGCGGCTCATGTCGTACACCACTTCATCGGGCGTGCGGAAACCGAACGGCGCGGGATTGCCAATGTTGAGCTTCAGGATAGAGGCGCCTTGTGCTTCCATGCGTGCTGCCTCGTCAACAACAGGGCCGCGGACGTCGTACAACACGTTATTGAGTTTTGTGGATTTGCTGAATGTTCTCATGGTGCACCTTTCTGGCGTGGGGTTGGTCGAACGGGAATAAGAAGGGGAAGACGCAGCCACAGCGGAATTCGCGCTGGTGGCAGCCGCTTTGGTTGCTGCTGCAACATTGGCAGTGTCTTCGGTGGCTCGTGCAGTTGCTTTGTTTTCGCAGGGAGCTTCGTCGAAAATCAGTTCCGAAGACGCAAGGTCAAGCGCTTGCGCGATTTTTTGAAGCGTACTTCTTTTGATGTTGACCACGCGCCCGCTTTCGTATTTTGCAATGGCGGATTTCTGCACGCCAATCTGGTCGCCCAGTTCCTGCTGGGTCATGCCCTTTGCGGTTCGAGCCTCTTTTATCTTTTGTCCGATTTCCATAGTTGACCTCCTGTTGTGTCTTCACTATACGAAAAGTGTCTTGAAAAAACAACGAGCAGAAGGGGAGTGGTGTCAAAATTCAAAGAATCGTCAAGAAGTGTCCTATTGAGACATTTTCGACAAAAAACGGTGGGCTGCTGAAAAAGTCCCTGTGCGCGGACAGGGATGTACTGCGCAAAGCCCGGTCATCGCAAATCACCGGCAAGTTTCGACCCACTTAAATTCAATCTGAGTATTACCGCTGAAGAAATGTTGTCTGTGATGAATTTCGCTCCGAAGCTGGGCATTTACAATTTTACGGAAAGTATACGCTTTTCTTTTTGAGCGAATTATTTTGCCCGAAGGTTACTAAAATAATTTGGAATTGCGATTTTTCCCAAGCACCCGTATACGCATGTTTTGTGTCTTGTTGCGCACTGGGGTTGCTTGCGTACAAGCGCGGCTGTGCGCTTCAATTTCGATAGGAAGGTTAAAAGATCCATGGGAAACGTGCTGGCAATCCTCAAGCGCGATTTCATTCGTCTGTTCAAAGCTCCTGCGGCAATTGTGGTTGTGCTGGCGCTTTTGGTCCTGCCCTCGCTGTACACGTGGTACAACGTGCTGGGCTTTTGGGACCCTTACAATAACACGGGAAACATGCGCGTGGCAGTGGTCAACCAGGACAAGGGCGGATCGCACGAGCTTACGGGGGACCTTGACGTGGGTGCGCTCATTATTGATGCGCTGCATGAAAACGACCAGTTGAACTGGCAATTCACCGATTACGATACCACCATGGCCGACCTTGAAGCGGGGCGTGATTATGCGGTGTTCGTCATTCCTGAAAACTTCACCGAAAATCTTCTTACGCTGCTTACGGGCAATTTCCAGCAACCGAACATTCAGTACTACGTGAATATGAAAACAGGTCCGGTGTCTCCTAAAATCACTGATGCCGGCTCTACCACGCTTGAGGAAACCATTAACTCCACGTTCGTGAAAACGGTAAGCGATATTGTGGTTGAGGCAATTACCCAGGCGCTTGGCGAGTCCCAGGAAGCCATAAGCCAAGGTAGCTCCGAAGCATCGATGCAGGTGGAAGATGCAATTCTTGCGGTTGCTCAGGCGCGCGCGCAGCTCTCGGATGTCAACGACACCATCTACCAGGCTCAAAATATGCGCTCTGATGCGCTGACTGCTCTTGATGAAGCGCGCCAGGCGCTTGATGCGGTGCAGGGCGACTTGGGAGAAGTTTCCCAGAAAACAACTGAGGTGCAGCAGACGCTTGTTGACATTACGCCCGTGGCCATGGAAGCCGTGAACAAAGCGCTCACGGCGTTGTACGCTCTGGAAGATGTGGCGCAGGCGGCGGGCTATGGCGAAGAGCTAAAGGCTGCAATCTCTGCGTTGGAGAAGTGTTCGGAAGCGTTTTTTGGCACCATGATTCCTGCGGTAACGCAGGGTTTGGGCAATATGAACTCTGCAGCGGCGCAGCTTCAGGCAACGGCTTCCAGCCAACAGCTGCTTATTGACCAGGCGAAAACCGTTTTGGATTCCCTTGATAGCGCGCTTGATACCGCGCATGATGCATTGGGCCAAACCGATGGTCTGCTTGAGACGCTCTCGGGTGATTTGGCTACGCTGAAAGTGAGCCTTCTGAGCCTGGCGGGTTCGAATGCCATTACGTCGCTTGTGGAAAATGGCACGCTTGATTCCGATGCTATTGCGAATTTCATGAGCTCTCCTACAACGGTTGTGACCGAAAAGCTCTATGAAGTGGACGTCTACGGCTTTGCCATGGCGCCGCTGTTCATTAACTTGACGTTTTGGATTGGCGCGTTCATGCTGCTGGTCATCATGCGGCAAGAAGTAGACGCCGAAGGCATAAAGAATCTCACGGTGGCGCAGCGCTACGTGAGCCGCTTTATTATGTTCTCGCTCTTCGCGGTACTGCAATCGGCCATTTGCTGCACGGGTCTGATTTTTTTGGGAGTTCATCCGCAAAATATCGGCGCAATGTATTTTGCGTCCGCCATGGCTTCGCTTGCATACTTGAGCATCATTTACGCGCTCTCTGTTCTGTTCCAGCACGTAGGTAAAGGCCTTTGCATCATTTTGGTGTTCATGCAGATTCCATCCGCCACGGGCTTGTATCCCATTGAGATGATGGCGGGTTTCTATCAGGCTATCAGCCCGTTTTTCCCGTTCACGTATGGCATTGGCGCGCTGCGCGAGGCGATTTGCGGCTTCTATGGCCTTGCGTACGTTCACGATGTTGCCATGCTGGCGCTGTACTTCGTTGTCTTTTTAGTGCTGGGCGTGTGCTTGCGTCCTTCGCTTGCGGGCGTGAATCGCACGTTTGCCAAGCAGCTGGGCGAAAGCGGCATTTATAACGGCGAAGGTGTGGAAATTCCCGCGCGCGGCCTGCGCTTGTCGTGGATCACGAGCGCATTGTCCGACCAGAAGGAGTATCGCGAAGAGATGCTGCGCCGCTACGAACACTTCAAGTCGCTGTATCCGCGCTTGATCAAAGGCGCAATTGTCTTTGGCGTGGTTGTTCCCGTGGTGTTCGGCATTGTACTTGGCCTGACGGTAGGCGAGAAGGTGACGCTGCTTACGGTGTGGCTTATCTGCTTGGTTGTGCTGCTTGTGTTCTTAACGGTTGTCGAGAATCTGCGTGAAGGCTTTGAGCGGCAGCTTTCTTTGGGCGATATGGAAACGCCCGAACTTCATTCGATTTACTCATCGCGTTTATATGCCGATGCGAAAGAGGATAGCCATTGTCGCACGTCAGCCGCTGCGGCTGATGATTCCTCCCACGCAACGCTTGCGGTAAACGCCCTGAGCGCAACGATTTCTGCCGTTGCATCGATGGCGGGTGAGTCCAATGCGCCTGCTGCCCCGGCGCTTGCTGCGGGGGCGACCTCTGTTCCGGCGTCTGCTGCTCCGGTGTCTGCTGCGGCAGCGGTCCCGGCTGCGGGGGCGGAAACGTCCGCCGGGGGTGCGACAGAAGAGGGTGCTGCGCCCACGGAATCGCTGCCAGGGGAAGGAGGCGAGCGCCATGCGTAAGATCGCAAAGATTTTCTCCCTTGAGATGCGTGCGCTGTTCTCTAACGTGGTCACGGTCATCATTACCATCGGCTTGGCGCTTATGCCTTCGCTTTTCACCTGGTACAACGTGCTTTCGTGTTGGAATGTGTTCGATAACACCGGTGAGCTTTCCGTGGCCGTTGCCAGCAACGATGAAGGCTTCAAGAGCGATTTGTTCCCGCTGAAAGTAAACGTGGGCGAACAAGTGGTGTCGGCGTTGCGCGCAAATGACCAGATCAACTGGGTGTTTACCTCGGCCGATGACGCGATTGACGGCACGATGTCGGGTCGTTATTACGCTGCCGTGGTAATTCCGGAAGGTTTCTCGCGTGCTATGCTCACGTTCTATCAAGATGATGGAACGCGCGCCCCGCTGGTCTATTACACGAATGAGAAGAAGAACGCGATTGCGCCTAAGATTACCTCGCAAGGTGCCGATAGCGTGTCATACCAGGTCAACGAAGTGTTTGCGGAAACACTTGCCGATATTGCGCTCGGAATCGCGCAGTCGGTGAGCCAGTACATGGATAACGCCGATGTTCAAAGTCGCATTGCCGCTATGGCGCAAGACATCGACGGCATGAGCGGGCGCATTGACAAGACGGCAAGTGTCTTGGAGCTGTATGCTTTACTGGCAAATTCATCCATGGCGGTGCTTGATGGCACATCGGGTTTGGTGTCGCAGACGTACTCTTCGGCCCAGCAGGTAACGGGAATCGTGAGCAACGGCCTGTCCGATGCGCAAGACGTTGTTGACGCGCTGAACAGAGCGCTTGACGACATGATTGCCGCCATTCAGGCAAGCATCGATCACTTGTCCACTATCGATCCGAACGTTCCCGGCGAAGGAGAGCTGCCCAACGCGCAAGAAACCGCCGATGCGCTGCGCCAACAAGCCGATGACCTGGGCGTTCAAATCGAGCAGTACAAGGCCATGCGCGATGCAATGGCACAAGAAGATCCCGAAGGCAACGCGGCGGCTATTGCGGCTGCAGATGCTTCCATTGCGCGCATGACGGAGCTTCAGCAGAGCTTGTACGATACAGCCGATGCCATTGAAGCGGGCGAGGTTCCCATAGAGCCCGATTTGATCCAAAATCGAATCGACCTGGCAAAAGGGGCACTTGAAGAGCTCAAGCAAGTCATTGAAGAGCAGTTGCGTCCGAAGGTCAACGAAGTGGCTGATGCCATTAGCCAGCTGCGTTCTTCTGCTTCTACGCTTTCAAGTTCGCTGGTGAGCGCCGCACATGATTTGAATAGCAGCTTGAATTCCGCGCGCAGCGGCATGGGTGACGCCACGTCAACGCTTACAACGGTGGCGGGCAAGCTCAGGAGCGTGTCCTCGTCACTCCACGATGTGTCCGAGAGCATTCTTACAGCGCTTTCTGCGGAAGACGTCGATGAGATACGCGCGCTTCTTGGTTCGAACTTGGATGTTCTTTCCAGTGCGTTGGCGGCCCCTGTTGGTGTTGAGCGCCATGCCTTGTATCAGGCGGATAACTTCGGCTCGTCCATGATGCCTCTGTATGCGACTATCGGCATGTTCGTGGGCGCTTTGCTGATTATGGTGGGCGTGAAGCCGCGTTCATCGCAAAAGGTGCTTGACCAGGCCACCGCGGCAGTGGGCGCTATCAAGCCGCGCCACGAGTTCTTCGGGCATTTCGGCATTTGTGCATTTATCTCGTTCGCGCAAAGCACCATCCTTGCGCTGGGCAACATGTTCTTCCTGCATGCGCAAGTCACCGATCCGCTGCTGTTCATGGTGTGCTATTGGGTGTCCAGTTTAACGTTCACGTTCTTCATTTACTCGCTGGTGGTATCGTTTGCTAACTTGGGCAAGGCAATGGCGGTTATCCTGCTTATCGTGCAGGTGACCGGCTGCAACGGCTCGTATCCGCTGCAGCTGTTGCCGTGGTTCGTGCAGGGCATCAGCCCGTTCTTGCCGGCAACGCATGTGGTGGCGGCCATGCGCGAAGCCATGTTCGGCGTCTTTGGCGCCGTGTTCTGGCAAGAGATGGCGATGGTTGCCGTTTGGTGTCTGCCCGCGCTTTTGCTGGGCCTTTTGCTGCGTAAGCCGTTCGCGAAGTTCATGTCGTGGTACGTGGAGAAAGTGGAAGACTCCAAGCTTATGGCGTAAACTTGTTCGCGACGCGCAAGTAGAGCCGGCTGTCTTTGCCGACCTTGGTGCGCTGATTTATGGACATTTGCGCGCAGGGAACTTCTGCGCTGTTGCAACGGCGTGCGCTGGTTCGCGCCACCACGAAAGGAAACAATATGCCTTCACCTGCTGCATTGGAAAAATACGCTCACTTGCTGGTGTGCGGTGGCTGCAACATACAGCCTGGTCAAGAGCTGTATGTGAGCGCCGATGTAACGCAAGCACCGCTCGTTCGCCTTATTGTGGCGCAGGCGTATGCGGCGGGCGCAAGCAACGTGACCACGTATTTCGCCGACGAGCAGGTAAGCCGCATCAACTACGATTGCAAACCCGTTGAGAGCTTCCGAGAGTTTCCGGAATGGCGCGCGTTGTTGCAAAACGGCGTGGCAAAGCGCGGCGCGGCGTTGCTGTTTCTGTCCAGCGAGGACCCCATGGGGCTTGTCGGCGTTGATCCCAAGAAGCTTTCGACGTTCCAGCTTGCCGCAACAAAAGCGTGTCGCGATTGGCGCGACGGCATGGATTACGGCCGCAATGTGTGGGTGATTGCAGGCGCGGCGAGCCCCGCGTGGGCGGCGCGCGTGTTTCCCGATCTGCCGCAAGACGAAGCAGTTGAGCGTTTATGGGACGCCATTTTGAGCACCGCGCGCGCCGATGGCGATGACCCCTTGGCTGCCTGGCGCGTTCACGATCAGAGCTTTTCCGAGCGTGTGGCGTGGTTGAACGCTCAGAGCTTCGATTCACTGCATTACCGCAATTCTTTGGGTACCGATTTGACCGTGGGTCTTAACCGCGCTGGTCTGTGGGCCGGCGGTGGAGAAGCCACCGTGTCTGGCCAGCGTTTTTATCCCAATATGCCCACCGAGGAAATCTATACCACGCCTGATTGGAGTCGCACATCCGGTGTTGCGGTTGCCAGCATGCCGCTCAACCACGGCGGCGCGCTCGTGCGTGATTTCCGCATTGAGTTCAAGGACGGCCGCGCTATTTCCTGGCAGGCAAGCGAAGGCGAAGACGTGCTGGCGTCTATCATCGAAACCGATGAAGGCGCTTGCCGTTTAGGCGAGTGCGCACTGGTCCCCTACGGTAATCCCATTCAGCGCACGGGTATCCTGTTTTTGAACACGCTCTACGATGAGAACGCGGCGTGCCATTTAGCGCTCGGGCGCGGCTTTGCCGAATGCATCGAGGGTGGTCGCGAGCTTTCTGCCGATGAACTGCAGAAACGTGGCGTGAACGATTCGGCGACGCACGTTGATTTCATGATTGGCACGGCGGATCTGAACATTACAGGCATCAAGCAAAACGGGGAAGAAGTGCCTGTTTTCGTAAACGGTGCCTGGGCAACCGACCTGTAGCCTCATTGTTGACAAATTACCCCACCTTTTGTCAACAATTCAGGGATGTTTCTTTCCCTGGCATCATGCCGTCCATCTCGGTGGCTAGCATGATAAAAACGACCCACTTTTCGGTGGATTTTCTTCTTTGAAATCATGAAACAGCAGCGTTTTCCCAGGTCGTAAAAAAGTAAGCCATGGTAAACCCACAGAAAAATGGGTCGTTTTTATCATAACGTTAGAAGGGTCCGCCGTGATGCGATTCAGGAAGGCGGTTAGATTCCCGTCTGTCATTTTTTTCGGCATTGCAATCAATCGTTCAGGATTTTGACCTTGAGGCGATTTGAGACTGCTGACCTGCTCAACGCGATGTGCGGGAATCTAACTTTTAGAATGCCTTTTGGCTATTTCTCTAGCAGCTTGCGAGCTGTGTCGATGTCTATCTCTGTGAACTTCGCGCAATCCTCGTCTTCCATAAAGTACCTTGTGGCGGCTTCCGTATTAAAGAACGAGTTTGCGAATTTATTTGCTATGTAATCTATTATTTCGTTGATTAGCTTGAGGCTGCTCTCTTTTTTCTTGGCGTTTTCGGCCATTTTTACGAACCGGGCTCGTCCATCGTTGTCGATGGGCTGGATCTCTATAGTTTCAAATTTGATAAAGGTTCAAGCATTGCGCTTGAGAAAGAGCGTTGTTCCGTTAATTACTGAACACGATTACGCTAAAAACTGAACAACTGACCCGTAACGATTAATCCAAATGTTCTCTTCCCGCATCGTGGTCGGCCTATGAGAAGCCCAATGCGGCTCCGTTCTTGAAAAACTTAACTCGCACCCTCACGATTGTGCGTCTTTCGAAACTAAATGTTTATTGTTAGAATTGATGTAATTCAGAATGGCCCAGTCTATTAAGGAGTGTTGTTCATGGGTGATAAGGATTTGGTTGAGAGGAAATGTCAAGGTTGCAACAAGACAGTGCATGTCCCAGCTGATGCTGCTGAGCCGCTTTGCCCGTATTGCGGATGCAAACAGCTTGAACCTCTTGTTGCAGAGCAGCAATCTGAAAGCTGCGGGGGGGGGCGTAAATAGCCCTTCTTCGGATGCTCATTTCTCTAGTGAATCTGATTTGATAGTTCCCAATAAGGGCAAGAGCAAGACGTCACTAATTGTGATTGCTTGCGTTGCGGCGGTTGTCATAGTTGTGGCGGCCGTATTTCTTTTTTGGCGATCAACGCAAGTTGAAATGCCTAATGTTATTGGAGAATCCGCTGCCCAGGCATTTGCCGAGATTTGCGAAGCGCAGGGACAGACTCGGGGTTTGTTTGACGGAAGCGAAGATTGGAATGGACGCTTCGTAGATGAAAACGGTAATGTTCTGAATCCTTCTTTTTCTGAAGCTCAGAATGTTTACGAGGTTGTCTCCGTTTCGCCCGCTGCAGGTACCTTGATGGGTAAAGACGACAATTATTCCATCTGCATCAAAAAGAGCGCTGCAGCGGTGAAAGCGGAACGCGAGGAAGCGACTTCAAAGCTGATAAAGAATTGGGAGGAACGTTTCGGCGCAGAGAAGGGAACGTACGAAGTGTACGACTTCAATTGCGTGCTTGTTTCTTTCACAGGCGATGGCATATGGAACATGGAGCAGCAAGAGCAGGACACTCTCGATCTCTTTGCCGAGAAGCAGAAATGCAATGTGCTGCTGTTTATGTATGACTCTGATGGGTACATTGGCGCCGCCTACAATGCCTTTTATTCAAAGAGCTCCGATGAGGATACTGCATCCTTTGTTTATCTTGGCGTGAAGAAAATTGCTGATGCCAAAAAAGTTACGGATTCAGAGATTGAGCAGTTCATGGCTGGTATGTCGAGGGCGTTCTCGAATGAAGCCATCGAATCGACAAAGTGGGGCAAGGACGGCGATTACTTGACATTCGAGGTGAGGCTTAAAGGCGGTTTGTATAATGCTGTAAAGGGAGACAAGGCAAAGGAGAGCGAGTTAAAAGAAATGCTCGATATTATGGCAAATCAAATTGCCTATTTAATGAAATCTAATTTCGAATTTGTCATCATTCTAGATGACTTCACCATGACAACAAAGGCAGAGTATAAAGGGAATTTCTTTACCAATAACGATGAATTCAATGAGTGGGCTTCCAAGATTTTAGCTTAGGGCTTGTTTGTCCAGTCTCTTTTGGGATCTGCGTGGGAGACAGAGTTGGAACGGGGGACGGAGGCTTGTTCCAACTCACCCGCCAAACGACCCCTTCTTTTCCGCAAAGCAACTCTGGGTCGACCTACTCTTGGGGCCGTTTCGTTTTTGTTGACAAATTACCCCACCTTTTGTCAACAATTTGCTGGTGAGTAGGTAATTGGACGATTCTACCTAAGAACAAAAATCCATGCGGTCGAAACGATGCAGGGGGTCTTCTCTTGTGTCGCCCAGAAAGAGAAAACGCATCAATCGGGCGGTATCATCGATGGTGAGATAAATTACTTTGTAAGAGCCTGGTACGTAATATCACTTGCATTCCACCGGGGGAATTGTTGCTTCGTAGGGTGCTTCCTATT
>CAKTYF010000028.1 GCA_934631995.1 uncultured Eggerthellaceae bacterium
TAAGATGCCGGTGGCAGCGGGAAAGCTGTTGGGGCGACGATTCGGGGGAAGTGCGGCTGCCCGGGGCAGCTGCTCGGTGCGGGCGTTCGTCAGGGCTATGCGTGAGAGCGCGCTTTATCGCGCGGCGTTTTTGATGGCGGTGTCGTACACTAGATGCCCCAGCTCATAGGCGGAAAGCCCTTGCGGATCCTGCAGCCATTGGCTGATCATGGCAAGGCTTCCCGCAAGCGTAAACTCCAAAATCAAGTTGATTTCCTGCTCGCTACGCTGCGATTCTCCCTGGTCAATAACGTAGCGCTTCCAAAGAGGCTTCAATACTTCCTTTAGGCGTAAGGCAAAAGACGGGTCGCCCTGCGGACCTAAAAGCACCACGATGAATCGCTTGTTGCGCTCGTAGAAAAGCACGACGTCTTTCAGCGCTGCGATGCGCGCAAGCTTCCCTGCGTCTTTTGTCAGGTGTTTCATGCAGTTTTCAACGCAGGTTGCAACGTCTTGCAAAAGGGTGGACTCAACGTCTTCCAAAAGCTCGTACATATCGTGAAAGTGCAGGTAGAACGTATTGCGATGGTACCCCGCGCGCTCGCACACCTGCGCCACGGTGACTTTGTTCACGGGCGTTTCGGCATACAGGCTCCAGA
Organism: uncultured Eggerthellaceae bacterium; assembly: GCA_934631995.1. Classification (GTDB taxonomy): domain Bacteria; phylum Actinomycetota; class Coriobacteriia; order Coriobacteriales; family Eggerthellaceae; genus CAKUOV01. The sequence goes on from CAKTYF010000028.1 coordinate 639, forward strand.
AGGCTTGGATGAACTCCTGTTTCGTGCGCGCGATCTTTTCGGGCTGTTTTTTCATGAGTTCATCATAGCATGGAGACGCACAAGAAAGCCAAGGCAGCGCGCCGAAGGATGCGAAAGAACCAGGAGAAGACGTGGCGCATTGGGACATTCGGCCAATCGCTGCCGCTATTTATGCGAAAGGCATCGTTCTATCAGGTCAAACAGCTCGTAGAAGATCACGCCTAAAAGTGCCAGCGCTACAATGCCGGCGAACATGCGCGGATAATTCACCATACCCCAGCTGTTCATGATGAAGTAACCCAAGCCGGTAGAGCCGGCAATTGCTTCCGCGAAGAACAGCACGGCAATGGCTACGGCGCTGCTCACGCGCAGCGTGGTGAAAAGCTGCGGCATGGTTGCCGGGAAGATCACATGATACGCCAGCTGGATGCGCGTGGCACCCAGCGAACGAACGGACGTAAGCAGGTCATCGGGGATGTTTTTCGCGGCGTCGCGCATGACAACAACCACCTGGAAAAACACCGTGAGCGTAATAAGTGCGATTTTCAGTTCGCTGCCAAAACCCAGAAGCACCAACAAAATAGGCAGCAACACAATCTTGGGGATGGGGTACAGAATATAGAGGGCGGGTGCGAGCAGCTGGTCGAGCTTCTTGCGGCGACCGAACGCCAACCCCACGGGCGCACCCAGCACTGTGCCCAGCAGAAGCGAGATGCCTACGCGTTGGAAACTGATGCCGAAATCGGGTGCTAAATCGCCTGCGTACTGCAAGCATACCGAAAGAGCCTCTGCGGGAACAGCCAAGGCGGGTGTTGCCAGGATAAGTGCGGTGATATGCCATCCTGTCAGGACAAATGCGAGGGAAGCAATAAGGCAGAACGCCTTCCATAAGATCTTATTCTGCATGGGATTCCTCGTTTCGCGCGCTTTTGGTTTCGTCTGCGTTTTTGTTGAGTGCTCTGCCATGGGCCACGTTGCTACCAGCGCATCCGCATTCGAGCGCCGCGCGCACAGCCTTGCATTGCGCGAAGAATTCATCGGTGTTGCGGTACGCGGCGCTTCCCATGCAAGGATTACTGAGGTGCGCCACAATGCGGCCTGGTCGTGGCGCCATGACTACAATGCGTTGTCCCAGGTAAACAGCCTCTTCGATGGAATGGGTCACCAGAAGTTGGGTGTAGCGTTTCTCCTTCCAAAGGGAAAGCAGCGTGTCTTGCATATTCTCGCGCAGCAGCGCGTCAAGGGCGCTGAGCGGCTCATCCATCAGCAGCGTGTCGATGTCGCAGGCTAGTGCGCGAGCGATTGCCAGGCGTTGTTGCATGCCTCCAGAGAGTTCGTTGGGGTAGCTCTTGACGAAATCCTGCAGTCCAACGCGCTGCAGCGCCTCAAGCGTGCGTTCTTTGCGCTGGATTGCAGGTGCTTTTTGAATGCGAAGTCCCAGTTCGGCATTCGCATACACCGTTTTCCAGGGAAGAAGGCCAAAGTTTTGCAGAATGAGAGCGGTCTGCTTGCGCGGTTTTTCGATGGGTGCACCATCGACCAGCACAGATCCCTTGTTGGGGCGAATGAGTCCCGCCGCCAAGCGTAGCATGCTTGATTTTCCGCAGCCCGACGGGCCGATGATTGCAAGCGATTGCCCGCTTTCTATCCGCAGGTTTAGGTTTTTCAGCGCGTGCAGCTTGTCGTAGGAAAGCTCAACGTTTTCAAATGCTAGAGACATAAGCGGCCTTTTCCGGGAAGGATGCGGTAAGTAGAGAGGATGTGGCAGGGAACCTGAGGCGCGTGAAACGTCCCAGGTTCCCTGCAAGTGGTCCGAGTTGGCGTTTTGAAGCTTCTTGCACGAACGGCTTAGCGTCCTTGGAAGCAGCCGGTCGCAGCGTCGTACGAAATGCTGGTGGCCAGGTAGCCCTTGTTTGTCATCCAAGTCAAAACAGCGTCAATCATGTGCTGTTCGGGCAGTTCAGCGGTGGGATAGCTGCTTACGGCATACGTTTGGGCAATGCTTTCGGGCAGCGATGTCTTCTGCGCTAGCAGCGCGCGATAGGAATCGGGGTTCGCGTTGATGTGCGCCACGGCAGCATCCCAAGCGCGCGCGAACGCGTTTACGGTGTCGGTTGAAATCGCATTCTTGCACGAAATCATGACGGACTGGGAAATTTTGCCGCCTGTGGTGTCGTCGGCAACCACGGTGAAGCCCGATGCCTCGCCCAGCGCCAGCAGCGAGGCGGGAAGCGCTGCAGCTTTCACGGTGCCGGCGGCCATTGCCTGATAGCGCACAGGAAGCTTTTGCAGTTCCTCGGTTTTCACTTGGTCGGCGGCAACGCCAGCGCGTTCGAACAGCGTGTCCATAACGTATTCCAGAATGGTGTTCGATCCCACGCCCACGGGTACGCCCGCTAAATCGGTTAGGCTTTTGATTTCGGGGTCAGCGGTCATAATGCCAAAGCGGCCTTGACTAGCGTCGGCACCCAGTGTGACCCAGCGAATCTGCACGTCAGCGCCCGATGCGTACAGGCTGGTGGTGACCATGGGATCAGTCATGGCGAAGTCAACGCTGCCCGAAGAAACGGCCGCAATCAGCTCGGATGCGCTTTGGAACACGGCAATTTCGGCATCCAGATTCTCGTTGGCGAACAGGCCTTCTTCCTGGGCCACCCAACAGGGCAGGATGTCTTCGGTCGCAAGCGTACCGACAACGATTTTCGTTGCGGCAGAGGCGGTGCCGGCTCCGTTGCTGGCTGCATCAGCCTCTTCGGATGCGCCGCTGTTGGCGGCACAGCCGACAAACGTGATAAGGCAGCAAAGGCATAAAGCCAGCTCAATCAAGTGCTTTTTCATGAGAATCCTTCTTTTCGTATTTGCATTGCTTCTATTATTCCAGGTGAGCGGCTACGCTATCAATGGACAAAATGCGCCTGGCTGTTCATTTTGGGAGTGGGGGAGTCTTGGTACTACGTGCTTCTGTTGCTTTCTTCTTTTCCCGCGTGCCTCGTGCCTCCTCTGCGTCCCTTCGCTTTCCGCGCCCCGCCCGGCCTCTGCCATCTGCTTCCGACCCCCCGCTTTTTCCTCTGTGATAAAAAGAGGGTACTTTTCTGTGGGTTTACTGAAGCTAACTTTTTTGTGACCTGGGGAAATGCAGAAAATCGACGCTCGAGGAGTCAAAAATCCACAGAAAAGTGGGGTGTTTTTATCATGGGCGATTTTGTCGTTCGCGAAGTTGACCGTGTGCGGCGCATGAACAAAGCTATACTGGGCTGTACTTGGAACAGGCGATGCGCTTGCGTCTTCGTGGTAAGGTGCAACCGTGAAGTCCGTTGCAAGGCGCGAAAGTCGTTGCGCAAGCTGCCCATCCGGCGAAGTTTAGCGAAGCTGGACGAAGCCGGGCGAAAACGCGCAACGCACCCACAAGGTAAAACAATGCGAAAGGTACTTCGGTGACTGATTCGGCCCAAAAAGAGATGATCGACGTATACGATGCCAATGCTCATCCGCTGGGCATTGTTGCTCCGCGAAAAGGCCTTTTCCTCAAAGAAGGCCAGTTCATGCTCTATGTGTTGGGCCTGCTGCAAAACAAGGAAGGCAAGTATCTTATCACGCGCCGGAGCCTTGACAAAAAATGGGCTGCTGGTTGGTGGGAAGTTCCCGGTGGTGGCGTGTTGGCGGGAGAAACGCCTGTTCATGCAGTGAAACGAGAAGTTTTCGAAGAGGTTGGCATCAAGGTTGACACTTGCGAGCCGGAACTGCTCTATCGTTATGAAAACGTGGACTTGGCGCGCGGTGATAACTACATCAACCACATCTTCCGCTTTGTGCTGGATTTCAATAAAAGCGATGTAGTGGTGCAGCCTGCCGAGGTGATTGATTTCACGTTTGCCTCGTGGGAAGATATCGAAAAACTCAGCGAACAGGGCATTTTCCTGCATTTCGAGCGCTTGCGCACGGCGCTTGGGAAGGCTTAGCGCGCTGGAGCGCGGATGATTGCTGCGCCGGACAGGAGCTTCAAGGCGAGGTCGGCCGATAGAACGCAGAGCGCCAGGAGCGATCGATAAAGCGCAGGTCACAGGGTCCTATGTGAGCCCTTGCGGATGCCGGGAAACCCTCGCGAGCTCTATCTAAGGCTCTTTCGGTGCGAACACCAGGCAGTCATAGCGCACGGCTTTTCCGGTGAGGGAATACGATGGCTTGCGCTGTGCCAACCAAGGTCCTTTGGGCGGTCGCTTGATCACAATCTTGCGCGGATGCGCTGCGCAAGCGGCATCGAGTAATTCCTGCTCATCGGTGCAAGGCGCTTCGAGCCCATGGATAAGCTGGAATTTCTTCTTCACCGAGGCACTTTTCGTGCGCGCCGGGAACATGGGGTCAAGCAAAATAACATCGGCGTGCATGCTTTCGCCGGCAAGCGCCGCAATGCTGTCCTCTTTGCGCAGCGTCATGCGCGCCACCAGGGAGGATAACCGTTCATCGTGCGCCGCGCGCGCCAAGCCATCTTCCAGCAGCGCTGCTATCGTTTTGTCGCGCTCGAACATCACCACAGAAAAACCTGCCGCTGCGAGCAACAGGGAATCTTCGCCCAAGCCCGCCGTCGCATCTATGACAAGCAGGTCTTCAGTGGGCACGCCTTTAATTTTCGCAGCTTTTACCAGCAGCTCTTGATGCGCTTTGTTGGGGTTGATGCGGGCGATCATGCGCGTGAAATCGGCGCGCAACTCCAAAGTGCCGTTAGTGAGCGTTAGGCCTTCGGGCAGCTCGATAAGTCGCGGCACATTTTCGCAACAAAGGTCGTTGCTAATACTACGGCTCTCATCGTTTTTCTTTGTCATACGGTTTTGTTCGTTCATGTCAATAAAATGCCTGGTCGAGCGTCCGCGCAGCGGTGCAAAACGGCTAACTGCGCGGACGTTCAATAGGCTATAAGCCCAAAACGCACTCAATTCCTAGCGGATAATGCGCACGTAATCATCCTTGCGCGGAGCCGCTGCGGGTAGCTCGGCCGCGCGATAACCCAACGCGCAATGTCCAATGCCTTCGTAGTCGCCTTCGATGCCCCATTCGGCAAGCAACTGTTTTCCGAAGTCGGAGTCGAATTCTTCCTTCGCACGGTGAATCCAAATGCTGTCAACGCTCAGTGCGTGCGCGGCGTTCATCAAGTTGCCCATGACCAGGCTGCCGTCGTACACGTGCGTGGGAACATCCTTCTTTGCTAGCACGATGACGATAATCGGCGCGCCGTAGAAGGGGTCGAAATCAGCATCCTTGCCCATAATGCGCGCGTTTTCGGCGGAAATCTTGTCGCGCAGTTCCTTGTTCTCCACAACCACCATCAGCGGCGATTGCTTTCCCATGCCGGTTGCGGCGTACGTGCCCGCGCGCAGAATTGCCTGCAGCGTTTCCTCGGGCACGGCATCGGGCTTGAAATTGCGGCAGCTGCGGCGCGTTTCCAAAACGTTCAAAGTCTCGTTCATGGTGTTCCTTTCTGTTCGCTTCGTGGCGGCTCTCTTGCCGATCCTTCCAGATAAGGGGAAGGCGAAGGAGTCGCCAATCTGTCTAACGATTGCTGTTATATCATCTCAATGAGAACTTTTATTGCACAATGATTTCGCGAAGGCGGCTTCGCTGTACTGCTTGTGCGTGTGACTTCGCGTCACTCATTGCAAAAGTGGCGCCAGTGCGGGCAAATGCGCTACTTCTGGCTCAAGGAAGCTTCCTACGGGCTGATGCGCGATAAGCGTCCAGTTGTCCGCGGCTCCCGTACCCGCGTCGCCACCTGCGGCCTTCGCGCCTGCGCCTTCGCCCGCACCGGCGTCGCCATGCACCAGCGTGAATCCCGCGATGCCCGATGTTGCTTGGTACGCGCGCGACATGCCGCCGTCAATGACTAGCACGTGCCCGCCGCACTTCACGGCGCTTTCCCCGTCCTTCACCTTCACGGGAACATGCCCGCTGACAATGCGGTTCGCAGCGGGGTCAAGCCCGAAGTCACGCAGGATACCAGCTATAGCGCGTTCGTCTTCCATTAGGGAATAGTACGCGTTTTTGTGTTCCTTGCGAATAGCTTTATCTTCTACGAAATACAGCTCGAATGTGGCCATCTTGCTTTTCGTAAACAGCGGCGAATCTTCGCCCAGCCACAAATACCATAGCAAATCGCGCCCGCGTTTTTTATCCCGCTCGCTTGCATGCGGGTCAAAAGCGGCGCGCACGCTTGCGTCAACGGCATCGAACAGCGCGCGACCTTTTAGCGGGCGCCCAAATAGCGACGTTTCTTTTAAGCTGCCATCGGCGTTCAGCGGCACGGCAGCGTGGAACAGCAGCGCGCCATTAGCCACGGTGTACAAGCTGCCCACATCAAGGAACAGCGCAATGTGGCGCTGCAGGCGCTTTGAGCTCAAGAATGCGTCCGCCAGGCTTTCCATGACCGCCTCTTCTTCGGCAGTCATGCAATACGGATCGGCGGGATCGATGGTGGGGAAGTTCAGGTCCAGCATAGGGTAGCAGGACCCTTCAATTTCCACGTTTCCTGTCTCGAAATCAATATGATGCAGCAAGTTTCTCCTGGTCAAGTCGAAATCAGGATTCTCGGTGCTATGCATGTATTCAACTTTGAACTGGATGATGGCGATTGCTTTCTGGATGCGCGCAATCTCGTGGCGCACCTCGGCGGGGTAGTCGCTTGTGCCTTTCGGGATGAACAGCGCGCAGGGGTCTTCGCCGTACACGTTGTTTGCGAAGGCTCGCAGCGCACCCAAATCAATGCCGTACGTTTCCTCCAAAAGCGACAAGTTGTTGTAGCGCGCGCAAATGCGCACCACGTTTGCCACGCAGCCGCGCTGGCCCAGGCTGGCGCCCATCCACACAATATCGTGGTTGCCCCACTGGATATCAAGGTTCGGCTCGTCCATGAGCGCTTCCACCACGGCATCGGGCGCGGGACCGCGATCGTATACGTCGCCAATAACGTGCAGCTTGTCGTAGCCGCCCGAACTTGCCAGCGCGCTTGCGGCTTTCAAGTTGCTTATGAACTGGTCATATTCGCCATGAATATCGGAAATGAAGAACTCCGTTGCCATCAAAGGTCCTTTCGTGTGCCCCGTGTTGCACGCGGCATGCCGTGCGCAAACTTCGATAGTCATTGTACAAAGGTTTTGTGCCGCTTTATCTGCTTTTCGCCAAAAAACGGGCGATGCGAAACAAAAAAGAGGGAGAATACGTAATCGCGCCTGGCGCAGCGCTCTTGCGTGTTTGCGGGGGCGTGCATGAAGGCGTGCAGGAAAAGCAGCGGTAAAACTTGCGAGAAACCGCGAAGGATTCAAGAAGGGAAGCAAAAGCGAAGATGCTGATGCAGGGACAAAGCGACCGAAGCGCGTGTGGGCAGCGTTCTTGCAGCCAGGGCTCTTGCAGCCAAAGTTCTCGTGGTCAAAGTGCGCGCAACGGCTCTTCGCAATCGCGATTTTCAAGCGCCCTTGCGCAATGGGAAGCGTCCAGCAACGGGCAGTTTTTCTTTGTTTTGGCGCTTGCGGGTTTTTGCGGCGCGCTTTTTCGCTTCTTCATGCAGAGCCTGCCCCTGCCGTGGGTGGATGGCTTTCCTGTATCGACGATTGTAGTGAATACGCTGGGATCGTTTCTTATCGTTGTTGTCTTTTGCGCAGGTCAGCGTGCTCATTTGTTGTCTCCGGCGCTGGTGAAGGTGATCAATCGGGGATTCCTTGGTGCGTTTACTACGCTGAGCGCCGTTTGCGTTGATGCCGATGAACTGCTTGCTTCCGGAAACGATTTTGGCGCATTTCTGCATATTGCGCTGACGTTTGTTTTGTCGTTTGGCGCAGCGCTTGCGGCTATGCGAATTTTCGGCGCGCATCATGCGACGGCGGCCAATGGGTTGTGTGCGTCCCTCACGGAAGCTGGTGAGCGTTTATGAGTAGCTTGCTTCTAGCGTTGTGTGTTGGTTTGGGTGGCGCGGGTGGCGCGGTGTGCCGTTCGTATGCTCTTGATGCTATCGATTCTTTGATCGCGAAACGGAAGGCGGCTCATCGCATGCCGACCCGTTTTGACGGCGTTTGCTCGTGGCTTCCCGTGGCGGTGTTTTTGGTGAACGCGATAGCTTGTTTTCTTGCGGGTGTTTTCGGGGGACTTGGTGTTCAAGGATGCGCCCAGGCCTTTCTGCTCGCAGGGTTCTGTGGAGGATTTTCCACGTTGTCCACGGTGAATCTTGATGCGGCGCGTCTTTTCGCGGGGCAGATTAACGGTGCAGGTCAATCGGCATTAGCTGCTGGACGCACCCACGCGGCACTCTATCTTTTCGCGACGTACGCTGTAGCCCTTGGCGCCGCAGCTCTGGGTTTGTTCCTTACTCTTTAGCCTCGTCGCTTGTTGTCAAATTACCCCACCTTTTGTCAACAATTCCTGGTATTTCAGCGTATCCGTGCCGCTCTAATTGTCGCAGTCTTTCTCGTCGCTTTTGCTAATGGCGTTACGATGGGCGGTGTCTACTCCCATTTCTTCCATGTTGTTGAAGAATGGCTCCCAAATTCGAAGTTGTATAAGGTTGGAAGTAGGTCAAGGGTTCGGATTGGGGCGATTTACGTCGGGCGTGCGCTCCACGCAAAATCCAGTTCGGTAAAACCCCAGTTCAGAACTATTCCCAATTAGAGCATATTTTGTCCTCTGATCAATCCTTGCGTTTCCACCTACTTCCAACCTTACACAACTTCGAATTTGACCCCGGTTTTCCAACAATGCGCTTTCAAATCGGGCGAAGCGGGTCGGTTTTTGCGGGGAAGGTGAAAAAGACCCCGTCACTTTTTCACTCGCTCCCATACAGTTCGATTTCGATAAACCGCGCCCCAGAAACGGGAGGCGTTTTAGTCCGACCGGGTACCCTCTTCTTCTCTTGTGTGCGAATGCCCTACTGTCCGATGTATTTCTTGAGCACCGGTTCCAGGGCGTTCTTGCTCGCGTTGAGCGCATCGTAGTTCTGGGCGTCCCACGCGTCGCACATGGCGCTCAGGTGCCGGTCTATGGAGGACGCGTCATCCGATGCTTCCTGGTTGGCCTCCGCCATCTTGGCGAAGCTCATCATGGGGCAGGTATCGGTTAAGATACTGGTTCCCGCACCCGTTGCCGGGCCGGACATGAGCGATATCCCGAACTGTGCATCCTCCGAGAAGAGGACCTTGGCAGCGACGAGGCCTGCCAATGCCGATGGGGTGTTTCCTGCCGCCGAGGCCGTTGAGGACTTGGCGAGGAGGGTCCAGGCGAGGTTGCCTCTGCTGTACATGGATCGCGCTAGCTGGTAGGCGTCCGGGTCCTTCTCGACCTCGAAGATGGCATCGGGGATGGCGACGGTCTTAAGCTTCTCGGGCGACACCTCTAATCTGTCGTCGGCGCATCCATCGATGCCGAGCTTCAGCGTGCCCTTCTCCTTGAGGTCGGCGGCAGTAATCAGGAAGCATGCGAGGACCCTCACCGGGTCCGATCCGGCATCGAGCGTCAGGCTTCCGCTCGCCGGCGTGTAGCCGCTATGCTCCATGAACGTCTCGACCTGTTCCGGCAGGTCCTGATCGTAGATGCTGCCCTTGTAGTCGTTCCCTGATCCGTAGGACATGGTGCACGAGAGGAAGCCGCCCCAGTTCTTGTTCGTTGAGTTCTCGATATCGAACACGCACATGACAAGCTTGCGGGTGTTGGGGATCGATGAGAAATCGACCCCCGCGGAAATCGTCTCGTCGGTCGGCTCGACGACGAAGGCGCCGAGCAGTTTGAAAACTGATTCGTCTTCGCTGCTTGCCGGCGTGAACGAGCAGCCGGCCAGTCCCATAACCCCAAGGGCGGTTGCGCAGAGGAACCCCCTGCGAGTCAAATCGGTATCTATCATCGGCAGCACCTTTCGCACTCGGTGAACGACAACGGCGGCACGGCGCACGGATATTTCAACAGCTATCCAGTAAATACCGCCCTGATTACTTTAATTTTGGATGATGACGGCGTATTTGTCGATCATGAAACCCGCGTTCAAAAGTATCTGCTTAGCATGACGAAGAGATAAAATATACCTAGATCAGAGGTGGAGGTTACAAAAGCGAATCTACTGGACTATGGGAGGCAGCTCGAGTTGTATGAGGGAGGTTTTTATGAAAGTAGATAAATCAGAAGTTATCAAGTTCGGGGACACTCCATATACGGTGCTGTTTCTTGATGAAAAAAGACCTATTTCGGACTGGAGAAGTATCGTTATTGATGGAACTGAGTATGAATTCGTTTTTAATTCTGGCATAAGCAACAACGACCATGCTGTATGCATAAAAGGCGATTATGGGTTTGACGGAAAGACAGTATCGTTTACGTAGAGCTGATTTACATATGATCAGAAATTCGAACCCGCTTCGGCGGGTTTTCTTATGCCCCGGGCACGGCGGTAAACTGCCCGAGACCATGGAATCAAGGCGCATCCGGATCGGGGCGCCTTTTTTCATGCCCGGGCACGGGCATCCACGCGGCGGCGGTTCACGCGAGACACGACTACGCGAAAGCGGGAAAGGGAGGGACATCGGCTGAGCGAAATCAGGAAAGAGTGCGCCCGTCTAGCAGCTTGCGACCAGGTCTTTTATCACTTCGCCGGCAATGATAAGGCCGGCAACGCTTGGTACGAATGACACCGATCCAGGGGGCGTTTTCTGATTGGGGGAAAAGCCTGCGGCGGCAAGTTCCTGCGCGCTGGGTTTGTGCGGCTCTTCTTTCGAGTAGACGCACTTCAGGTGCTCAACGCCGCGAGCGCGCAGCTCCTTGCGCATGACTTTCGCCAGGCGGCAAACAGAGGTGTCGCAAAGGTCAGCAACCTCAAGGCGTGTAGGGTCAAGCTTGTTGCCTGCGCCCATGGCGCTGATGATGGGCGTGTTCGCTTCTCGTGCCGCAAGTACCAGGTCGATCTTCGCGGTCACCGTGTCAATGGCGTCCACCACGTAATCGTACTGCGCGAAGTCGAACTCATCGCGCGCTTCAGGGAGGTAGAAGCATTGGCGCGCGGTAACACGGCATGCGGGGTTGATTGATGCGATGCGCTGCGCCATGACCTGCACTTTTGCTTGACCCACGGTATCATGCGTTGCAATGATCTGGCGGTTGATATTCGTGATGTCAACGGTGTCAGCATCCACGATGGTCAAAGCGCCCACGCCGGCACGCGCCAGCGCCTCAACCGCGAATCCGCCTACGCCGCCAACACCGAACACGCAAACATGAGCGCGCGCCAACGCGACAACGCCCGCTTCTCCCAAGAGCAATTGCGTGCGGGCGAAGGGGTTCTGCTCTGCTGGTGCTGCGTTTTCCTGTGCGTCCATTGCGTTCGTTTCTTTCTGATTCATAGCAGCATGGTTCCGTTCGTGCTGTTTTTTATTCTTGCTCAGCTTTTCTCTGTTCGGCAGCTTCGCGTGCGGCGGCTTCCTGAGCTGCCTGTTTGCGCTCTTTTTGCGACTTCGCAATTGCCATAAGCTGCTCGTAGCGCTCATCGCCCACGCACTGGCGAGCATACGCGCACCACTGAACGCAATTCAGCGAGTCGTTGTAAATCACGAATCCGCAGTTTTCGCACGTGGCGTCCGCATCGATGGAGAAAATCTCAATTTCGTGGCCGCATTGCGGGCACGTGCGTTCCTCAACGGTGATATCCGCTTTTCCCTGGCATCCTTGCAGTACCATGGTGTCCTTCTTTCTTCCCGGTGCCGGCGTGCGGTTTTCGCCTCCCTGATGGTCGGGCGGCTTGGGCCGTTCGCTAACCTTCGCGCGCTTTTATTCCAAGATGTCGCCCGAAATCGAAATGGTGACAACGTTCAACGCAATATTTTTGCCGCACGCCTCGATTGCTTGCTTGATGGCGAACTCCATGCCGCCGCAGCACGGCACTTCCATGCGGGTGAGCGTGATGCTTTTGATGCTGTTCGTGGCGAAGATCTGCGTGAGCTTGTCGGCGTAGTTCACCGCATCGAGCTTGGGGCAACCCATAAGCACCGTTTTGCCCGCCATGAAATCCTGGTGGAAATTCGCGTAAGCGTAGGCGGTGCAATCGGCGGCAATCAGCAGGTCCGCATCGGCGAAAACCGGCGCGTTGACGGGCGCAAGCTTTATCTGGATGGGCCAGTTATGAAGCTGGGAAGCAACGGATACGCCCGCAGCAGGGGAAGGGGTCGCGCCTGCCGCGTTGCCCTCGACGGCTTCGTTCGCGGTGCCTGTGGCCAAGGTTGCCGTTAGTGCTTGCTGGTTCGCTTTCACGGCGGCGGCATCGTAGTCGGCTGCTTCGCGTTGCTCGAACGTGATGGCTCCGGTGGGGCAGGCGGGAAGGCAGTCGCCCAGGCCGTCGCAGTAGCCGTCGCGCAGCAGCTGGGCTTTTCCGTTGATCATGCCAATGGCGCCCTCGTGGCAAGCGCTTGCGCACGCGCCGCAACCGTTGCAAAGATCTTGGTCAATGTGGATAATCTGGCGAATCATACGTGCTCCTATCTTTTCTCTTGCGTTTGAACTGCGGGAACGCTGGTGATTTTGCACTTGCGTCGGCCCCTCTTTTGCGCTTGTGCCGGATTCGCTTTTATGCCCGCGCTGCCGATGCATCCCCACTTGTTTCTCCGCATGTTTTTTCCACCGCCATTATAGGGATTGTGGAAGGTCCATGTGCCGAAAGGGCTCATCCGTCACGTTTTCGTGACAAAGGTAAACCCCGGCAGCTTCCAGGCCGGCCACTGCAGCTTCTTTTGCTCCTTGCATTAGCGTCGCCGCTTGCCGCCGCAGACGCTGGGGTTAGTGTTCGTGGGCAGCTCCAGGGCTGCTTCTCGTGCAGCTTCGTTCTCCTGTTGCCGTTGCTCGCGTTCCCGCCATTCTCGCGTGCTGCTTAAAAAAATCCCAGCTGTCCAAGAACTGACACAGCTGGGATTTCTTGTTTGCCTATTATGCATGAAAACAAAACGAAGCAACCCTTCACCTGAAATCCTACCTGAAATGCAGGTAACACAAGGAGGCACCCCATGTTAGAGCTGTTTTTCGTGTTCTTTTTTCTTCTGCTTGTTGCGGCAGCTTTCCCGTTTTTGGTGCTGTTTGACACATGTCGCTCGATCCGCACGGCACCCCATGCAGCGCACGCCTTGGCACGCGGCGCTGCTCGTAGCGCCTCTCGCAAAACCGCGCGCAGTGTCACGCAAGCACGCGCGCATTGTGCGGCCCGCATTGCCACGCGTCGCACCGCATCCTGCGCCGCCAGCAGCGACGCCTGCGATACCGCTTGCAACGTTGCAGGCAAAAGGGAAGAGCAGCGCGTTAATCCTTCAGCACCAGGCGACCTTCAACGCTGCGCTTAAGGTTGCTGTGGCTGATCAGGAATTCCTCCAGCACGTCGCGCGCAGATGTGCACAGCGTGCGAATTGGCGCGTTCGCTTCGCATTCCTCGGGCGTTACGTCCAGGAAATCCTTCAGGTTCGTGTAGTGGTACGCCTGCACGCCAACGGTGTAAATTGCCTGCTCATCGATTGGTTTGCCCTTGAAATTGAGCTTTTCGATCTTGCGCGTGGTACGGTTGTACGTGACCCTCATACCCTTCGAAAGCTGGTAGAACTCCGTGTGTCCCGTCCATGCCTCGTCGCGCAACATGTGCTGCAGCATGCGACGCACCTGCGCGCCCGTCACGCTGATCTGATAAATGGCGTCGTCGTAGGGGAAGAGCTCGTTCAAGTCGCCAAATGTCACAATGGGTCCTGCTTGCTCGTTGCGGATGGAGCCCGACCCCGCAAACATGATGTCCACGCCCAGGCTTTCGCGGAAGGCGTCGGCCACCAAGTTGCCCAGCGCCGTTTCCTGCGTGCGGCTGGGATGGGTAAGGCGGCACTTGAAGCGCGTGATCACACGGCCGTACTTCTGATCGGTTCGATCTTTGTACGACAAAATGAGCTCCTCAAGCACTTCATCGCGTGGGCAGGTTTCGCTGCAAATGGGAATAGATTGCCAGGTGAACGTGTCAATGCAGTTGTTGTCGGTGTCAATCATAATGTCGAAACGGCCAATTTGGTCGGTGCCGGTACCTGCTTGTACAATGGGAATGCCGTTCACGATACACGGTTCATCCATGAACGTGTGACTGTGCCCGCCAATGATTACGTCAACGCCCCACAGCGGGTCAAGTTCAGCCGCCAGGCGCTGGTCCTCTTCAAAGCCGATGTGCGTGAGCAGCACGGTAAAGTCGATGTCGGTGGCGTTGTAGGCGTTGCAAATACGGCCCACGTCAACGGCGGCTTCTTCAATGTCCAAAAACGTTCCCACCATGGTGTCAGATTTTGCCGCAGCCAGCACTTCTTCGGTGATGATGCCAATGAACAGGATTTTCATGCCGTCGATTTCGATGATGGTTTCGGGCATGAACAAGCGACGTCCGTTCGTGGAGATGTGCAAGTTCGCATTTACAATGGGAAACGTGGAGCATTTTTCCAAAAATAGCAGATGAGACACGCCGTAATCGATTTCGTGATTGCCAATGGTCGCCACATCGGGACCCAGCAGGTTCATGATCTCAATGGTGCTGATGCCTTTGAACTCACTGTCAATGACTGACCCACGAAACATGTCGCCGGCAATGGCGTAAATGACGTTCTTCTCTTCGGTTCGCACTTTGTCCAGGTAGCCGGAAAGATACGAAACGCCTCCCACCAGCTTTTTGTCAATCTCTTCGGCCAGAAAGTCGCCGTGGAGATCATTCGAGTGCAGCAGTGTGAGCTTCTTAAGGTTCTTCCCTGTGGTTGTGGTGCCTGTGTTTGTGGTGTTTGCGCAGGTCGTCATGATATGCCTCCTCATAAACGCAAAGGGTCGTGCAGAGTTCTTCATGCTGCCATTGTGGCAGAGCCGTGACGTTGCGCCCATTGCCTGGTGTCTCATTTATTGCCGAGTTCTGCGCCTTGTGTCCCGTTTCTTGTTGACAAAAGGTGGGGTAATTTGACAACATTGCCGGGCGAAGGCGAAGGCGAAGACGACGATGCCGGCAACGGTGCGCGGCGAGAAAACGCGGCGACGTCGGCAACGGAGCAGGGCAAAAGAAGCGAAGGGAAGCATCATGGGAGCATTTGCGGAAAAACGGCAGCAACTCTACGAGAACATTCGGGCGTTTACTCCAGCAAATGAGCAGGAAGCGGTTGATAAAGAGGTTATCCTGTGTGCCCTTCGCGATGTTCCCAACGTGTTTGATCGCGGCGCGCAAGCCCATATGGCGTGTTCGATTTGGGTGGTTGACCCCACGTTCACACAAACGCTCATGGTCTACCACAACATCTATAACTCCTGGTCGTGGATTGGCGGGCATGCCGATGGCGAAGCCGATCTTGCTGCAGTGGCGTTGCGCGAGCTTTGGGAGGAAACGGGTGTGGCCGATGCAAAGTTGCTGCTTGACGGTCAGGTTTTCTCTGTTGAGGTGCTTACGGTTGCGGGCCATGAGAAGTATGGCGCGTATGTGAGCTCGCATTTGCACTTGAACGTGACGTATTTAGCGCAGGCTAATCCTGCTGCAAACGATTTACGCATAAAGCCTGATGAGAACAGCGGCGTAAAGTGGGTCCCTATCGATGAAGCTTGCTCGCTTTCCACCGAGCCATGGATTCGAGACCGCATCTATCAAAAGCTCATCGCTAAAACCGCGCAGGTGAAAAAGTGACGGGGGTCTTTTTCACCATTTCGCGCGTTTTTACGGACGGGTGATTTTGCAGGCATGAAGAAGGGGCTCCGACGTTATGTCGAAGCCCCGTTCGCTCAACACTTGATGGGGAAATCATCTGCGGCTTCCCCATCAAGCAAGTTTCTCTTACAAGGTTATTCCTTCACCGATGCATAGAACGTTGCCGCGCCGAACAATCCGCGGATGGCGCCGCCCTTCCAAATGGGCAGGTCCATGAACTCCGAAACGGTGGGAACAAGGGGAGAACAGTCAACGTAGTGACCCTTCTCGTTCAAGGTTTTGGTGTCTTGCGCACGCCAGTAAATGTCGTTGGCGTCGGTTAAATAGAGGAGCTCTTCTCCAATTTCCATGTAGGCGGAGTGGTTGGCGCGCAGGTAGTTGGGCAGCTCCTCAAGAGTTATTTCCAGCGCCTCATCTGCTTTCTTTCCCATAATCGTTTCCTTTCTATGCGTTACGCTTAAGCGGCCGAGTTTCGCTTAAGCTTTCGATTCCTTATAAGCTTCAATCAGTTTTGCCTGTACGTCAACAGGTGCCTGCTCATAATCTTTCATTTCCAACGTGTACGTGCCGCAGCCGCGCGTGATGGAGCGCAGGTCCTTCGTGTACGTAATGACGCTTGCGTACGGTACGCGCGCAATGATGATGGTGTCGCCGTCGTCATTGGAGTCGGTGCCGATAATGCGGCCGCGACGTGTGGAAATATCGCTCATGATGGCGCCCGCGAACTCTTCGGGCGTGTTCACGGAAATCTCGGCGATGGGCTCAAGAATCACCGGGTTCGCCTTTTCGCACGCGGCGTGGAAGCCAATGCGCGCTGCGGTGCGGAACGCCATTTCGTTGGAGTCAACGGAATGATAGCTGCCGTCGTAGCACGTACACTTGATGTCTACCAGGGGATATCCTGCCAAGTAACCTGCGGCCATGGTCTCTTGCACGCCCTTGTCAACAGCAGGAATCAAGCCGTTGGGAATGGCGCCGCCGTGGATGTCGTCCACGAACTCATAGCCCATGCCGGGGTTGGGCTCAAGACGCAGCCAGCAGTCGCCGAACTGACCCGAGCCGCCGGTTTGCTTCTTGTGGCGACCTTGCGCTTCTGCCGTTTTGCGGATGGTCTCGCGATAGGGAATGCGCACGGGCACGGTGCGAACGCCAATGCCCACCTGCGACTGCAGGCGCGAAATCAGCAGCGCAGCCATGGTTTCGCCCATGCAGCGCACCACGCTTTGGCGCGTTTCTTCGTTGCGATCGATGATAAGCGTGGGGTCGTTTTCCGCCGCGCGGGAAAGGAACGTACCCAGCTTGTCTTCGTTCTTCTTGTCGTCGGCTTCGATGACTACGGGGTAGTACGGAACGGGCATCGGTGCCATTTCGACAGAAATTTCGCCGGTCTGCGAAAGCGTATCGCCTGTGATGGTTTCGCCCAGCTTGGGAACAACAATAATGTCGCCCGCCTTCGCGCGTTTGACGTCTTTCGTTTCTTTGCCCATCATCAGGTACAAGTGGCCCAGACGCTCTTTCTTGCCGTTGCGGCTGTTGAGCAGCTCCATGCCCGGCGCAAGCGTGCCGGCAATAACTTTCAGGAAGCTCAAACGGCCCGCGTAGGGGTCAAGCAGCGTCTTGAAAACGTAGGCTGCCGGGCGCTTTTCTTCGCTCACGCGGATGGTTTCGCCGCTTGCCAGTTGGAACCTGCCGTGAGCGGTGGGGCTGGGGAAGTACGTGCAAATGTCTTCGATAAGACCCTTAACACCCTGCTTGATCAGGGTTGATCCAACGAAAACAGGAATGAACAGCTCTTGAAGGATGGCTTTATCGAACAGGCTTTCCAGCTCTTCTTGCGTCAGTTGCTCTTCGCCGTCAAGGTATTTCATCATAAGATCCTCGTCGGCTTCGGCAACCAGGTCGCACAGCTTTTCGCGTGCGGTTTCCGCGGCATCCAGGTAATCGGCGGGGATGTCTTCGACCAGCTCTTCATCGCTGTCGGTGAAGTAGCGCGCTTTCATGCGCAGTACGTCAACAACGCCCTTGAAGTCGGGGCCTTCGCCAATGGGGATAGTCACGGCGCCCAGGCGAGAACCGAAACGCGCGTGAAGCGTTGCCATGGCGGCGTTGAAGTTTGCGTTTTCGCAGTCAATGTGATTGATGAACACGGCGCGGGAAAGGCGCATGTTGTCCGCTTCTTTCCACAGACGCGTGCTCATGGGCTGCGGGCCGGTTACGGCATCGAAAACAAAAAGCGCCGTCTCGCATACCTGCATGGAGAGCAGCGCTTCGCCAATGAAATCGGGTTGTCCGGAAGTATCAAGAACATTGATTTTGTAGTCGCGGTAATTAACCGGAGCAAGGGAAGTGGCAATGGTGAATCGACGTTTGATTTCTTCGGGATCTACGTCAAGATTGGATTTTCCGTCGTGCGTGGTTCCCATGCGAGAAGTGCGTCCAGACACGAACAGCATGGCTTCCGCCAGTGATGTTTTGCCCGCGCCGTCCTGCCCGACCAGGGCGACGTTGCGGACATGCTCGGTTTCGGGAGCTGCCATTGTGACCACCTGCCTTTCTTGGCGGTCTAACCTCCATCTGTGACGGAGGCGATCGACCGACCGATCAAGTTACCAACCATCAAGAGAAGTGTTTCCACTTTTCAACAGTGTAGCGGTAAGTTTTATGGGAAAACAGAGTTGACTTTTATTGTTTTCAAAGGGTGAGAAATGATACGCCCGGATAGGTGTACTGTTATTTACCTGTTTTGCAAATCAGGTGGTCATCGAAAAAAATAGGAACGCACGGTTGCGTGTGTCCCTATTTGATACCAAAGGGGAGAATAACGGCATTTTATTGTCTGATTTCGCAATCGATCCGCGCGAGTTGGTGTTGAGGTCCGCTAGATGATTGCGGGTCGAGGCTGATTGCTCGCTGAACGATTCACTTTGTCGGAAATTGAAGGCAAATGCGCAAAATATGACGGTACGGGGTAGGTCTGGAGGTGCGGAAACGGACTATCGGACTCGTTTTAGGTTTTTTTCGACAAGCGAAAACGCGTTTGCCCAGGTCGCAAGATTCCCTTACTCCAAGCTGCCAAGTGCAACCTACCCTGTATCGGCATATTTTGCGCATCGGGGACGTTTTTTTGACAACATGGCTTGCGGAGCACCGTTTCAGCGTTGAGCTGGCGGTGGCAGAAGAGTCTCGGGTGCTGCCGAAGAGGGCTTCGGTAGCACCCGAGGAACGTTTCGATTTTTTTATTGGACGGCGCTATCGTTGAGCGCCGAAATTAGTAGCTGCAGTGCTCGCGGCACGGGTGCTCCATGAGTTCCATCAGCTTATCAAGGTCGTGCTGCGTGATGGTTGCGCCGTACGTCATGGTCTCAAAC